>CAYGNO010000145.1:0-5894 GCA_964351305.1 uncultured Sulfuricella sp.
CCTCGCTGTGGTGAGCGCGGAGCAGGCGGTTGCACAGGCCGTGGAAAGTGCCGATCCACATGCCGCGAGTGTTGATCGGCAGCATCGCGCCCAGCCGCGTCAGCATTTCTTTGGCAGCCTTGTTGGTGAAGGTGACGGCCAGTATCCCCGAGGGGCTGGCCTGGCCGGTCTGGATCAGGTGGGCGATGCGGCTGGTCAGCACCCGCGTCTTGCCGCTGCCGGCGCCGGCCAGGATCAGCGCCGACTGGTGCGGCAGGGTGGCGGCTTCAAGCTGTTCGGGGTTGAGGCCGGCAAGAAAGGACTGGGGCATGGCGTGGTAGACTTCTGGGCAACGGAAAACCTATTATAAAGCACTGCAACAGAGGAAACACGATGGTAAAACTGATGTATTTCGCGCAACTGGCAGAAACGCTGGGGCGTACCTCGGAACAAGTGGTGCCGCCGTCCACGGTGGGCACTGTAAAAGCCTTGATCGATTGGCTGGGCCGCCGCGATGACGCTTGCTGGAAAGCGCTGGCCGGGGGCCAGGTGGCGGTGATGTTGAACCGGCAGCCGGCTGCTCCGGAGACGGCGATCAAGGAGGGCGACGAGATCGCCTTCATACCCGAACGGTTGAAATAGAAAGCTTGCTGGCATAAAGCAGGCAGACAGGCCGGGATAAACATAATATGATTTGAGCGGTTAGGTTGGGTTTTATCTTCGATCTGGAGTTTAGAGAGGGGAAGCCAGGCAATGGAACTAGCAAAAATCGTTTCTATGTATCCCGCCCTGACGGGACATGAGTCCAGGGTGGTTTCGGCGAAGGAGGCGGTTGCCACGGTTCAGGCCGGAGACAATATCTATCTCGGCACGGCCTGCGCAACCCCCCGTTCGCTGTGCGCGGCGCTGGAAAACCTGGCCGAACCACCTCCCGATGTGGCCCTTTTCCATTTTCTGACCGATGGCGCGATGCCGCACAAGGATGGCAAACCCTCTACGCGGTACCGGCACAAATGTTTCTTTGTCGGCAGCGACATGCGTATTGCGGTCGCAAAGGGGCTGGCCGAATACATCCCCGTCTCCCTGTCGCAGGTGCCCGGCCTCGTCGAAAACGGGCGCATCCCGATCGACGTGGCGTTCGTCCAGGTTTCCCCGCCGGACGAATTCGGCTATTCGAGCCTGGGTGTTTCGGTTGACGTGACCGCCTCGATGGTCCAGAACGCCCGGCGCGTCGTGGCCGAAATCAACCCCAACATGCCCCGCACCACCGGGGACAGCCTTGTCCACATCAGTCGCTTCGACCGCATGGTCTGGCATGACGCGCCAATTATCGAAGCGCCCGTTGTGCCTGACGACGAGGTGACCGAGCGGATCGCCCGACGCGTCGCGCGCATAGTCGAAGACCGCTCCACCTTGCAGATCGGGCTGGGCCGCCTGCCGCAGGCGACGCTCCGGTATCTCGGCGACCGGCGCGATCTGGGCATTCATACGGATGTCGTTACCGATGCCCTGGTCGAGTTGATGGAAAAGGGGGTGGTGACCGGTCGCTACAAAAGCCAGTACCGGGGCATGGTTGTCGGCAGTTACTGCCTGGGTACGCGGCGGCTTTACGACCTGATCGACGGCAACCCGCTGTTTTCATTTCAGTCGATCGAGCGCGTCAGTGCCACCCATACCATCGGCGGGCAGCACAAAATGGTTTCGGTGAACCAGGCTTGCGCGGTGGACCTGACCGGGCAAGTCTGCACCGACCAGTTTGCCGGCGAGTTTTGCGGCGGGGTGACGACCCAAGTGGAGTTCATCCGGGGCGCGGCGCTGTCGCCCGGCGGCAAGCCTATCATTTGCCTGACCTCCACGACGGAGGACGGCAAGGCGTCGCGTATCCGTCCGCTGTTGTCGGGGGGGGACGGCGTAACCGTTGCGCGTTCCGACGTGCATTATGTGGTCACCGAGTACGGTGCTGCCTACCTGTTCGGCAAATCCATACGCGAACGAACGCTCGCGCTGATCCGGATCGCCCACCCGGATTTCCGCGCCAAACTGATGAAAGAGGCCAGGAAGCTCGGCTATGTCGAAAAGGGAGTGTCGCTCAAGAGGTCCGGCGCCGCGCCGGACCGGGAAGGGCGGCGCCTGCTCCTGAGGGATCAGAAAACCGTGCTGATCCGCCCGACACGGGCCGGCGATACGCCGGCCTTGCAGGAATTTTTCCGGGTCATGGGCAAGGAGGATCTATACACGCGCTTTTTCCGGCGCCTGAGCCATCTGTCCGATGCCGAGGCGCAGCGCCTGTGCAATGTGGACCAGGAAAGCGAGGTTGCCTTCCTGGTGCTGTACGGCGCCAAGGAGAAAGAAGCCATTATAGGCAGCGCGTTTTACTTTGTTAACCATTCCGCCAACATGGCGGAAGTCGCCTACATGGTGGCGCCGGGCTGGCAGGGCAAGGGAATTGGTACCGCCATGCAGCTCAGGCTCATGGAACAGGCGAAGAAGCGCGGCCTGCGGGGCTTTACCGCCGAAATCCAGTCCTATAACGCCAACATGATCAACCTGGCGAAGCGGGCCTGCGACGATATCAGCATCGAGCGGCACGGCGATACGCACGAAGTGACCATGCTGTTCGGGTAAGATCGATTTTACGGCGTAAAAAAGCCGGGCAAGGGCAAAGGCCCGTACCCGGCTTTTTTATTTCAGGCGCAGTTTACTTCTTGCTCTTCTTTTTGGCTTCCATCATGTCGTGGATCATCGGCGCGAGGATGACTTCCATCGAGAAGCCCATCTTGCCGCCGGGCACCACCAGGGTGTTGCGGCGCGACATGAACGAGTCGTGGATCATGCTTTGCAGATAGGGGAAGTCGATGTTCTTGGGATCCTTGAAGCGGATCACCACGAAACTTTCGTCCGGCGTCGGGATGTCGCGGGCGATGAATGGGTTGGAGGTGTCCACGGTCGGCACGCGCTGGAAGTTGACATCGGTGCGTGAAAATTGCGGCGTGATGTAATTCACGTAGTCGGGCATGCGGCGCAGGATGGTTTCCACCGTGGCTTCCGCCGAATAGCCGCGCTCCTTGGCGTCGCGGTGGATTTTCTGGACCCACTCCAGGTTGACGATAGGCACCACGCCGACACCCAGGTCGACATATTTGGATGCATCAACCTTGCCGTTTGCCACCAGGCCGTGCAGGCCTTCGTAGAACAGGATGTCGGTGCCGCCGGGCATGTCTTCCCAGGGGGTGAATTCGCCCGCGCCCAGCTTGGTTTTCAGCTTCAGGCGGGTATTGTGGGTTTCGGCTTCATCGGCATTGTGCAGGTAATAGCGCTTCTTGCCGGTGCCGGTTTCGCCGTAGCTCTTGAATAGCGCTTCGATCCTGTCGAAGTGGTTGGCTTCCGGCCCGAAATGGCTGAAATGGTTGTTGCCCTGAGCTTCGGCTTTGGCGACCGCTTCCTTGAATTGGGCGCGGTTCAGCGAGTGGAAGCTGTCACCTTCCACCACCGCCGCCTGGATATTCTCCCGGGTGAAAATGTGCTCAAACGCAACCTTGACGGTGGTGGTGCCGGCGCCGGATGAACCGGTCACGGCGATAACTGGGTGCTTCTTGGACATCTGGATTTCCTCCCGCTGCTTAAGTCATTAATAAGAATGGGCCGAGTATAATCTTGAGCCACCACTTTTGTCACTATGCGCGACATTCGATTCTTGAATGGAAGGATAAAGGTAACTATTCAGATACTCTCATCCCAACCCTCCCCCGCCTCGCCAGTGCGAGCAGCTTTGCTGCCGCTCTCGGCGGGGACACTCCTTGCGGGTGCAGGGAGAGGGTGCAACGGTGAAAGGCGCTTGTTTTGATATGGCGTAAACCGAGCCAACCTGTTCGCGGGTATAATCGGGTATCGTTAAATAGGAATGTCATCCGTTCATGCAAGCGCAATACTTACCCGCCGAGATCGAGCGCCAGGCCCAGGCTTTCTGGGATCAAAGCAATGCCTTCGGGGCCGTGGAAATCCCCGGCAAGCCCAAGTACTACTGCCTGTCGATGTTCCCCTACCCCTCCGGCAAGCTGCACATGGGCCATGTGCGCAACTACACCATCGGCGACGTGCTGGCGCGTTACCACCGTTTCCAGGGATTCAACGTGCTGCAACCGATGGGCTGGGACGCCTTCGGCCTGCCCGCAGAGAACGCGGCGATCCAGAACAAGGTGGCGCCGGCCGCGTGGACCTACTCCAACATCGACTACATGCGCGGGCAGCTCAAGAGCCTCGGCCTGGCCATCGACTGGAGCCGCGAACTGGCCACCTGCAAACCGGACTATTATAAGTGGGAGCAATGGCTGTTTACCCGGTTGTTCGAGAAGGGCCTGATCTACAAAAAACTCGCCACGGTGAACTGGGATCCGGTGGACATGACCGTGCTTGCCAACGAGCAGGTGATCGACGGCTGCGGCTGGCGCTCCGGCGCTCCGGTGGAAAAGCGCGAGATCCCGATGTATTTCATGAAGATCACCGCCTACGCCGAGGAACTGCTGAGCGGGCTCGACAAGCTGACCGGCTGGCCCGAGCAGGTCCGAACCATGCAGAAGAACTGGATCGGCAAGAGCTTCGGCTGCGAGGTTCATTTCCCCTACGCGGAAAACCCCGGTTCCCATCACCCATCACCCATCACCCATCACCCGGTCTTGAAGGTTTACACTACCCGTCCCGACACCCTGATGGGTGCGACCTATGTGGCGGTGGCCGCCGAGCACCCGCTTGCCACCGAAGCCGCTCGGGGCAATCCGGCGCTCGCCGCTTTCATCGAGGAATGCAAGCACGGCAGCGTAGCGGAAGCCGACATGGCGACGATGGAAAAAAAGGGCATGTCCACCGGGCATTTCGTGGCGCATCCGCTCAACGGCGAGAAGCTGCCGGTGTGGGTGGCCAACTACGTGCTGATGGGTTATGGCGAGGGGGCGGTGATGGCCGTTCCCGCCCATGACGAGCGCGACTTCGCTTTCGCGGCCAAATACGGCCTGCCGGTCAAGGCTGTGATCATGCCGGGCGATGGGTTATGGGTGATGGGTGATGGGAAAAAAACGCCTCATGATGAATTGCCCATTACCGCTTACCCATTACCCTTTACCGGGCACGGGACGTGCATCAACTCCGGCAAGTACGACGGACTGGATTTCAGCCAGGCTTCCGACGCTATCGCCGCCGACCTTGAAGCCAGGAGCCTGGGCGCCAAGCGCACCCAGTTCCGCCTGCGCGACTGGGGCATCTCGCGCCAGCGCTACTGGGGCTGCCCGATCCCGATCATCCACTGCGCGAGCTGCGGCGACGTGCCGGTGCCGGAAAAAGACCTGCCGGTGGCGCTGCCGGAGGACGTGAAGATCGATATCGGCTCGCCGATCAAGAAAATGCCGTCCTTTTACGAAACCACCTGCCCCAAATGCGGCGGGGCCGCCGAGCGCGAAACCGACACCATGGACACTTTCGTCGAGTCGTCCTGGTACTACGCCCGCTATGCCTGCCCGGACAACGACCAGGCCATGCTCGACGAGCGCGCCAACTACTGGCTGCCGGTCGATCAGTACATCGGCGGCATCGAGCACGCCATCCTGCACCTGCTCTATGCGCGCTTCTTCAACAAGCTGATGCGCGACGTCGGCCTGGTGAATTGCGACGAGCCTTTTACCCAGTTGCTGACCCAGGGCATGGTGCTCAAGGACGGCACCAAGATGTCCAAGTCCAAGGGCAACACGGTGGATCCCCAGGCGCTGATCGACCAGTACGGCGCCGATACCGCGCGCCTGTTCATGATGTTCGCCGCGCCGCCGGAGCAGAGCCTGGAGTGGTCCGATGCCGGGGTGGAAGGCGCGTTCCGCTTCCTGAAAAGGCTGTGGAAGGCGGTGCACGATCACGTCGAGAAGGGCGTGGTC
>CAYGNO010000146.1:0-5830 GCA_964351305.1 uncultured Sulfuricella sp.
ACTTGAGCGCATTGCCGCCGGTGGTGGTTTCCGGGTTGCCGAACATGACGCCGATTTTCATCCGGATCTGGTTGATGAATATGACCAGGGTGTTGGTGCGCTTGATGTTGCCGGTCAGCTTCCTCAGCGCCTGCGACATCAGCCGGGCCTGCAGGCCCATGTGGGAGTCGCCCATTTCGCCTTCGATCTCGGCCTTGGGGGTCAGTGCCGCCACCGAGTCGATCACCACGATATCCACCGAGCCGGAACGCACCAGCATGTCGGCGATTTCCAGCGCCTGCTCGCCGGTGTCGGGCTGGGAAATCAGCAGGTCGGAAACATTCACGCCGAGTTTCTGCGCGTACTGCGGGTCGAGCGCGTGTTCCGCGTCGATGAACGCGGCGGTGCCGCCGAGCTTCTGCATTTCGGCGATGACTTGCAGGGTCAGCGTGGTTTTGCCGGAGGATTCCGGCCCGTAGATTTCCACCACCCGGCCGCGCGGCAGGCCGCCTACGCCCAGCGCGATATCCAGCCCCAGCGAGCCGGTGGAAACCACCTGGATATCCTTGACCACTTCGCCGTCGCCCAGGCGCATGATGGAGCCTTTGCCGAACTGCTTTTCGATCTGGGATAGTGCGGCAGCCAGCGCCTTGTTTTTGTTTTCGTCCATGGTGATTCCCTAAAAAATAATCGTTGAATTATGGCACAAGTTAAAGCCAGTTTGTATGCCGGAACCGCCCGTCAATCCGGGCACTCCGGCGATGTCAGCACTTCCTGCTCAAGCAGATCGAGCGCATCGAGCAGCGCGTCCGAAGCTTGCGCCAGCTCCAGCAACCTGCCTTGAGCCTCCCTGAGGTTGTTCTGCTTGGCAAGATCATGAATCTGCCGGTACACGGCATGCATCACCTGGTGTGTTTCCAGCACCAGCCCGTAGTGTTCGAGGAAACTCAGGCACGACTTGCCGGGGCCGGAAAACCACGTGCCGAATTCACAGCAGCTTCCATCTACCGGCATCCTCGCATCGTTCAACTCCATGCCCTTGATCAGATGCTCCGCATGAGAGCGCCACTCCAGATGAACCTGTTTGGCCTTCAGCAACATCATCAGCACTTCAGTCTTGACCATCGCAGTCCCCTTTAAGACGCTCCAGCAGCCCCCGCAATCCGCATTCCACCGCCTGGCGCCGCACTTCGCGGCGGTCGCCGGAAAACTGCCGCCGCTCGCTGGTAACGGCCCCGTTCGCAAAACCCCAGGCAAGCCACACCGTGCCCACCGGCTTTTCCGGGGTGCCGCCGCCCGGACCCGCGATACCGCTGATCGCCAGCGCTACCTGGCCGCGGCTGTTGTTCAGCGCCCCGGACGCCATTTCCCGCACTGTCCGCTCGCTGACCGCGCCATGCTGCTCCAGCGTTGCCGCAGCAACGCCCAGCATTTCCTGCTTGGCTTCGTTAGTGTACGTGATAAAGCCCCGGTCGAACCAGAGGGAGCTGCCCGGCACCGCCGTCACCGCTTCTCCAACCCAACCCCCGGTGCAGGATTCCGCCGTTGCCAGCATCATGCCGCGCGTTTTAAGCGCCGTACCGACCTGTTCGGCCAGATCAAACAGCGCGCGCTCGGCTAATGAGTGATCATCCACAATACCCCTTTCAAGACGATCACGGCATACAACGCCGCCAGCAGATCATCCAGCATCACGCCAAAACCGTTCTTGAGCCGCTCGTCGAACTGACGGATGGGAAACGGCTTCCAGATATCGAACAGGCGGAACAGCAGGAAAGCCGCTACGAACCAGGCCAGCGTCGGCGGCGTGACGCAGAGCACCAGCAGAAAGGCCACGATCTCGTCCCAGACTATGCCGCCGTGATCCGGCACGCCCAGCGCCTGGCCGGTGTACTGACAGGCCCACACGCCCACCGTGAACATCAGCAGGATAACCAGCAGAATAGCCGTCCCACTGAGCCATTGCAGCATCAGCCAATACAGCGGAAACGCCACCAGCGTTCCTGCGGTGCCTGGCGCCACAGGGCTCAGCCCGCTACCGAAACCGAAGGACAGGAAATGGGCTGGGTGGCTGAAGATGAATTTAGGGCCTGCAAATGGGTAACCTGGGCAATTATGGGTGTGCTGGCGGGATGCGGTGCAAGGCGCCGGGCGCGCCGCATGGCCCTTCCCTGCAAGCGACCGGCAACGCCGCAGCGCGCCCGCCAGTGCGGCCAGAATGTTCAGGTTACCCATTTGCAGGCCCTGATGAGAAATGGTCAAATCCGGTCGCCTTGATGGTCATGGCCTGGCCGGCATGGAGGACGCTCAACCCTGTCGTATCCTTAATGTTTCCGATGCACGCAAGCGGCAAGCCGATTTGCTGCGCGATGGACAGAACCTCGGCATGTCTTTCAGGCGGCGAGGTAAAGCACAGCTCGTAATCGTCGCCCCCGGCCAGCACGCAGTTCTGCACCGCTTCCTGCTCGATATGGCGGCTTGCCACTTCGGAAAGCGGCAATGCCTCGAAACGGATTTCCGCACCCACTCCGGAACATTCCATGATATGGCCGAGATCGGCCAGCAAGCCATCGGATATATCGATAGCTGCACTGGCCACGCCGCGCAGAGCCAGGCCCAGTGCAACTCGCGGCTGTGGCATGCGAAGCCGGGGCAGGCAGGATGCCGCTTCCAGCGGCATCAGCTCGACCCGGCGCTGCAAGTGGGCCAGCGCCAGCGCAGCGTCACCCAGTACGCCGGACACCCAGATTTCGTCGCCGCCGCGCGCGCCATCCCGGCGCAACGCCAGTCCAGTCGGCACTTCGCCGATGATCTGCACGCAGATGTTAAGCGGTCCGCGCGTGGTGTCGCCGCCCACCAGCTCCACGCCGAATTTTTGCGCCAGGCTGAAAAAACCGCCGGCAAAACCGCGCAGCCAGACTTCGTCGGCCCCCGGCAAGGCGAGCGCCAACGTCACCCAGCGCGGAGTAGCTCCCATGGCCGCCATGTCGGACAGATTCACCGCCAGGGATTTGTGGCCGACCGTTCCGGGCCCATCCTGAGGGGCGAAATGCTGTCCTTCCACCAGCATGTCGGTGGACACCGCCAGTTGCATGCCGGGAGTGGGCGCCAACAGCGCCGCATCATCTCCCACGCCGAGCACGGCGCTGGGCGTTTCGCGGGTAAAAAAACGGCGGATCAGGTCGAATTCAGATGGCACAGCATTCTCCAGGAAAAACCTTTTCACCGTGAAGTCATGTAGGGTGGGCACGTTTTTGTGCCCACGCGAAAATGCCTCGGGTGACCGCTACCGGCCTCACCGTCCGCCCTTGACCTCCACCGCCCGCACCTGAGCAGCAAGTTTGTCCAGCACGCCGTTGACGAACTTATGGCCATCGGTACCGCCGTAGGTCTTGGCCAGTTCGACCGCCTCGTTGATGATGACGCGGTAGGGAATTTCCGGGTGATGCTTCATTTCGTAGGTGGCCAGCAGCAGGATGGCGTGTTCCACCGGGCTCAGATCGCCGGCAGGACGATCGAGATAGGGCGCGATCAGCACATCCAGTTCCTGCGCCCGAGCAATCACCCCGCGCACCAGGACCGCCAGATGTTCTTCGTCGATCTTCGGGTATTCCTTTTCCTCGCGCAGCTGGCTCAGGATGGTATCGGCATCTCCACCCGTCAGTTTCCACTGGTACAGGCCCTGCACCCCGAATTCACGCGCCTTGCGCCGGCTTTTTTTCGGTGCCTTGTCGGCTCTTTTTTCGCTGCTCATAGCCGCTTCAGCAGGTTGACCATCTCGATTGCGACCAGAGCCGCATCCGTCCCTTTTTCGGACATCCTGGCCAGCGCCTGGTCATCATCCTCGGTGGTGAGGATGGCGTTGGCGATGGGTATGCTGTTATCCAGCGCAACGCGGCTCACGCCGTTGCCGGACTCGTTGGCAACCAGTTCAAAGTGGTAAGTTTCGCCGCGGATCACCGCGCCGAGCGCGATCAGCGCGTCAAACTTGCCGCTCTTCGCCATTTTCTGCAGCGCCGTGGGAATTTCCAGCGCGCCCGGCACGCTCACCAGCGTAATGTCGCCATCGGCCACGCCATGTTTCTCCAGGGTGCAGGCGCAGGCGGACAGCAGGCCCTCGCAGATGTCGATGCTGAAGCGGCTCATCACGATGCCGATGCGCAGCCCCTCTCCCGACAGGTTTTTCTCGATTTCCACGTAGTTGTTGCACTTTTCCATGTTCATTCCCTAAATCTCAAAAATGTAGGATGGGTGGAGCGCAGCGATACCCATCAATCATTACCGCAAAACGATGGGTATCGGCGCAAGCGCCTCCACCCATCCTACGCGCTTAATCCTTCTTCGGCTCGACGTAGCCCGTCACTTCAAGATCAAAGCCGGTCATGCTCGGCATCTTGCGCGGAGTGGCCAGCAGGCGCA
The DNA here is from genome assembly GCA_964351305.1 of uncultured Sulfuricella sp. Lineage (GTDB taxonomy): Bacteria > Pseudomonadota > Gammaproteobacteria > Burkholderiales > Sulfuricellaceae > Sulfuricella. The sequence continues at coordinate 4,399 of CAYGNO010000146.1, forward strand.
TCTTGGTGACGTTCAGGTCGCGCAGAATCTGCGCGCCGATGCCGTAATTGCGCAAATCGACCTTGGCGGGCGCCTTCGGTTGGGTGCGCTGGATGCGCTCGAGCAGGTCCGCGGAGGTTTCCGTACGGCGCAGCAGAACGATCACTCCGCTGCCCGCTTCGGCGACAGCCTTCATCGCCTCATGCACGCTGAAGGTATGTTCGAGACTGGCCACATCGAGAAAATCCAGCGTCGACAACGGCTCGTGCACCCGCACCAGGATTTCCCCGCCGGGTTTGATTTCTCCCTTCACCAAGGCCAGATGAGTCTCGTTGGCGGTCTTGTCCAGATAGGCGATCAATTTGAATTCGCCATAGCAAGTTTCCACCTTGCGTTCGGAAACCCGCTCCACCAGGCTCTCGGTCTGGCTGCGATAGTGGATCAGGTCGGCGATGGTGCCGATCTTGAGGTCGTGATGTTTGGCGTATTCGAGCAAGTCCGGCAGGCGCGCCATTTCACCGTCTTCCTTGAGGATTTCGCAGATCACTGCCGCCGGCTCCAGTCCTGCCAGTCCTGCCAGGTCGCAGCCCGCCTCGGTATGGCCGGCGCGCACCAGCACGCCGCCCTTCTGCGCCTTGAGCGGAAAGATATGGCCGGGCTGAACGATGTCGGACGCTTTGGCGTCCTTCTTCACCGCCGCCAGGATGGTCTTGGCGCGGTCGGCAGCAGAGATGCCGGTAGTCACGCCTTCCGCCGCCTCGATCGAAACCGTGAAGTTGGTGCCCAGCGCCAGTTGATTAGCCGACACCATCAACGGCAGATTGAGGAGGCGGCAGCGCTCCTCGGTCAGCGTCAGGCAAACCAGGCCGCGACCGTATTTTGCCATGAAGTTGATCGCTTCGGGCGTGACGAATTCCGCCGCCAGCACCAGGTCGCCCTCGTTCTCACGGTCTTCTTCATCCACCAGGACGACCATTTTGCCGGCCTTGAAGTCGGCGATAATTTCCTCGGTTGAGCTGATTGTCATAGTTTCATATCCTAATAAACTGCCATTCACCACGAATGACACGAATGTTCACGAATAGCTTCAATAGGAACAATTTCCATTTGTTTTTCATTCGTGGTCATTCGTGGTGATTCGTGATAATTCGTGTCATTCGTGGTTAAAAAGCTTTTAAAAAATTTATTCCGGGTGCAGCAAACGATCCACGTAGCGCGCCAGCATGTCGACTTCCAGGTTGACCCGGCTGCCGGGCTGGATATGCTTCAGGGTGGTCACGTCCAGCGTGTGAGGGATAAGGTTGATGCTGAACTCATCGCCGCTCACCTCGTTCACGGTCAAGCTGACGCCGTTGACGGTGATGGAACCCTTCGGCGCGATAAAGCGCGCAAGCTCCCTGGGCGCGCGGATCCGCAACAAATGGCTCTCGCCCACCGGATCGAATTTCACCAC
>CAYGNO010000147.1:0-5804 GCA_964351305.1 uncultured Sulfuricella sp.
AGCCTGCCGCCGCCCAGCCCCAAACCGCTGCGCGCACGACCCAGGAGGCGCAGCCGCCTGCGCAACCGGCAAAATCCGCCGCTGAAAGACCGGTCGAAAAAGCCCCTCCGCCCGCCAAGGCCGCCGATCCCGCGCCCAAGGGTTATACCGTGCAGCTCGGCGTCTTCTCCAACCCGACCAATGCCCTCCAACTGCAAGAAAAACTGGCGCAGAACGGCATCAAGTCCTACACCGAAACCAAACTCAACGTCGGTCCGTTCCAGAGCAAGGCAGAAGCCGACCAGGCACTGGCGAAAATCCGTTCGCTGGGCGTCAGCGCGGTGGTGGTGCCGGTCAAGTAATTCGGAATAGCCGAAGAAAGCCTACAGCCATTAAACAATAGCTATATGGCTGTTTCGAGCTTTACAGCAACGCCAATTTCGCCACCATCGGCCTGGTATTCGCAATCCACTCCAATACCGGGCACGAACACCAGTTTTTCCCCGCTGAACAGCAACGGCAGCCTTTGCCGTTGCCAGGGGGGCATTCCCGCCTCCTGCAACAGGTTTTTCAAACTGCGTGTGGGCCTGCGGCAATCCGGGCGCAGCCGCTCGCCGCCCTGGCGCAACCTGATCGTAACCGGTGCGGCGGTCAGTCTGACCAGGCTCAATCCCTGCCCCGTCGTCCGCTCGAATACCAACCTGCCTCCCAGTCCGGGCAAATCCAGCCTATCCTGAAGCGACCAGCTCAACGCCGGTTCCGGCAGCGGCGCAAGTATTTTTGCTTCAATATGCACCTCACCGCGATAACGCCGGATCACGGCGTCTCCCAGGGCAATGCGAACCTGAGCATCGTCACGGGCACTGCACAACTGCTGCAGCAGGTTTTCCAGCCGCCCGGCGGAAGGCATGGGAATCCCAAACTCTGCCAGCCAGTAGCGCAACAGGTTCCTGGCACGCGCCCCGGACAAGCTGCGCAGGGCATCCGCCCGCAAATTGCCATTCACCACCGCATTCGCGTGGTCCATACCAGCCAGGTCGTCAGACAGCTGCGCGCTTTCTGCCAGATTCCGGCTGGCACGGGCAAAGGTTACACGGTAGCCGGGAAAGCGCCGCTCCAGCACAGGCATGACCCGATGACGCAAGTAGTTGCGATCGTAAGCAATGTCGGCGTTACTCTCGTCCTCAATCCAATGCAGGCCACGCAGGGCGGCATAGTCGAGGATAGTGCGCCGCGAAATATCAAGCAGAGGGCGCAAGAAACCAGTCCTGAGCCCTGAGCCCTGAGTCCTGAGTTCAGCCATCGCGCTCATTCCCTTCGCGCCGGCTCCACGCAGCAACTGGAGCAGCAGCGTTTCCGCCTGATCGTCGAGATGTTGCGCGAGCACGATAAAATCGGCTTGCTGTTCGGCAAACACCCGATAGCGGGCGTCCCGCGCCAGCGCCTCCAGGCTCTCGCCAGGCTGGCGCTTGAGATCGACCTTAACGGCCTGGAAAGGAATGTTGTACCCGGCGCACAGCCGAGCGCAAAACTTGGCCCAATCGACCGCATTCGGGCTGATCTGATGGTTGACGTGAACAGCGGAAAGAGGGAAATGCAGACTGGCGCGAAGTTGGGCAAGGATGTCGAGCAGGGCCACGGAATCCGCCCCGCCGCTCAGGGCCAGCGTGAGATGCCGGCCCGGTTGAACCCAACTTTTTAGTTTGGCTTCGACAAACGCGGGCAGATCACTTGGCAGCAGTTTCTTTGAACTTGCCATAGCCCATCAGGCGCTCGAAACGCGATTTGAGCAGATCGTCCAGCGACTGGTCCTGAAGCAGACGCAGGCTTTCCTGCAAGGCTTTTTTCAGACTTTGCATGACCGCATCCGGATCGCGGTGCGCGCCACCGAGCGGCTCGCTCACGATCTTGTCCACCAGGCCGAGGGTTTTCAGGCGGGCGGCGGTGATCCCCAGTGTTTCCGCGGCTTCCGGGGCCTTGCTCGCGCTTTTCCACAGAATCGAGGCGCAGCCCTCCGGCGAAATCACGGAATAGCTCGAATATTGCAGCATCAGCATGACATCGCCGACGCCGATGGCCAGCGCGCCGCCCGAGCCGCCTTCGCCGATGATGGTGCAGACGATCGGGGTTCTGAGTTCGGCCATGACGTACAGGTTGCGCGCAATCGCCTCGGACTGGCCGCGCTCCTCAGCGCCGATGCCGGGATAGGCGCCCGGCGTATCGATGAAGGTCATGATCGGCAGGCCGAATTTCTCCGCCTGGCGCATCAAGCGCATGGCCTTGCGGTAGCCTTCGGGGCGCGGCATGCCGAAATTGCGGTAGATTTTCTCCTTGGTGTCGCGGCCCTTCTGCTGGCCGATCACCATCACCGGCTGGCCGTTGAAACGGGCCAGGCCGCCCACGATGGCCGGATCGTCGGAAAAGGCGCGGTCGCCGTGCAGTTCCTCGAAATCGGTGAAAAGATTTTGAATGTAGTCGAGCGTATACGGTCGCTGCGGGTGCCGGGAAACCTGCGAAACCTGCCAGGCCGAAAGCTTGGCGTAAAGATCCTTGGTCAACGCCTGATTTTTTTTCTGCAGCCGCCCGATTTCCTCGGAGATATCCACGGCGGAGTCATCCTGCACGAAGCGGAGCTCTTCGATCCTGGCCTCAAGTTCGGCGATCGGCTGTTCAAAATCAAGAAAAGTGGTTTTCATAGACAAGCAGTTTCAAATTCATGAAAGCGTAATGATACAGGATTTCACGCTAGCCTAAACAGGTCTGACGCAACCTTCCATCGGGGTATAATCGCCGCCATGCCCAACATCGCCTCACGCCCCTACTCACAGCCTGACGCCAGCCGCCTGACAGCAAGCGGCCTGCATCCGGTTCTCGCCCGCATCTACGCTGCCCGCGGCATTCAGGAAATGCGTCAGCTCGAACACGAACTGAGCGCCCTGCTCCCTTTCACAGCATACGATCTTTCATCCCCCCAGGGGGATAGAAAGTCGGAGCCCTCTTGTGGGGAAATGAAAAACACCGGGGAAATGGCCCGCCTGCTGGCAGATGCGATAGAGGCCGGCAAGCGTTTGCTGATCGTCGCCGACTACGACTCCGATGGCGCCACGGCTTGCACCGTGGCAATGCGTGCACTGCGCGAGTTCGGCGCAGCCGTGGACTACCTCGTCCCCAACCGCTTCGAATACGGCTATGGGCTGACGCCGGAGATCGTTCAACTCGCAGCAAGCTCTTTCCCCCATCAAGGGGAATGCCGTTTGCCTCCTCACCCCTCCGGGGAGAGGATTGATGAGAGGGGAAGACCCGACATCCTAATCACCGTGGACAACGGGATCAGCAGCGTAGCGGGGGTCGAAGAGGCCAACCGCCTGGGCATGCAGGTACTGGTCACCGACCACCATCTGCCCGGCGACGAACTGCCGGACGCCGCCTGCATCGTCAACCCGAACCAGCTTGGCTGCGGCTTTCCCAGCAAGAATCTGGCCGGCGTGGGCGTCATCTTCTACGTCATGCTGGCGCTGCGTGCAGAGTTGCGGAATCGGGGAACCTACGCCACCAAGCCCGAACCCAACCTGGCCAGGCTGCTCGATCTGGTAGCGCTGGGCACGGTGGCCGACGTGGTGAAGCTGGACGACAACAACCGCATCCTGGTGCACCAGGGACTCAAGCGTATCCGTGCCGGGCGCGCCTGCCCCGGCATCAATGCCTTACTGAAAGTGGCGGGCAGAAAACCGGAGAAGATTTCGACCTACGACCTCGGCTTCGTCGTCGGCCCCCGCCTGAATGCCGCCGGACGCCTGGACGACATGGCGCTGGGCATCGAATGCCTGCTTGCCGACAACGAGGAACAGGCGTTCGCCATGGCGCAACAGCTCGACACCCTCAACCGCGCACGGCGCGAAATCGAGGCGGACATGCAGGAACAGGCGCTGGCCGCGCTGGAAAAAATCGAAGTCCAGGAAAACTGCGCGCTCAGCATCTACGACGCCAATTGGCATCAAGGCGTGATCGGCATTCTCGCCTCGCGCCTCAAGGACAAATACCATCGCCCGGTGATCGCCTTCGCAAGGAGCAACAACGGCGAACTGAAAGGTTCGGGACGCTCGATTCCCGGACTGCATCTGCGCGACGCGCTCGATCTGGTCGCCAAACGGAAGCCCCATCTGCTGCAAAAATTCGGCGGCCACGCCTTCGCCGCCGGGCTGACCATCCAGGAATGTCATTTCGAGGAATTCACCGCCACCTTCGAAGAAATCGCCCAGTCCCTTCTCACCCCCGCAGACCTGGAACGCATCATCGAATGCGACGGCAGTCTGGAAACCTCTGCCATGAATCTGAACCTGGCCAAGGCGCTGACGGAGCAGGTATGGGGGCAGGGCTTTCCGCAACCGGCCTTCCAGGAAAGATTTGCCGTTAAAAGCCAGCGCGTGGTGGGCGAAAAGCACCTGCGGCTCAAGCTCGGCAAGGCCGGCCAGGTTTTCGACGGCATCCTGTTTTTTCACAATGAGCCGCTGCCGGACTGGATCACCGCTGTTTACCGGCTGGATGTGAACGAATACAACGGCTCGCAAAGCTTGCAATTGATGATCGAGCACTGGGAAGAGGCCGGCGAAGAATCATGAAGCTCCCTCCGGATTCAGAAACTTCTCCTATATCAACCATGTCGAGATTCCATCGCCTCATTGCCTGGGCCTGCCTGATGCTGGCCTCGACTCTTGTGCTGGCCGATGACGGAGAAGCCAGCCAGTGCGAGGAAAGCCCGCCCGGCATCGCGGCGCTCGCCCGGCATCCCGAGCTCTACATTTTCCACTTCGAAAACGACCTGTTCATCGGCACCGACAGCGATTACACCAATGGCGTAAAGTTTTCCTGGGTCTCCGCCAACCTCAGGGACTACACCCACGACCCCTGCCTGCCAAACTGGGTGAGGCAGCTTAACCGGCTTCTCGAAAACGTACATCCGGGCAAATACACCTCGCGCAACATGGTGATCACCGGCGGGCAGTCGATGTTCACCCCGCGCGACCGCAACCGAACCGACCCGATCCTCAACGACCGGCCCTATGCCGGCTGGCTCTACCTGGGGCTAGGCTACAATGCCCGCGATGCACGGCAAATGGACACGGTTGATGTCAACTTCGGCGTGGTCGGCCCAGCGGCGCTGGCGCGGCAAACCCAGGAATTCATCCATGACATGCGCGGCATCCCCCGCTTCAACGGCTGGAGCAATCAGCTCGGCAACGAACTCGGCGTCCAGATCGTCGCCGAACGCAAGAACAGGGTCTGGAATGAGAGCGTATCTGGCCTGCAATTCGACGCCATCACCCATTACGGCGCCAGCCTCGGCAACATCCGCACCTACCTCAACGCGGGCTTGGAGCTGCGGGCCGGCAACCGTATCCCGAACGATTTCGGCACCTCGCCGATACGCCCTGCCGGCGACAGCAACGCCCCGCTCGAAGGTCCTGTCACCCGCCGGTTTTCGGATGGCGGGCTACATGCCTTTCTCTCGGTCGACGCCCGCGCCGTTGCCCATGACATTTTCCTTGACGGCAACACCTTTTCCAGCAGCCATAGCGTCGACAAAAAACACTTCGTAGGCGACCTGTCCACCGGCATCGCCTGGCAATGGCAGGGCGGCAAAATCACCTATGCGCGTTACGTCCGCAGCAAGGGGTTTACCACCCAGGAAAGCGCGCACGCCTTCGGCTCGATCACGCTCAGCCTTGAGTATTGAGGTGAGGCGCGCTTCGACTGCGTTCGGGACACCCCCCGCCGGCGCCCCTGAACTCTGGCCGTTGAATCTCCGTTTCAGAACATTTCCACCC
>CAYGNO010000148.1:0-2297 GCA_964351305.1 uncultured Sulfuricella sp.
ACACCTACCAGTGCGAGGTCGTCACCTTCACCGCCGACATCGGCCAGGGCGAAGAGCTCGAACCGGCGCGCAACAAGGCGCTGCAGTTCGGCATCAAGCCGGAACAGATCTACATCGACGATCTGCGCGAGGAATTCGTCCGCGACTTCGTCTTCCCGATGTTCCGCGCCAACACCGTTTACGAGGGCGAATACCTGCTCGGCACCTCGATCGCCCGCCCGTTGATCGCCAAGCGCCTGATCGAAATCGCGAAGGAAACCGGCGCGGTCGCGATCTCGCACGGCGCCACCGGCAAGGGCAACGACCAGGTGCGCTTCGAACTGGGCGCCTATGCCCTCAACCCGGATATCAAGATTATCGCGCCGTGGCGCGAATGGGACCTGCTATCGCGCGAGAAGCTGCTGGCCTACGCCGAGCAGCACGGTATTCCGGTGGAGATGAAGCACAAGCAGGGCGGCTCCCCCTACTCGATGGACGCCAACCTGCTGCACATCAGCTATGAAGGACGCCATCTGGAAAACCCCGCCGCTGAAGCCGAAGAAGACATGTGGCGCTGGACTGTGTCGCCGGAAAAAGCACCCGATCAGGCGGAATATCTGGACATCGAATATACCAACGGCGACCCGGTCGCGCTCAACGGCAACAAACTGTCCGCCGCCGCCATGCTGGCCGAGCTCAACCGCCTTGGCGGCAAGCACGGCATCGGCCGCCTCGACCTGGTAGAAAATCGCTACGTCGGCATGAAGTCGCGCGGCTGCTACGAGACCCCTGGCGGCACCATCATGCTCAAGGCTCACCGCGCCATCGAATCCATCACCCTGGACCGCGAAGTGGCGCACCTCAAGGATGATTTAATGCCGCGCTACGCCAGCATGATCTACAACGGTTACTGGTGGGCGCCCGAGCGCCGCGCACTGCAAGTGCTGATCGACGACACCCAGCGCCACGTCAACGGCTGGGTGCGCGTCAAGCTGTACAAGGGCAATGTCATCGTCGTAGGGCGCGATTCCAAGACCGACTCGCTGTTCGACTCCACCATCGCCACCTTCGAGGACGATGCCGGCGCCTATAATCAGGCTGATGCGGGCGGCTTCATCAAGCTCAACGCGCTGCGTCTGCGGATTGCAGCCAAGTTGCAGAATCGTTAACCCCATGTAGGTTGGGTATCGCAAAAAACCGCTCAACCCAACCTACATGAGTGGTGATTATTAGGCCGCAGAAAAAATTTAAGGATTAAAACATGACCCAATTCGATAATGTCAGCGTAGCCAAGAAAGCCAACGTCTACTTCGACGGCAAGTGCATTTCCCACACGGTAATGTTCCCCGATGGCAGCAAGAAAACCGTCGGCGTGATTTTTCCAAGCAGCCTCACTTTCAATACCGGCTTGCCGGAGCTGATGGAGATCAATGCCGGAGTCTGCAAAGTAAAACTGGCGGGCGAGAAAGACTGGAAAACCCACAAGGCGGGCGAGAGCTTCAGCGTGCCGGGCAACACCAGCTTCGAGATCGAAACCGTTGAGATGCTGGACTACGTCTGCCATTTCATCACCGAATCCACTTGCTGCGCTGGTTAAAGGGAGTCAGCCATGCCGACATTCGATATCGTATCCGAAGTAGACAAACAGGATTTACGCAACGCCGTTGACCAGATCAACAAAGTCATCACCGGTCGCTTCGATTTCAAGGGATCGGATTCACGAGTCGATCAGGCGGAGTATGTGCTGACGATCTATGCCGACGACAACTTCAAACTGGAGCAGATCTTCGACATCGTCAACCAGACCTTCGGCAAGCGCAACATCGACGTGAGTTGCCTGGACAAGGGCAAGGTCGAGAAAATCAGTGGCGACAAGGTCAAGCAGACCGTTACCGTCAAGACCGGCGTAGAAACCGAACTGGCGAAGAAAATCGTCAAGCTGATCAAGGATTCCAAACTCAAGGTCCAGGCCAGCATCCAGGGCGAAGCCGTGCGCGTCACCGGCGCGAAGCGGGATTTGTTGCAGGAAACCATCACGCTGGTCAAAAAATCCATCACCGACTTTCCGCTGCAATTCCAGAATTTCAGGGATTAAAGTATTTCCCCGCGAAGGACGCTGAGGAAAAACCTGTTCAGGCCTGCAACGGTTGGGAAAGTGCTGACGCCGCAGAACCCTGCTCTAGCCCCAGAAGCTGAATAGTGTATACTTGACTAAATTACACAACTATTCGGCGGTGCACTATGAGTTTCCGAGTTCGCCTCCTGCCCAGCGGCAAAGAGTTCGCCGCCGAGAAAAACGAAACCGTGCTTGAAGCCGC
>CAYGNO010000148.1:2397-5628 GCA_964351305.1 uncultured Sulfuricella sp.
CGCGCACGCAGACGCTGCGCTTTCTCGCCGGGCAGCACCTCAGCCTCGCCATCGCGGACATGCCGCCACGCAACAAGTCACTTGCCAGTTGCCCGTGCAACGCCATGCACTTGCAATTTCACATTCGCAGAGTGCCGGGCGATCCCTTCTCGGAATACGTCTTCAGCGAACTGAAAATCTCTGAAACGGTGACGGTCGAAGGGCCATGGGGCAACTTCTCCCTGGACGAAAGCTCGAAGCGGCCCATCATCTTCGTCGCCTACGAAACCGGCTTCGCGCCGATCAAGAGCATTATCGAGCACGCCATCGCCCTGGAGCTCGAACAGCCCCTGCACCTCTACTGGATGGCGCACCAGCCCGGCAACCACTATCTCAACAACCTGTGCCGCTCCTGGCTCGACGCCCTGGACAACTTCAGTTACACGGCGCTGACGGGGGATGAATCATCCGGCGAATCCAGCTGGGAAGCGTCCACCGACCCAGCGGTGGGCCTGAGGGACATGGAAGCCGCAGGCGCAGCGATCGTCGCCGATCATCCTGACCTTTCCAGATTCGATGTCTATCTCACGGCACCGGAATCAAGCACAGAGGGAATTATTAAGCTGCTACAGCGGCACGGCCTGCCGAAAGGGCAGTTGCGCCTGGATGTCATGAAGCGGTTCTAGCGCACCAGCCCTTCAATCCACTTGCTATAGATTTTTTGTGCGGTGGCATTCAATGTCCTCACGCGTTCCGCCAGGTTTTCCAAAATTTCTGCCGGTTGTTGCACTGCCGGGCTGGCGCTGGAGGAGGAAATTTCTTCCTCGCCCAGCTCACACCACTCCCGCACCATCTCTTCGGTCATTTCGATATGACATTGCATGCCCAGATGCTTGCCCAGGGAAAACGCCTGGTTTGCACAGTGCGCGTTGCCCAGTATTCCGGTGGCGCCGGGCGGAATCGTGAAGGTCTCGCCATGCCAGTGGAAGGCGTTGAATTTTTCTTCCCCTCCGAACCAGGTCCTGGCCATGGCATTGCCCGCTACCGCCACCTCGCCCCAGCCGATTTCCTTGACCGGATTCCTGCCTACCGCCCCGCCCAGCGCCCTGGCCATCAACTGCCCGCCAAGGCAGTGCCCCAGCACGGGAATGTCGGCCTGTTCCGCCTGCCGGATCAAAGCCAGGGAATGAGGTATCCACGGCAAGTCGTCGTTCACGCTCATCGGGCCGCCCATGAACACCAGGCCGCTAAACGGTGTCGCGTCTGCCGGCAGGGCGTCGCCGGCATCGATCCTGAACAGCTGCCAGGGTATGCCGCGACTATCGAGAAATGTGGCAAAATAGCCTGGGCCCTCGCTGGGCACATGGCGAAAAATCGCAACCGGTTTCATGTTCTGCATGATCTAGAGGAGTCCTGATGAATTTGGCATGGCGTTATTCTAACCTGCTCGGCCTGGTTATTCTATCCACAACTGGCAGTGCCTATGCCACAGAGGTCAACGTGGTCGGCCTGTTCAGCGGCAAGGCCATGGTCAGCATCAATGGCGGCAAACATCGCGTAATGGCTGCCGGCGAGACCTCGCCTGAAGGGGTCAAACTGATCAGCGCCGACTCCGCAAGCGCAGTGCTGGAGATTGATGGCAAGCGCCAGAGCTTGGGCATGGGCAAAAGCGCCTCTATCCCTTCCGCCGATGGCGGCGGCAACCAGAGCGCGGTCCTGGCCGGCGATATCCGCGGCCATTTTGTCACCACCGGCAGCATCAACGGCACCAGCGCGCGCATGATGGTGGATACCGGAGCGTCCATGGTATCGATGGGTAAGGATGAAGCGAAGCGGCTCGGAATTTCTTACCTCAACGGCGAACGCGCAGCGGTTTCCACCGCAAACGGCGTGGTTCCGGCCTACCGTGTCACCCTCGACACGGTGAGGGTGGGCAATATCACCCTGAATCAGGTGGACGGCCTGGTGCAGGAAAGCAGCATGCCCTACGTGCTGCTCGGCATGAGCTTCCTGAAAAGGATGGAAATCAAGCAGGACGGGACGAACATGACGTTGCTGAAGAAATATTAGGGAAGCGCTGATTAACTAACAAATCGTCATTCCGGCGAAGGCCGGAATCTAGAAAATTCAAAGCCCTAAACACCGGTTTACCTGTGCGACGAATAAATCAGCAGTTCCTTAGACGTTCGTCTTGTCCCGCTCAATCAGCGCATAAGCCGAGTGGTTATGAATGGATTCAAAGTTCTCCGCCTCAACCACGTAAGCGTCAATCCGCTTATCCGCATTCAGCGCCGCCGCCACATCCCGCACCATGTCCTCGACGAACTTGGGATTGTCGTAGGCGCGCTCGGTGACGAACTTTTCGTCCGGACGCTTGAGCAGGCCGTACAACTCGCATGAGGCCTGGTCTTCCACCATCCGCACGACGTCCTCGATCCATACCATTTCATTGGTTCGCACCGCCACGGTGACGTGGGAACGCTGGTTGTGGGCGCCGTAGTCGGAAATCTTCTTCGAGCACGGGCACAGGCTGGTGACCGGGATCACCACTTTCATGGTGAGTTGGTACTCACCCTGGGTGATTTCGCCGATGAAGGTGACATCGTAGTCGAGCAGGCTCTGCACGCCGGAAACCGGGGCCTTCTTGTTGATGAAGTAGGGAAAGCTCATCTCGACGTGGCCGGACTCGGCCTCCAGGCGCTGCACCATCTCGCGCAGCATGGCCTCGAACGATTCCACCGAAATCTCGCGCTCGTTGCTGTCGCTGTTGAGAATCTCAACGAAGCGCGACATGTGCGTGCCCTTGAAGTTATGCGGCAGGTAGACGTTCATGTTGAACATGGCGATGGTGTGCTGCACGCCCTCGCTCTTGTCCGCTACCCTGACCGGATGGCGGATGGATTTGATGCCCACCTTGTCGATGGCAATCTGACGGGAATCCGCATAGTTCTGCACATCGGCGATGGCGTCTTTGTCGCAGACGGGGGCGCTCACATCGCAAGTCTCATTGCAGTTGCTCATGAAATTATTCCTTGAATTGATTTAGACCAAGTATAACACTTGGTTATAGTTGAGTAAACTGCTCAGTTACTCAGCGGCTACGATTAATCGAGCTCGCACCGCGCGAACGATGCCGTCCCGATCCAGGCCGCAGGCCGCCAGCAATTTGGCCGGATCGCCATGTTCGACGAAACGGTCGGGCAGGCCGAGCTGCAGCACCGGCACCGTCACGCCCCGGCTCTCCAGGAATTC
>CAYGNO010000149.1:0-5626 GCA_964351305.1 uncultured Sulfuricella sp.
AATGGGTAGGATGCACGTCGCGCACTTCGAAGCCGGCGCGCTCGCGGGTCAAACCGCCCGGTCCCAAGGCTGAGACGCGACGCTTGTGGGTAATCTCGGACAGCGGGTTGGTCTGGTCCATAAATTGTGACAGCTGGGACGAACCGAAGAACTCCTTGATCGCGCCAGAAACTGGCTTGGCGTTGATCAAGTCATGCGGCATCAGGTTCTCCGACTCGGCCTGGGAGAGACGCTCCTTGACGGCGCGCTCGACGCGAACCAGTCCGGCACGGAACTGGTTTTCTGCCAGCTCGCCCACCGAACGCACGCGGCGGTTGCCGAGGTGATCGATATCGTCAATCTCACCGCGACCGTTCTTGAGTTCAACCAGAATCTTGATCACTGAAACAATATCGTCGTTGTCCAGGATCATGTTGCCGGTCAGCGCTTCGCGGCCGACCCGGCGATTGAACTTCATGCGCCCGACGGCGGACAGGTCATAGCGCTCTTCGCTGAAGAACAGCCCACCGAACAACGCTTCCACCGAATCTTCGGTGGGTGGCTCGCCTGGACGCATCATGCGGTAGATAGCAACGCGGGCAGCAGCTTGATCCAGGGTTTCGTCAATACGCAGGGTCTGCGAAATGTAGGGACCCTGATCCAGATCGTTGGTATACAGGGTGTTGATCTTGGCGACGCCGGCATCCTGCAATTTCACCAGGAGCTCTTCGGTGATCTCGTCGTTGGCGTTGGCGACGATCTCGCCGCTTTCCTTGTCAACAATGGCGTGGGCCAGCACCCGTCCCAGCAGGAAGTCGTCCGGCACAGTCACCTTCTTGATGCCGGCTTTCTCCATGTCGCGGATGTGCTTGACAGTGATGCGCTTGTCCTTGGGAACGATAACAGCGCCGTCCTTGCCAGCGATATCGAACTTGGCAACTTCTCCGCGCAGACGCTCCGGCACCAGTTCGAACTGCATGCCTTTCTTGCCCAGATGAAAAGTGTCATTGACAAAAAATTGGGCAAGGATTTGCTCAGGCTGATAGCCCAGCGCCTTCAGCAGGATCGTCACCGGCATCTTGCGGCGGCGGTCAATACGGAAATAGAGGTAATCCTTCGGGTCGAACTCGAAATCCAGCCAGGATCCGCGATAGGGAATCACGCGCGCAGAAAACAACAGCTTGCCGGAAGAGTGGGTCTTGCCGCGGTCATGCTCGAAGAACACGCCTGGGGAACGATGCAACTGTGACACGATCACGCGCTCGGTACCGTTGATCACGAACGAGCCGGAGCGGGTCATGAGCGGAATCTCGCCCATGTACACTTCCTGCTCCTTGACTTCCTTCACCGTCGGCTTGGAAGCCTCCCGATCCATGATGGTCAGGCGCACCTTGACGCGCAACGGGGACGCAAAGGTCAATCCGCGCTGCTGGCATTCCACCACGTCAAACGGTGGCTCGCCAAGTTTGTAGCTAACAAAATCCAGACGGGCATTTTTGGAATGGCTCTCGATCGGGAAAATCGAGCTGAACGCGGCTTGCAGACCCTCGCTCTTGCGAGCTTCAGGCTTGGTTTCAGCTTGCAGAAAAGCGGCGTAAGAGTCCAGCTGGGTGGCCAGAAGAAAAGGCACTTCCAGCACGCTGGCACGCTTGGCAAAGCTTTTGCGGATACGTCTTTTCTCGGTAAAAGAGTAGCTCATAGTATCTCCATGAATGTTTCCGCATCAGAGGACGGAAGGTAGAAGACTGTAAAAACGGCGGTCTGCTATCTGCCGGCTTCTAAAAGCGGGAAAAGGCTGGCGGTTTCCCGCCAGCCTGATCTCGGTACAGCAGTGCTTACTTGACTTCGCAGGTCGCGCCAGCTTCGATCAGCTGTTTGGCAACAGCGTCTGCATCAGCTTTGGAAACGCCTTCCTTGACAGCCTTGGGAGCGCCGTCCACCAGGTCTTTGGCTTCTTTCAGGCCCAGACCGGTGATGGTGCGAACGACTTTGATGGTGTTCACTTTGTTGTCGCCGGCGCCAGTCAGAATGACGTCGAACTCGGTTTTTTCTTCAACAGCGGCAGCACCACCAGCAGCCGGGGCTGCAACTGCAACAGCGGCAGCAGCAGCGGAAACGCCAAACTTCTCTTCCATGTCCTTGATCATTTCGGACAGTTCGAGAACGGTCATGCCAGCGATTGCGTCGAGGATTTCAGCTTTGGAAATAGCCATGATTTAACAACTCCTGAATAAATAATTTGAAACTGGATTTAAGATAGTGTTGTAGCTGTTTATGCAGCCTGCTTTTGGTCGCGCACGGCAGCAAGTCCACGTACGAACTTGGTCGGCACTTCGTTGAGCGTACGCACGAACGTTGCGATAGGCGCCTGCATCGTACCCATGAGCCTGGACAGCAATTCATCGCGACTCGGCATGGTGGCCAGGTTTGCGACATCCTTGGAGGACATCACAAAATTAGCCATGGCACCGGCCTTGATCACGAACTTGTCATTGCCTTTGGCAAACTCATGCAGCACTTTAGCCGCCGCAACGGGGTCGCTGGAAATACCATAAGCAAGCGGCCCGACCAGCTGGTCGGACAATCCCGCAAACGGCGTTTCCGCAACGGCACGACGCACCAGGGTGTTTTTCAACACACGCAGAAAAACGCCGGCTTCGCGAGCCTTGGCACGCAGCTTGGTCATGTCTTTCACTTCCATGCCGCGATACTCAGCCACCACGATGGTCTGAGCACTTGCCAATTGCGCGCTCACTTCCGCTACAACTGCTTTTTTCTCTTCAAGATTCAGACTCAAGGTCTTCCCTCCTTCCGTTAAAATTAGTCCCGGAACCGGTTCGGAGTACCGGCCAATTCCTGAACTTACCCACGGCGACCTTCATTCAGGAGAAACTGACGCCAGCGAATTACAATGCCGGAGATAAATTTCCAAACCTGTCTGGGCACGCCATCTGCGTTGGGCAGAGCTACAATGGGTAATGAGTAATGGGTAATGAAACCCAATTCTCCTCCAGCATCACGCGCTACCGATTAAGCCTTCGAACTCCTTGTGTCAGGACGGGCGAGGAATGCTTCTTCTCATCACCCATTACCCAATCACACATCACTCTCAGGCCCCAACGGTCTTTGACGGCCTGCCGGAGCTTCCCCCGGCAGACCCAAAGTTCTTTATGCAGCCAGAGTGCTTTGATCCACCCTGACGCCTACTCCCATGGTGCTGGAGAGGGCCATTTTCTTCAAATAAATACCTTTTGAGGCCGCCGGCTTGGCCTTGTTCAAGGCATCCACCAAAGCCAGCAGGTTTTCCTTGAGGGCGTCTTCGCCAAAGGAGGCACGACCGATCGTGCATTGCACGATGCCACCCTTGTCGGTGCGATATTGCACCTGGCCAGCTTTGGCGTTTCTCACCGCTTCAGCCACGTTGGGGCTTACAGTGCCAACCTTGGGGTTAGGCATCAGTCCACGCGGGCCAAGGATCTGGCCGAGCTGGCCCACGATGCGCATGGCATCGGGGGTAGCGATAACCACGTCGAAATCCATCTTGCCGGCCTTGATTTCGGCGGCCAGATCTTCGAAACCGACGATGTCGGCGCCTGCTTCCTTGGCCTTGGCAACATTGTCACCCTGGGCGAACACTGCAACGCGGACGGTTTTGCCGGTACCGCGCGGCAACACGACGGAGCCGCGGATCAGTTGGTCGGATTTACGCGCATCGATACCGAGATTCACGGCCACATCGATGGATTCGTCAAATTTGGCGGTGGCGGTTTGCTTGACCAGCGTCAGCGCTTCAGCCAGCGAATAAGCCTTGCTGCGGTCGACTTTGGCCGTGATCGCCTTGGTGCGTTTGGAAATATGTGCCATGTTATACGCCCTCCACTTCAATGCCCATGCTGCGGGCGCTGCCAGCAATAGTGCGTACTGCTGCATCCATATCGGAAGCGGTCAGATCCGGCATCTTCGCTTTGGCGATGTCTTCTGCCTGAGCGCGCGTCAACTTACCTACCTTGTCGGTATGCGGACGCGGGCTGCCTTTTTGCACGCCGGACGCCTTCTTGATCAGCACGGTGGCCGGTGGCGTCTTCATGATGAAGGTGAAGCTCTTGTCCGCGTAGGCGGTGATCACCACCGGGATCGGCAAGCCCACTTCCAGACCCTGGGTCTGGGCGTTGAACGCCTTGCAGAACTCCATGATATTCAGGCCGCGCTGACCCAATGCCGGACCGATGGGTGGGCTGGGGTTGGCTTTGCCTGCAGGCACCTGCAGCTTGATGTAACCAATGATCTTCTTTGCCACTTTTACAACTCCTCTGAAATGGGTGCAAACGAACATTTAAGTTCTGAGTCCTGAGTGCTGAGTCCTGAGATAAATCCCGAACCCGCATCTTTCGTCAGATCATGTTCTCCCCGTTAAAATCCGCTCAATTTTCTACCACCAACTCAGCACTCAGGACTCAGCACTGATTACTAGGCTTTCTCGACCTGACTGAATTCCAACTCCACCGGAGTGGAACGACCGAAAATCAGTACCGACACGCGCAACTTGCTCTTGTCGTAATTGACATCTTCCACCATGCCATTGAAATCGGTAAACGGGCCTTCCTTGACTCGCACCGCCTCGCCCACTTCGAACAGCACCTTGGGCCTGGGTTTTTCCACGCCATCCTGGATCTGCTGCATCAACGCAGCGACTTCCTTTTCAGTGATCGGAGTCGGTTTCTGCGCTGAACCGCCGACAAAACCGGTCACCTTGGCAGTATTCTTCACCAGGTGCCAGCTCTCATCATCCATTTCCATCTGCACCAGCACATAGCCCGGAAAGAATTTGCGTTCGCTGATGCTCTTCTGGCCGCTTTTCATCTCGACCACTTCTTCGACCGGCACGAGAATCTGGCCAAACTTGTCCTGCATGCCTGCGCGCTCAATGCGCTCCTGCAGGGCTCGCTGCACACTCTTCTCATAGCCCGAATAGGCGTGCACCACGTACCATCGCATTGCCATCAATCCCCCTGGCCCATCAATAATTTGACCGCCCACATCAGGCTGGCATCCACAATCCACAGGAAAATCGCAATCACTACCACCAGCAAAAACACGATGCCGGTGGTCTGAAGGGTTTCCTTGCGGGTCGGCCATACGACTTTCTTGGTTTCTACCCACGCATCCTTGCCGAAAGCAAAGAACTGCTGGCCAGGCCCGGTAAACCGTGCCACGAAAATCGCCATGGCCACACCCGCCAATACTGCCAGCACACGCAACACCAAAGCATGTTCGGACAGCATGTAAAAACCGGCAATTCCTGCCGCAAGCAGCAGAACAGCCAAGCCCAACTTGATTTTATCTGTCATAAGGTTTCTTTTTCGGAAATGCAAACAGCGACCGGCACACATGCCGGTCGCCCGATCACTATTATTGCTGTCGCCCGTTCGCTTTTCCACACCATTTATCTGGCAGGCCAGGAGGGCCTCGAACCCCCAACCCTCGGTTTTGGAGACCGATACTCTGCCAATTGAGCTACTGGCCTAATTTTGGTAATGAGTGATGGGCAATGGGTTTCATCACCCATTACCCTTTCCTCATTACATTACGTTGTTACTCGATAACCTTTGCCACGACGCCGGCGCCGACGGTACGACCGCCTTCGCGG
>CAYGNO010000150.1:0-5576 GCA_964351305.1 uncultured Sulfuricella sp.
TAGCAGCCATGTACAACACAGCGCGTATTCTAGCTGGCCCTGCTTTGGAGAGCCTGGCGCGTCCCCTCACCGAACTACCCGACTGCCTCTCCACCGGCACCAACCCCAGATACGCAGCCAGCTGCTCAGCGGAATTGAAGTGATGACTATGCATCACCGAAAGCAAATTGCTACCCACCTGCGGGCCAACGGCCGGAATGCTCTGAAGCAAGGCCATATCCTTCTGAAGATCGGGATGTTTATCGATGTGCTCATCAATGACCTGTTGCAACTCGGCAAGCTGTTTGACCAGAAATCCGATGCTGTCAGAAATGGATTTCTGTATCCGCTCCGGGGTATCAGCCGCATCAGCTTTCTCTTGCCGGTTACGTTCGCGTTGCAGGTCTTGGGCAATGGCCACGCGACGGGCTAGCAGCGCTTGCAGTATCCGCGCCTCTGAAGCAGGTGGCACCCACGCTTTGGGTTTGAGTAATGCGCCATATCGGGCCAGCACAAAGCTGTCCACGCCGTCGGTCTTGGTGCGCACCGCCAGACCACGCCCGAAGTCTTTGACCTGTGCCGGATTGACAATGGAAACCGTGACACCCGCATCCGCCAGTGCCAGGGCTGCTTGCTCGTGATAGATCCCTGTACCCTCCATGACCACATGCAATGCTTCTGGAGAAATATTCTGTTTGGCAACCCAAGTCAGCAAATCAACAATGCCAGATTTGGTGTTGCTCGCCACTTTGGTTTTGCGCTTGCCACTGAGTTCGTCCAGCAACAGGCAACAATCCAACTTGGTTTTTGCGACATCCATTCCGAGGTAGAACATGATGGCCTCCTATTACAATAAGCCAACTTCGCCCACTTGCCTTGTACATTCAGGGTTTGCCCCTTGGCTACCGTTCAGTGTCTACGCTGGCGATGAGGTGAAGCAGAGGGCTTGATCTACAAAACAAGGTTGAACCTTAAGGGTGCGCACAAGCTTCCTCTACTTCGTGTAGTGATAGCTAACCACCACAGATAGAAAGATACAAGGGTGGGCACAGTTTTATCGTGCCCACGCGGATTGACAGCTACTCAGGTGTAGCCATCTTTACTCCTTCCCCCTTGCACTCGTGCGAGCGTCACCGCCGGGTTCCCGCTGCTTCGCAGCGACCACGGCGAGACAGGGGGAAGGCTGGGATGGGGGTAGAAAAGCGGGGTTAAAGATGCCGTGTCGATAATTTCACCCTCTCACCCCCATCCTAACCTTCCCCCTAAAAGGGGGAAGGGACAAATGTGAAGGGCGCTTGTTATGAATTGGCATGAACCGACAGCCGGTAGCCGGAACCGCGCACGGTCTGGACCAGGCCCTCGTGTCCGGTCGCTTCGAGCGCACCGCGCAACCGGCGGATATGCACGTCAACCGTGCGATCTTCGACAAACACATGGTTACCCCAAACCTGGTCGAGCAGCTGCGCACGGGAATAGACCCGCTCGGGATGGGCCATGAGGAAATGCAGCAGGCGAAATTCCGTCGGCCCCAGCTCGACGGGTCTGTCGTTGCCGGTTACCCGGTGAGTCGCAGGGTCGAGGCGCAAGCCTGTCATCTCCACCGCATCGCCCGACATCTGCGGCGCGCGGCGGCGCAGCACCGCCTTGATGCGGGCATTCATCTCGCGCGGGCTGAACGGCTTGGTAATGTAATCATCGGCGCCGGTTTCCAGGCCGGTGATCTTGTCCTGCTCATCGCCCCGCGCCGTCAGCATGATGATAGGCACATCCCGGGTGCGCCCATCGGCCTTGAGGCGCCGGGCAAACTCCACCCCGCTCATGCCCGGCAGCATCCAGTCGAGCAGGATCATGTCGGGCAGCGACTCGCGCACCAGTGCCAGCGCCTGCTCGGCGCTTCCGGCGACCACGGGGCGATGCCCCGCCTGTTGCAGATTGAGCACCACCAGTTCCCGGATTGCGGGTTCGTCCTCCACCACCAGTATCATTGCCGACATAGCTGTTCCTGCGTAACCGATCGAATAAGATAGCGGATATTATGTCGCCAATATGACAGTTTGATGACAAAAAAGCGAAGGCCGCCGTGGCCGGGCTCAGTCCGGTTTATGTTTTACCTTAAGTAAGTTATGATTTCCACTTTCAATTTAGCCACTCCCTCCTGAACAGCATGGAAAAAACCACCCATTTCGGTTTTCAGACCGTCGAGGAATCGCAAAAAGCGAAAAAAGTCGCGGAAGTGTTTCATTCCGTGGCAGAGCGCTACGACCTGATGAACGACCTGATGTCGGCCGGGCTGCACCGGCTGTGGAAGCACTTCACCATCGAACAGAGCGGCACCCGTGAAGGCAGCCGGGTGCTCGACATCGCCGGCGGCAGCGGCGACCTGTCGCGCGCCTTCGCCAGGCGCGTCGGCAAGAGCGGGCAGGTAATTCTCACCGACATCAACAGCTCGATGCTCGGGGTCGGTCGCGACCGGCTGCTGGACGACGGCATCGTTCCCCTGGCGGCGCAGTGCGACGGCGAAAAGCTGCCGTTCCCGGGCAACCACTTCGACTGCGTCACCGTTGCCTTCGGCCTGCGCAACATGACCCACAAGGATGCCGCGCTGAAAGAGATGTACCGCGTCCTGCGCCCCGGCGGGCGGCTCCTGGTGCTGGAGTTCTCCAAAATATGGAAACCGCTGCAACCCCTGTATGATGTGTACTCGTTCAAGGCGCTGCCGGCGATGGGCAAGCTGGTGACGGACGACTCGGAAAGCTATCGCTACCTCGCCGAATCCATCCGCATGCACCCCGGACAGGAAGAACTGAAGCAGATGATGGAACAGGCAGGCTTCGAGCGTGTCGAATATTTCAATCTGAGCGCGGGCGTTGTCGCTCTGCACAAAGGTTTCAAGTTTTGAAAGAAATCGGCAGGTCGGCCTTCTGCCCGGCCTGGCATCTGAATAGCTGAATTACCAATGGAGGTTTCCGTGAGCAAAATTTTCACCCTGTTTTTCGTTGCATTGATCAGTTTCGGCCTGACCGCCCAGGATGCCGACGCCAAACGCATGGGGGGTGGCAGCAGCATCGGCAAACAGCGCACGGCCACATCCCAGCAGACGGCAACGCAGCCAAAGCCGGCGCAAGCTCCTGCTGCGGCCCCGGCTGGCGGCAACAAATGGCTCGGCCCGCTGGCAGGCCTGGCAGCGGGCGGCCTGCTCGCCTCCATGTTCATGGGTGGCGGCCTGGCTGGCGGCATCGGCAACATCCTGATGATCCTCGCCCTGGTCGGCGTCGCGTTCTTCATCTTCCGCATGCTGAAGAAGCCACAGCCGCAACTGGCGCAGTACGCCGGCAATATTGAGCGGAACACCGTGTCCGACATGGTTGCCACCGGCGGCTCTGCCGCGCCAAGCGCCGCCATGATGCAGGCCAACACCGGCTCCCGTCCGGCCTGGTTCGAGGATGAACCCTTCCTGCGCGAAGCAAAAAAGCAGTTCCTCCGCCTGCAGGACGCCAACGACCGCGGCGACATCAACGACATTCGCGAGTACGTCACGCCGGAAATGTATGCCGAAATCAGCATGCAAATTCAGGAACGCAATGGCCGGGTAAATAAAACTGAAGTAGTGACCCTCAACGCCGACATCGCCGACGTGGTCACCGAAGGCGATGTGGTGATCGCCAGCGTGCGCTTCTCCGGCATGATCCGCGAAGAAGCCAATGGCCCGGCGGAGGCCTTCAGCGAAATCTGGCACATCCAGAAATCCCAGTCGCAGCCCAACGCCACCTGGTTCATCTCGGGCATCCAGCAGGTTTAACGGATGCCCTCTCCTCAATCCTCTCCCGCAAGCGGGTTGCCCTCACCCCAACCCTCTCCCGCGTGCGGGAGAGGGGGCAAACGTGAAGGACGCTTGTTTCGATTTGGAGGCAAACGAGAAAGGCGCTTGTTTTGACCTCCGGCAAACAGCCCGGCAGCGCGGTTTCGGCCCTGCCCGAAACTGCGCTGGCCGGGCTTCTCAATCATCTCCTCAGCCAGCATTCCTGGGCCATGGCGCGCCTGCGCCCACATGCCGGTAAAACCCTGCAACTGCGGCTTCCGCTGACATCCGCCTCTTTTACTATCCAGGAGGATGGCAGCTTCACACCCATCGTGCCGGGCGCACAGGCAGACGCCACGCTGGTTCCCAACCCCCTGGCTTGGCTGACCTCTTCGGATGCGCGCTTCATCGCCGGCGGGGAGGATGCCGCTCTGGCAAATGAGCTCGCGGAAACCCTGGGCAAAATGCGCTGGGACGCGGAAGAAGACCTGAGCCGGGTGCTCGGCGACATCGCGGCGCACCGGCTGGTATCCACCGCAACCGATGTCCTCGAGTGGCACAGAAACGCTGCCGAAACCATCGCCCGATCCTGGGCCGAGCACTGGCAGGAGGAAAACCC
This sequence comes from uncultured Sulfuricella sp., assembly GCA_964351305.1. Classification (GTDB taxonomy): domain Bacteria; phylum Pseudomonadota; class Gammaproteobacteria; order Burkholderiales; family Sulfuricellaceae; genus Sulfuricella. Next base: position 4,398 of record CAYGNO010000150.1, read on the forward strand.
GATGCTGGCTCAACCCGGGCAGGTGCATGCCTTCTTCAAGGAAGTGGGTGAAGTGCATGACCGGGTGGAACAACTGGAACAAAAAATAAACCTAATAAATTTAGTTGAACCGCAGAGACGCAGAGACGCAGAGAAAAAACAATGAGCTTTAGTATTGCACGGCCCCATTTATTTGGAGAGACCGCAAATTGTTATAACCCATTTATCCCTCTGCGTCTCTGCGCCTCTGCGGTTAAGCAGTTGCCGTTTTTAGCAAATCAACTTTCCGCCAAGTAATGAAACTCCTGCGCCTCGCCAAAATTGTCTATGTCACCCTGCGCTTCGGCCTGGAAGAATTCATCCTCGGCCATGAGCGCTTCCGCTGGCTGCGGCCATTGGTCATGGTCGCGCTGTTCTGGCGACCGCTTGATGAGCCGCGGGCGGTCAGGCTGCGCCAGGCGCTCGAAGCCCTCGGGCCGATCTTTGTCAAGTTCGGCCAGGTGCTCTCTACCCGGCGCGACCTGATTCCTGCCGACATCGCTGACGAGCTCGCCAGACTGCAGGATCGAGTGCCGCCGTTCGCGCCAGAAATCGCCCTGGCAGCGATAGAAAAAGCCTACGGCAAGCCCGCCAGTGAGGTGTTCGCCGAATTCGACCCGGTGCCGGTGGCTTCCGCGTCCGTCGCCCAGGTTCATTTCGCCCGGTTGCAGGATGGCCGCGAGGCGGCGGTAAAAATCCTGCGCCCAGCCATCGCCCACGTCATCGCCCACGACGTCGCGCTGCTCTATGCCGGTGCCAGCCTGGTCGAATCCCTGTGGGAGGACGGCAAGCGTCTGCGCCCGCGCGAGGTGGTGGCAGAATTCGAGAAACATCTGGAGGATGAACTCGACCTGATGCGCGAGGCCGCCAACGGCAGCCAGTTGCGGCGCAATTTCCAGGATTCCGACCTGCTGCTGGTGCCGGAAATTTATTGGGACTGGTGCCACACCAGCGTGATGGTGATGCAGCGCATGGCCGGTACGCCGATCAGCCAGGTCGATGCTTTGCGAGCACAGGGCATAGACATCCCCAAGCTCGCCCGGGAAGGCGTGACGATCTTCTTCACCCAGGTGTTTCGCGACGGCTTCTTCCACGCCGACATGCATCCCGGCAACATCCTGGTCAGCCCGGACGGGCGCTACATCGCGCTCGACTTCGGCA
>CAYGNO010000151.1:0-5533 GCA_964351305.1 uncultured Sulfuricella sp.
TGTCCGGCACCATCGGCAAGGGCTACATTGGTACGGGCGACTTTGACGTGGCTGCGCTGGCGGCAGGCGACCAGTTCGGCCGCTTCGTGTCGCTGTCCGGCACGCAACTGGCGGTGGGGGCTTGGGCGGACGACGGTTTCGGCAACGTCGCCACAGACAGCGGCGCGGTGTATCTGTTCAACACTCCTTTTGCTACGTCCACGTTATCAGGCATCATCGGCAAGGGCTACGTCGGTATTGGTGACTACGACCTGACCGCGCTGGTGACGTGGGACTATTTCGGCTCCGTGGCGCTATCCGGCACACAACTGGCGGTGGGGGCTAGTGGTGACGATGGTTCCAGCAACGCCACCCCTGAAAGCGGCGCGGTGTATCTGTTCAACAATCCTTTTGGCGCGACGACGCTGTCCGGCATCATCGGCAAGGGTTACACCGGAACGGGCAACTTCGATATGGGCAACGCGCTGGAGGCGTATGACTCCTTCGGTCGCTCCGTGTCCCTGTCCGGCGCGCAACTGGCAGTGGGGGCTGAGAATGATAGCGGCTCCGGCAACATCGCAGGGAGCAGCGGCGCGGTGTATCTATTTACACTGGGCGCGGGCAGCGGCGACCCTGCCACCGGTCAGACTTTTGCCTTCAATCCGGCCTTGGATTCCACCATCACCCCAGCCAGCATCACCGCCATATTGAACACCGGCTCGGCATTGACCTTGCAGGCGAACAACGACATCACGGTGACGAATGCGATCATCGCCAACAACACCGGCGGCAACGGCGGCGCGCTGACGTTGCAGGCCGGGCGCAGCATTCTGGTCAACGCCAACATCACCACCGACAACGGCGCGCTGGTGCTGACCGCCAACGACACGCTGGCGAACGGCGTGACCGATGCTTACCGCGATGCGGGTGCGGCGAACATCACTATGGCAAGCGGCACCACCCTCGATGCTGGCAGCGGCACGATCAATATGCAGATCAGCAACGGCGCGGGTCTCACGAATAACACCGCAGGTACGATGACGGTCGGCAACCTGACCGCTTCCGCCGTCAACCTCGCATCGTCGGGCGGCAATTTGAACGGCAACGGCACTGTCAGCGCGGGCACTTTCACACTGAACAGCGGCACCTGGAATCAAGTGGCCGCCACGCTACCGAGTTTCACCGCAACCGATTTCAGAATTGCAGGCGGCACGTTTATCCGCGCGCTGAGCGGCGATGGAACTACCGGTACGCCGTATCAACTGGCCGATATTTATGGCGTACAGGGCATGGGCAGCAGCGGGATGCTCGGCAAGTTTTACAGCTTGGCGGTGAATGTTGATGCGTCAGGTACTTCGGGGTGGAATGCGGGGGCGGGGTTTGCGCCGGTGGGCAACTCAACCACGAAATTCACCGGAGCATTTGACGGACTGGGGCATACTATTACAGGTCTTACGATTAACAGACCTACTACGAGTTATATTGGGCTGTTTGGATATGTCGGCCCAAGCAGCATACTCAAGAATGTCGGGCTAATAAATGGAAATATAACCGGCGAGTGGTATATCGGCGGACTGGCGGGTTATAACGATTACGGCACTATCACCAATTCCTACAACACAGGCGCAGTGAACGGCGCTTCCTATGTCGGCGGGCTGGCGGGATTTAACTGGGGCGGCACAATCGCCAGTTCCTACAACACAGGCACTGTGATCGGTACCGCTCAGTATACCGGCGGGCTGGTGGGGGTGAACTGGAACACAATCACCGATTCCTACAACACAGGCACTGTGAACGGCGCTTCCTATACCGGCGGTCTGGTGGGAGTTAACTACGTCACAATCACCAATTCCTACAGCACAGGCGTGGTGAGCGGCGGCGGCAGCCATACCGGCGGGCTGGCGGGGTGGAACAGCGGCGGCACAATCAGCAATTCCTACAGCACAGGCGCAGTGAGCGGCAGCGGCTACTATGTCGGCGGTCTGGCGGGGTATCAAACAGGAGCCATCACCAATTCCTACAACACAGGCGCGGTGAGCGGCCGCAACAACTGGGTCGGCGGACTGACGGGTTATAACGATTTCGGCACAATCGCCAATTCCTACAACACAGGCGCAGTGAGCGGCACCGACTACGGCAACTATGTCGGCGGGTTGGCGGGGAGGAACGATTTCGGCACAATCGCCGATTCCTACAACACAGGTACAGTGAGCGGCAGCTACAACAATGTCGGCGGGCTGGCGGGAATTAACTGGGGGGGCAGCACAATCGCCAATTCCTACAACACAGGCGTGGTGAGCGGCAGCGGCAATAATGTCGGCGGTCTGGCTGGATATAGCGGTGGCACAATCAGCAATTCCTACAACACAGGCGCGGTGAGCGGTCGCGGCAATAATGTCGGCGGTCTGGCTGGATATAGCGATGGCACATTCACCAATTCCTACTGGGATACACAGACCTCCGGCAAATCAAAATGCGCAGGCAGTGGGAGCGGTGTCGGCTGCACAGGACTTACCACCGCCCAGATGAAGCAGCAGGCAAGTTTCACGGGGTGGGATTTTTCTACTGTCTGGAACATTGACCAAGGCACATCGTTTCCGTACCTCCGCGCAAACGAACAGAACCCTCACCCCACTGCGCCGGTTACCACGACGACCGCGCTTTCTCTAACAACCGCCAGCGCCATCCAGGCAATCGCCACGGTGATCCAGCAGACCGTGCTGACATCAGCGCCGTCGGCTTTCATCGCCACGACCGAATTGCCGAATGCAGACAGTCAGATTGCTGCGTTGAACCCAACGACCGCCAGCGATGTAAGCACGGGCAGCGCGCTCCTGACCTTCATCATCGCCGGTACCACCCTACAGAAGCCAGCCGATGAGGTGGTACGGCTTGTTCAGCCGAAGGGCAGCATGCTGATGTGTCCGAGGACATCGCTATGAAATCGCACACCACACGCAGGCTCCTCCTCGCGCTGCTCACGCTATTCGCCGTGCCGGCCTGGGCAGACGGCACACTCACCCATCTGTCCGGTTCGGTGTCGGTGCAAAAGACGGACGGCACGAGGCTATCGGGCACGGTCGGCGCCAAGGTCAGCGAGGGCGATATAACGATCACCGGAGGCAACGGTTATGCCCGGCTGGAAATGACGGACGGCGGAGAAATCGTGTTGCGCCCCAACTCGCAACTCAAGGTCGAAAGCTATCGCTTCCATCCCGATAAACCGGCTGACGACAGCTTTGTTTTTCGTATGCTCAAGGGCGGTATGCGTACGGTGACGGGCTTCATCGGTAAGCGCGGCAACCAAGATGCCTACGAACTCAAGACCCCGACCGCCACCATGGGCATCCGCGGCACCCGGTACGATTTGCGGGTCTGCCAGAGTGACTGCGGGGCGCTGGCGGACGGTACCTACCTGGCGGTGCGCTTCGGCGCGATGCAGGCCAGCAACGCCCAAGGCAGCCTGACCGTGGCGGCAGGGCAGGTGGCGTATGTGCCCCAGCAGCAACCTCCAATGATCCTGCCGCACGATCCGGGCATCGGCTTCACGCCGCCGCCGTCGATTCCGAAGCTGGATGAGAAGAAAAAGCAAGCCGCCGCGACCCCGGCGGCAGCCAATGCGCCGACCCAGGGATCGGCGTCGGTGAGTGGGCATGGACCGTTGTCGCAGTCGAAGACACGGCGCGACGGACAGGCAACTTCGGATGCATCGGAGACGGATTGTTCGGTGCAGTAGGCATGTAGGCACGCTGACGGCCATGCCAACCCATCGCCATGGGCTGGCTGATTTGCCTTGCCTGACGTTCTGGGCGCTGCTAACCTTCCGCTGCGATATCCTTCGAGGCGCTTATGCCGTCCCACCCCGACTACCTCTAATGAATTATCCAGGTTAAAGGTTTTTACAGGCTTTAAGGATGAATGTTAAATGATGTCACCGGATAGCGTTCACGCCCGATCGGTGGCGGTTATCGGCGGCGGCCCTGCCGGACTGATGGCGGCTGAAATATTGATCCAGAATGGCGTACGGGTCGATCTCTACGACGCCATGCCTTCCGTGGGGCGCAAGTTTCTGCTGGCCGGCAAGGGCGGCTTGAACCTCACCCACTCTGAAACGTCCGAGCTATTCCTGTCGCGCTACGGCGCGCGCCGGGCGCAGATCGAGCCCTGGCTAGCAGCGTTCGGGCCTGAGACCTTGCGGCTATGGGTGCATGGGCTCGGCGTCGAGACCTTTGTCGGCACCTCCGGTCGCGTGTTTCCCACTGAAATGAAGGCGGCGCCGCTGTTGCGCGCCTGGCTGCACCGCTTGCGTGTAGCCGGAGTGCACTTCCACATGCGGCATCGCTGGCGCGGCTGGAACGAGGCGGGTGCGCTGCGCTTCTCAACACCGGATGGAGAGAAATCGGTACATGGCGATGCTGTGGTCTTGGCGCTGGGAGGCGGCAGCTGGGCGCGCCTCGGCTCGAATGGCGCTTGGGTGCCGCTGCTCGCTCAGCGCGGGGTTGCCGTCGCGGCGTTGCGGCCCTCAAACTGCGGTTTTGATGTCGGCTGGAGCGAGCACTTTCAAACCCGCTTCGCCGGCCACCCCTTGAAGTCGGTGGTCGCGACTTTTACAAATCAAGACGGCGTCACGGTTCGCAAGCAGGGCGAATTCATGGTCACGGCGACCGGTGTCGAGGGCAGCCTGATCTATGCGTTGTCTGCAGGTCTGCGCGATCAGATCGAGATCACCGGCGCTGCGGTTTTGTACCTCGACCTGCTTCCCGGCAGGGAGCTACCATTCGTAATCGAAGAGCTGGCGCGACCGAGAGGTTCGCGGTCGATGGCTAGCCACCTGCAAAGCAGGCTGGGGATCAAGGGGGTGAAGGCGGGCCTGCTGCGTGAGTGCGTAGCGGCGCAAGACTACGCTGACCCGTCCCGCCTGGGGGCGGCGATCAAGGCGCTGCCGGTGCGGCTCATCGCCCCGCGGCCTCTCGATGAGGCGATCAGCAGTGCGGGTGGCGTTGAGTTCGAGGCGCTCGACGAGCGCTTGATGATCCGCTCCTTGCCGGGTGTGTTCTGTGCGGGGGAGATGCTGGACTGGGAGGCGCCGACCGGGGGCTATCTGCTTACCGCCTGTTTCGCGAGCGGCCGTGCCGCAGGGTTGGGGGTGCTGGCTTGGCTCGAGGAGAAATAAACGGAGCAGATAAACCCAAAAGGCTTTACCGCAGAGGCGCAGAGACGCGGAGGAAAGACAAAAAGTGCTCAACAGAGAGACCTCTGCGTCTCCGCGCCTCTGCGGTTCAATAGCCTTTTCTAAGGTAAAGCGAGTTTTAGTAGGATTCTGGCAACAACAGGGTGAGCCACGGCAGCAGTTGCACCAGCAGCACCAGTGCCAGCAGCGCAGCTATCACCATCATCCAGCGCCGTTCGCGCGCGTCCCGCGCGCGCAATTCTTCGCGCAGTTGCTGAACCTCGCTATTCGTTTCTTGGCTCAAGGCGCGATGCACCAGGCGCGGCAGTTGCGGCAGCAGGGTTCCCCATTGCGGCGCTTCGGTCTTGATGGTCCTGATCAGGC
>CAYGNO010000152.1:0-5530 GCA_964351305.1 uncultured Sulfuricella sp.
TCAACGCCTACCTGGGCAAACCTTTCCAGGAAGACGAGTTGCTGGGCCACATCGCTGGGTTCATCAAGAAACCGTAACTGGGTGGGCACTTGATTAGCTGACCGACCATCTGACCACTCCAGTGTAGGCAGTCAGCAGCACGATGATGCCGAAGCCGATGCGGTACCAGGCGAAGGCGGAAAAGTCGTGACGGCTGATGTAGCGCAGCAATCCCCGCACTGCGATAAAAGCGCTGACAAACGATGCCGCGCCGCCGACCACGAACATGCCGATGTCGTCCGCGCTCAAGAGGTGACGGTATTTCACCAGCTCGTAAGCGGAAGCGGCAAACAGGGTGGGAATGGCCAGGAAAAAGGAAAACTCGGTGGCCGCCTTGCGGCTCAAGCCGAAGAATAGTCCGCCGATGATGGTCGCGCCCGAGCGCGAGGTGCCGGGAATCAGCGCCAGCGACTGCGCCAGTCCGATCTTCAGCGCATCGCGCCAGGTCATTTCATCGACTTCCTGAAGCCGGATGACGTGCTTGCGCCGCTCCGCCCACAGGATCAACAGCCCCCCGACAATGAAGGCTAGTGCCACCGGTACCGGCTTGAACAGGTAAAGCTTGATCTTGCTGGCGAACAGCAGGCCGAGTGCCGCTGCGGGCATGAAGGCGACCAGCAGATTGAGGACAAAGCGCCGCGCATCTTCTTTGCCCGCCTTCAGGCCGGCAGCAACGGCGCCAAGCCGGGCGCGATATTCCCAGCAAACTGCAAGAATCGCCCCGAACTGGATGACGACCTCGAACATTTTGCCTTTTTCGTCGTTGAAATCGAGCAGGTCGCCCACCAGGATCAAGTGGCCGGTGCTGGAAACTGGCAGAAATTCGGTGAGACCCTCGACGATGCCGAGAATCAGGGCTTTGAAAAGCAGAAGGGGGTCCAAATGCGCGCATTCCGGTTGAAAGGGAATGCTTATTGTACCATCCCCCCACTCGCGGAGCGCGGGCGGGAGTTTAAACCCGGATTATCCATTGGAATGCTCCTGCATGCAGGAGCGGCGCCAGCCCTCTCTCCAACTCTCCCCCAAAGGGGGAGAGGGCGATCGTCCCTTCCCCTTCAAGGGGAAGGTTAGGATGGGGATGGGAGTTGGCCGCGATTTTCGACCGTATTCGCGCCGGGGGCGACGCTCCCACAGTGGTGTTTTGGCTCTAATGGATAATCCGGGTTAAAACGTCTTGCTGTATTGGCCACTCAATATATCGGAATGGTTTTGGTAGCTGCCGATCAGGTTTCCGCCCGTGGTCGAGGCGAGGCTGATGCTGACGTCCTTGCTGAAGATATGGGTGTAGCCAACGTCCAAATGGCTGTTTTTCGATGGCCGGTATTGCGCGCCGAATGCCAGCCAGGTGCGGTCGGCGTCCGGCATTCGCGCGGTACGGTGCTGGTCGGAAACCGGGGACTGGTCGAAAGCCGCGCCAAACCTGAAGGACCATGCCTCGCTTTGACGGTAAAGCGCACCAAGGGCTACGCGGTAGGTGTCGTGCCAGTTTTCCGGCGTCACGTTATCCGGCGCGCCGTTATCGGGGCGGATGCGGATTTCGTTGAAGCGGCCCCAGCCGGTCAGCGTCAGGTCGGCCATTACCGCCCAGCGGTTGTTGACCTGATGGAAGGCGCTGATGGAAAGGCTGTCCGGCAGGTTGAGGTCGGCTTTGGCGGCGGTATCGCTGAACCGGAGAGAATTCGCCAATGCCGCCGGCAGGGTGGCGGGCTTGCCGAACTTGATGTCGCCTTTCACTTTATGGTCGATGTGCGAACGATAAGCCATGCCATAGCGGGTGTCGGCGCTGGACGCATAGATCACGCCCAGGTTGTAACCCCAGGCCCAACTGTCGCCGGACATTTTCGTCGTGCCGTCGGCGCGTTGCGGGAGGGTGTTGGAAGGGGCGCATGCGCCGACTCCCAGCAGGCCAACGCAAAGGGTGCCGAAATCCACGGCGCTGGAGAGTTCCGCCTTGGCGTATTGCAGATTGAGTCCGCCGCCGACCGACCAGGCGTCATTCACCTGGTAGGCCAGGGAGGGGTTGAGGTTGAGCGTTTGCAGATCGGATTTCAACGCCTGGTAGCGCCCTTTCCATCCCTCCTGGTAGTCGGTTCCCAGCCCGAACGGCGTGTTGACGCCGAAACCGAAGCGGGTGCGGTCGTCGAGCGTATGCGAAAAGAAGAAATTGGGGATGACGGCCAGGTTGCCGGCGTTGCCGCCGTCGCTTCCGGTCAGGGGCGCGCCGGCGGTGGTCGAGTTGCGGTCGGTGAACCGGGTGGTGGGGCTGATGACATGAAGGGAGGCGACCCACTGATTGCCGTCAAGCCGCGTCAGTCCGGCGGGGTTGAAGAAGATCGTGCTGGCGTTGTCGGCGCTGGCCGCGCCGCCGGCGTAGGCGTTGCCCAGCCCGTCGGCGTTTTGCTCCATCAAGGCGAAGCCGGATGCCGCAGCGTTGCCGGCGGCGGCGCCCAGGATCAATGCGGCCAACCATCGTGGTTTCATGTTTTCCTCCCCGAAAAGCGTTATTATTGACAATAATCATTTCTAAACTGTCATAGAATACGCTGCCTTATAATATCGCGCATGGCTTCAAATACCAAACCGGCATCTCTCCCCGTTCATGACGCCGCCTTGCCGGAGGGCCGGACAAGATTTTCCGCCGCGCTGAACGCCGAGCAGATCAAGCTCGCTTATGCCCAGCTTCCCGCTGGGCTGCTGGCGAGCGTCGTCAATGCGCCCTTGGTCGGTATTGCGCTTTGGGGCGTGATTCCGCCGCTTCATATCGGCGTGTGGCTGGCGGCGCTGGCGGCGCTGACTGTTTGGCGATATCTGACGCTGCTTCATTATCGGAGTAATGCGGCGGATGCCGCGGCGGCGGATTTCTGGGGCGGACGTTTTCGGGCGGGCGCATTCTTGTCCGGGGTCTTGTGGGGTGCCGCCGGGCTCTGGTTGTTCCCGGCGCACAGCGACGTCCACCAAATACTGCTCGGCTTCGTGCTCGGCGGCATGGTGGCCGGCGGCATTGCAACGCTATCGTCGCTCCCGCGCGCCTACCTGTTGTTCATGCTGCCGGCAGTCGTGCCTTTTGTCTTGCGCATGCTGGTTTTTGGCGGGACCTTGCATGTTTTCATGGGATTGATGGCGACTGCCTTCACCGCCATCATGTGGGTGGCTTCCGGCCGCGTCCATGCCACGATCAAGGAGTCGTTGCTGTTGCGGTTCGAGAACCTGGAGCTGGTCACCGATCTTAACCTGGCCAAAAGCCGCCTGGAGGGAATCAACCGGCAATTGCAGGAGGAGGTGTCGGAACGGCGCTCCGCCGAGGAAACGATACGCCAATCCCAGCAGCGGCTGGCCTTGCACGTGCAACAAACCCCCTTGGCGGCGATAGAGCTGGATGTCGATATGCGGGTGGTTGACTGGAATCCGTCCGCCCAGAAAATCTTCGGCTTCAGTCGCGACGAAGCCATGGGGAGGCATCCTGCCGAGTTTATTCTGCCCGCAAGCGCCCGCCCTTTCGTGGACGAAGTGTGGCAGGAGCTGCTGGCGAAAAAGGGGAGTGTGCTCCGCACCAATGCCAATCTCACCAAGGATGGGCGGAACATCGTGTGCGAATGGTACAACACGCCGCTGGTCGACGAACAAGGGCGGGTGATCGGGGTCGCTTCGCTGGGCCAGGACATCACCGAGCGAGTCGAAGTCGAGCGTGCGTTGAAGGAACTGAACGAAACCCTGTCCCTGCGCATTGCCGAGGCGCTGGCGAAAAACCGGGACAAAGACCATTTGCTGATCCAGCAGTCGCGCCTGGCTGCGATGGGGGAGATGGTCAACAATATCGCCCATCAATGGCGCCAGCCCTTGAGTGCGCTGAGTCTGGTGCTGGCCAATATCAAGGACGAGATCGATCGCGACAAGCCGGATAAACAGGGTATGGAAGAGCTGATGCAGCACGGCTATCGCTTGATCGACAAGATGTCGAGCACGATCGACGATTTCCGCGGGTTTTTCCGCCCCAACCGCGAAAAAACCCATTTCAGCCTGGTTAAGGCGGTGGCGGATGCGGTTGCCCTGGTTCAGTCCGGTTTCAAGCATCAAAATATCGAAATCTGCTGTGAAGAGATGCAGGATGTCAGCGCCAACGGTTATCCAAACGAATTTTCGCAGGCGCTCTTGAATCTTCTCAACAATGCCAAGGATGCGATTCAGCAGAAACGGGTGGCGCAAGGCCGGGTGGCGATCAGGGTGTTCTCGGACGGCGGGCGCTGCCTGGTCGAGGTTTCCGATAATGGCGGCGGTATTGCCGATGAAATTATCCCTAAAATTTTTGACCCCTATTTCACGTCCAAAGACAGCGGCACGGGGATTGGGCTTTATATGTCAAAAATGATCATGAAAAACATGGGGGGGAGCATTGAGGTCAGAAACGGCAGCGAGGGGGCCATCTTCACCCTGAAGGCCCCCGCGACTGCCGTTGAAAAGCATTAGTGGCTTTAGTGCGCCATTCAGGCTTTACGATAAATCTCGCTGCCCCGCCTCACAAATTCCACCGCCTTTTCCCGCATCCCCTTCTCTAGCGCCTCGTTTTCCGCAACCCCTTGCGCAGCGGCGTAGTCGCGCACGTCCTGGGATATTTTCATGGAGCAGAACTGCGGCCCGCACATGGAGCAGAAGTGGGCGACCTTGGAGGATTCCTTGGGCAGGGTTTCGTCGTGGAATTCGCGCGCCTTGTCGGGGTCGAGGCCGAGGTTGAACTGGTCGTCCCAGCGGAACTCGAAGCGCGCCTTGGACACGGCGTTGTCGCGGATTTGCGCGCCGGGGTGGCCCTTGGCGAGGTCGGCGGCGTGGGCGGCGATCTTGTAGGTGATGATGCCGACGCGCACGTCTTCCTTGTCGGGCAGGCCGAGGTGTTCCTTGGGCGTGACGTAGCACAGCATGGCGCAGCCGTACCAGCCGATCATCGCGGCGCCGATGCCGGAGGTGATGTGGTCGTAGCCGGGGGCGATGTCGGTGACCAGCGGGCCGAGCGTGTAGAACGGCGCTTCGTCGCAGTATTTCAGTTGCAGCTCCATGTTCTCCTTGATCATGTGCATCGGCACGTGGCCGGGGCCTTCGATCATGGTCTGGACGTCGTGCTTCCAGGCGATATGGGTGAGTTCGCCGAGGGTCTTCAGTTCGGCGAACTGGGCTTCGTCGTTGGCGTCGTACAAGGAGCCGGGACGCAGGCCGTCGCCGAGGCTGAAGCTGACGTCGTAGGCTTTCATGATCTCGCAGATGTCCTCGAAATGGGTGTAGAGGAAGCTTTCCTTGTGGTGCGCCAGGCACCATTTGGCAAGGATGGAGCCGCCGCGCGAGACGATGCCGGTCATGCGTTTTGCCGTCATCGGCACGTAGGCGAGCCGCACGCCGGCGTGGATGGTGAAGTAGTCCACGCCCTGCTCGGCCTGTTCGATCAGGGTATCGCGGAAGATTTCCCAGGTCAGGTCTTCGGATTTGCCGCCGACCTTTTCCAGCG
>CAYGNO010000153.1:0-5495 GCA_964351305.1 uncultured Sulfuricella sp.
TGCAACGTGCTTTACCAGACCGAACAGGCCGCCTCGATTCCCGCCCTGGGCATGGGCGTCTGGCTGGCGGTGACTTTCCCGGTCGCGCCCGAACTCACCTATGCCATGCTCGACCATGTAATCACCGAAACGCCTGGCAATTCCGATGGCGCAGCGCTCGCCGCCGTCACCACGCGCTACGTGATCGACCTGCGCGCCGACGATGCAAAGCACGGGGACTGGAGCCTGCTGGCCAATAATCTCATCGCCCGCGTTGCGGCACGCCACAGCAATGTGCAGGATCAACAGGCGCTCGATGCGTGGATGGACAAGCTGAGCCTGCGCGACCCGCTGGTATTTCTGCCCCGGCTGAGTCAGGTGGTCAATGCCATCGTCGGCGACTCATGGTGGTTTGACCGGAACGAGCTGCGCGATAAGTTGCCTGATTAGTCGCTTAGTGGTCGCTTACGGATGTAGGGCGCAATAACCGAAGGGCATTGCGCCGTATGTCAGTCATCGTAGCCCAGCCCCATGTCTTCCCCGCCCGCCCAATCCGGTGGATAGATACCTTCGGCAACCAGATGGTGAAATGTCGAATAAGGCCAATCGGCCACACATTTGACCAGCCCATGCTTTACCGGATTGATATGAACATAGTCCATATGCGCGCGGCAATCCGCCTCGCCCCGAATCAGATGCTCCCAATACCGTCGTTGCCAGATACCCCGTTCACCTCGACGGACGCGCACGTCAGATAGCTTTTCGCCTCGGGGCATCGCCTTGGAAAATCCCATTTTGATCAGTCGCCACCGGGTCGCGAAATCGGCATCCTCCGGCGGCAATTCGATCACACAATGCAAGTGGTCGGGTAAAACCACCCACCCATGGATAAGGAAAGGGTGACATTTCCGCACGGAACGAATGGTTTGCCGCAACAAATCGACATGCCGCGTCAGCAGGTCGTCTCCTTGCCGTTGCAGCAAATTGACGGTAAAAAAATAAGTCCCGCCCGGATGCCAGGCTCGACGGTAATCAGGCATGGGGCGAGTATCGAGGCATTTGACATCCGGCGCAATGCCCTTCGGTTATTGCGCCTACGCGGGCTGTTTTACCTGGCCCGGCAAAACATCGGCCAGAAGTGGACCATGCCGATCCGGGATTGGAAAGCTGCACTAAACCGGTTTACCTATCCAGTTTGATGATCGGATGCCGCAACATTAAACGAAATTCCGTTTACACAAAATTTATCGCCCCGATCTAAGCTACCCCCGTTCATATAACACGGGGAGCTACGGATACATTACCTGTAAAAAACCTACTTTAACATAGGGTTTTATCTAATTTCTTTCGGCGCACGCAAAGCGACCGCCGCCGAGGACCCTGCCGTGCCCCATTGAAGATGTAACCTTTCCCCGCTACGCTCCGAATACCTCAGCAAAGATGGCATGCCATCGCTTTATCAACACTCACTACGATGAGGTGGAAGATCATGGACAGACGGATGTTTATCAAACTGGCGACCGGCGGGGCAGGCATTCTGGCCTTGCCGCAGATCTTCATGTCGGGCATGGCGATGGCGGCCGAGCGCATCGCAAAGCTCAGCAAGTCCGATGCGGAATGGAAAAAGTTGCTGACGCCGGCGCAGTACGACGTGCTGCGCCGGGAAGGCACCGAGGCGCCGTTCACCAGCCCGCTCGATCATGAAAAGCGCAGCGGCATGTTTGCCTGCGTGGCCTGCGATCTGCCGCTGTTCCCTTCGAAATTCAAGTTCGACAGCGGCACCGGCTGGCCGAGTTTTTACGATGTGCTGCCCGGCCATGTCGAGACCGCCACCGACTACAAGCTGGTGCTGCCGCGCACCGAATACCACTGCGCGCGCTGCGGCGGCCACCACGGCCATGTGTTCAAGGACGGGCCAAAGCCCACCGGGCTGAGGTACTGCAACAACGGCGTGGCTTTGAAATTCATCGCGGACAAGGTTTAACTTATCAATGCAGGGTGGGTTAGGCAGGCTGTTATGCCGTAACCCACCAGAGGTGCCGTCAGGCACTCAAATAATGTGTTGTGTTGCTCTGCAACGCTTGGTGGGTTACGCAAAGAACGCTAACCCACCCTACATTTGATTGCGGTTCAAAAAATTTTCAGGATAAACACATGATCATCGACATCGGATTAGCATTTCTCGAGGGCCTGGCGCTGATCGCCTCGCCCTGCATCCTGCCGGTTTTGCCACTGGTGCTGGCGGCATCGGTCGAGGGCGGCAAGCGCAGGCCTTACGGCATCATCATCGGTTTCGTGCTGGCGTTCAGCCTGTTTGCGCTGGCTTCGCGCCAGATCGTCCAGGCGCTGGGCATCGACCTCGATATCGTCAAGAACGCTTCCCTGGTACTGCTCGCATTGTTCGGCCTGGTGCTGCTGTCATCGAAGCTGTCGGATAAATTCAGCTCGCTGACGCAAGGCGCGGCCAACTTCGGCAACCAACTGGCCTCACGCGGCGGCGAGGGGCTGCTCAGCGGCGTCATGATCGGCGCGCTGATCGGCCTGGTGTGGACGCCCTGCGCGGGGCCTATCCTGGCCGCCGTGCTGGTGCAGGTGATCCGCCAGGAGACCCAACTCGCCGGCAACCTGATCATCGTTTCGTTCGCTATCGGCGCAGGCGTGCCGATGCTCATCATTGCCCTGACCGGGAGAAAAGTCATGAACAAGCTCGGTTTCCTCACCCGCCATGCCGAAGCGGTGCGGCGCGGGTTCGGCGTGCTGATCCTGCTGTCCGTGGCCTATATCGCCTCCGGCGTGGATGTGGAATCCCTGCTGACGACCCGGAGCACGAAAGCCCAACTGCCTGCCGGCGAGCTGGTGCTGCGGGATGGCCTGGACACGCCCTACGCCGCGCCGGAGTTCGCCGGCATCGAGGCCTGGATCAACGCCAATCCGCTCACCATGCAGAGCCTGAAAGGCAAGGTCGTGCTGATCGATTTCTGGACCTATTCCTGCATCAACTGCGTGCGCACGCTGCCCTACATCACCGACTGGGACAGTAAATATCGCGACCAGGGGCTGGCGATCGTCGGCGTGCATTCACCGGAATTCGAGTTCGAGAAGAAACTCGACAACGTCAAGGCCGCGATTGCGCAGCACGGCATCCGCTATCCGGTGGCGCTGGACAACAATCTTTCCACCTGGCTGAACTTCAAGAACCGCTACTGGCCTGCGCATTACCTCATCGACCGGGACGGCAAGGTGGTCTACACGCATTTCGGCGAGGGCCAATACGATGTCACGGAAAACAACATCCGCTACCTGCTCGGGCTGAAGAGCGGCGGCGAACCCGTCAAGGCTGAGGCGCCCGCAGGCAACCCAGACCAGACGGCGGAAACCTACCTCGGCTATGCGCGGGCAGACAGCTTCGGGGGCGACGAGCCGGTGGTGCGTGACGCGAAAAGGTCGTACCGCTTCCCGGATGAGCTGGCCGAAGACGAATGGGCGCTGAACGGCAAATGGCGAGTGGATTCGCAGAAAATCACTGCGGGAGAAAAGGGCGCGGCGCTACGCCTCGACTTCAATGCGCGCAAAGTGTTCCTGGTGCTGGGCACGTCCACCGGCAAGCCGGTCCGCGTTTCCGTCCGGCTAAATGGCGAGGCCGTCGGCCCCAACGCCGGCAAGGACGCCCCCGGCGGCGTGGTGACCATCGAACGCAACACCCTCTACGAGCTGATCGACCAGAAAACGCCGAAGAACGGCGTGCTGGAAATCATCCCGGATTCGCCGGGGCTGGAAGCTTATGCCTTTACCTTCGGCTAACCATTAAGGAGTGACATCATGCCAACCATCAAACATTTACTCGGCAGCCTGTGCCTCATGCTCAGCCTGGCTGCGCTGCCCAACGCCACGGCCGCCGCCGGGCAGACGGCCGTCTTTGCCGGCGGCTGCTTCTGGGGCGTGGATGCGGTGTTCAAGCACGTCAAGGGGGTGTCGGAAGTGGTGTCCGGCTATGCGGGCGGCAGCGCGGCAACGGCGCATTACGAGCAGGTCGGCAAGGGAAATACCGGACATGCCGAAGCGGTGCGCATCCAATTCAACCCGGAGCAGGTTTCCTATCAGCAGCTGCTGCAAGTGTTTTTCAGCGTGGCGCACGACCCCACCCAGTTCAACCGTCAAGGTCCGGATATGGGCAGCCAATACCGCTCGGCGATTTTTTACACCAGCGACGAGCAGCAGAAAATTACGCAAAGCACTATCCAGCAACTCACCGCCGCGCGCACTTTTTCCAGGCCCATCGTCACGCAGGTCGTGCCGCTGCAGCAGTTCTATCCCGCCGAGGAATACCACCAGAACTATCTGGCCTTGCATCCCAACCAGCCTTATATCGTCATCCACGACAAGCCGAAGCTGGAGCAATTGCGCAAGCGATTCCCCGCGTTGTACCAGTAAGTTCAACCTCGCGCCATGACCTTGCCGATGAAAAAAGCCCTGGAGACCATCGACAACGATGCGGGCAAGCACTTCGATCCGTCCGTGGTAGCAGCCCTGCACCGGGCGCTGCCCCGCGTGATGGAGATATACGAGCGCCTGAAGCACGTCTGATGAGCATGGCGCATCTGGTATCATAGCGCCATGCTCAACATCCAGAATCTGACTTACCTTCAGGGCGGCATACCGCTGTTCCAGCAGGTGAATTTGCAGGCGTTCGCCAACCAGCGCATCGGCCTGGTCGGCAAGAACGGGTGCGGCAAATCCACCCTGTTCCGCCTGATCCGCGGCGAGCTCAAGCCGGAAGGCGGCGAAATCTCCCTGCAGGCCGGCAAGACCCTGGCCTATGTCGAACAGGAAATCGCCAACTCCACGCAACCCGCGCTGGAATTCGTGCTCGACGGCGACGTCCAGCTGCGCCAGATGGAAAAAACCCTGGCGCGGGAACAGCATGACGCCGCCTGGTTCGACGCGCAGCACCGCTTCGAGGCCATCGACGGCTATGCCGCAAAATCACGCGCAGCACAGCTCCTGAACGGGCTGGGTTTCGCCAACGATGCACTGGAGCGCCCGGTAACGAGCTTCTCCGGCGGCTGGCGGATGCGCCTCAACCTCGCCCGCGCGCTGATGCACCGCGCCGATCTGCTGCTGCTCGACGAGCCCACCAACCATCTCGACCTCGAAGCCATCCTCTGGCTCGAACAGTACCTGGCGCGCTACCCCGGCAGCATTCTGCTGGTCTCGCACGACAGGGAATTTCTCAACGCCACCGTCAACCGCATCGCCCACGTCCACGACTGCGTTATCGACAATTATGCCGGCGACTACGACGACTTCGAACGCGCCCGCGCCGAAAAAATCTCCCAGCAGAACCAGGCTTTCCAGACGCAACAGGCAAAGATCGCCCACCTGGAAGATTTCGTCCGCCGTTTCCGCGCCAAGGCCACCAAGGCCAAGCAGGCGCAAAGCCGCGTCAAGGCGCTGGAGCGGCTTACGCGCATCGCCCCGGCGCATGTCACCGACGGCCATTTCGAGCTGGAAATCGA
>CAYGNO010000154.1:0-5484 GCA_964351305.1 uncultured Sulfuricella sp.
GGGTCGTTAGCTCAGCCGGTAGAGCAGCGGACTTTTAATCCGTTGGTCGCCAGTTCGAATCTGGCACGGCCTACCAAGAAATTTAAGGGTTAGTCAGAAATGACTAGCCCTTTTCATTTTTGGGCGCCCTACGCTTTCATCTTCTCTCAACTTTGGGTAATTCGCCATGAAATGGGCCTTCAAAATTTTCTTCCGCAGCCTGCGAGTCGTTATCGGCCCTTTCATTCTGCTTGGGGAAATCGTGGCCACACCGAAGGGCGTTGTTCGCCAACCCGAAGAACAACGCCAGGTCGACCTGCAATGCCGGGGACTGATCCTCTATCAATTCAGGACTTGCCCATTTTGCGTCAAAGTCCGGAGGGATATCCGCCGCCTGTCGCTTAACATCGAATTACGCGATGCGCAAAAAGATCAACAGAATCGCGCAGCGTTATTGCAGGGCGGCGGGCAGATCAAGGTGCCCTGCCTGAAAATCACGGATGAACAAGGCAATAGCCAGTGGATGTACGAGTCCTCCGACATCATCCAATATCTGCATGAGCGCTTTGCCTAGTTGCGCACAGAATATTCGGGTATAAAGTAGGCAGGGAAAGCGGTGTGACTTCATGTTGCCCCGCCGCCAGTATTAAATTCCGAAAAGAGAGCCCGAATGGCAAATCTTCAAGCCCTTACCCAACCGAGAATCTTCGACCGCCAGGCGCTGGATGACTACCTGGAAGACCTGGCCGATCTCGCCCCCAAGATCGAGCAGGATGTGGCCCGGCTCAAACAATCGCCTGACGACAAGCAAATCATCGACAACCTGTTTCGCATTCTGCACAACATCAAGGGCGATGCCGCCTTGTGCAAGGTGGAAATGGGCGTCATCATCAGTCATCCACTCGAAACCCTGATGGGGGACCTGCGCACAGGCAAACTGCGCTTCACCGAGTTGCTCGGCGAAATTATCCTGCTGACGATAGATCGCCTGGAATTAGCAGTGGAAGCGTTGGCGGCGGGCAAACCCGTCGCCCAATTGCAGCTCGTCAAACTGGTGCAAGGGCTGGAAAAGCTAAGCCAGACCCCGCAAAACCAGCTCGACACCGCCATCAGCGGCGTCATCGAATCAGTCACCGGGTTTCGTCCCACCATGGCGACGCTGCGCGGCACGCCGCAAAAGTCGGCGATCTCGCGCAGCCAGGAAAGCATCGCCGCAGATCTGCGCTTTTTCCTTTCACTTGCGCAGCAATTCGAAAGCCGGTCGATCCACTTTC
This sequence comes from uncultured Sulfuricella sp., assembly GCA_964351305.1. Taxonomy (GTDB): domain Bacteria; phylum Pseudomonadota; class Gammaproteobacteria; order Burkholderiales; family Sulfuricellaceae; genus Sulfuricella. Next base: position 1,254 of record CAYGNO010000154.1, read on the forward strand.
AGGGACGCAGCGCCCGGATGCTTCGCCTTGCCCTGGATACCAACAAGGCAGCGGGCAAACCGGTCGACCCGGTACAGCTGGAAGCGGCGGCCTACATGCACGACGTCGGGATGATGCTCCTGCCGGAAGGGATGTGGCTGAACAAGCTGGGGCGGCTCAATGAGGATGACAAGAAAGCCCTGCACGCGCACCCCGGTTACGGAGCCGGCCTGCTGGAACGGATGGAAGGCTGGAAGCCCGCCGCCGAGATGGTGGCGCAGCACCATGAAATGCCGGATGGCGCGGGTTACCCGGCGGGCCTGAAATCAGATGCCATCTGCCCCGGAGCAAAAATCCTGGCGATCGCCGATGCTTTTGAAGCCGTGATGCTGAAGCACTCTCATCGCGGTCATGGACGTTCTATGCTGCGCGCCATCGCGGAAGTGAATGCCTGCGACAACCAGTTCGCGGCGGAGTGGATATCCCCCTTCAATACCGTGATCCGGCGGCTGATCGAAGGCTAACAGATTCGGGGCAACTGCTCCCCCGTCAGCCAATCCACGATGCGCCAACCGCCGAAAGCGGTTTCCATCTGCACGAAGCGGTGATCGTCCTCAACCACCTCGCCGATCGCCACCGCATCCTGCCCCAGCGGGTGGGCGCGCATCGCCGCCAGCAGCGCATCCGCATCCTCTTGCCGGCAAAAAGCGACCAGCTTGCCTTCATTGGCGGAATACAGCGGGTCGAGACCAAGAAACTCGCATGCGGCCCTGACCTCGGTACGGATAGGCAAGTCGGTTTCGCGCAGCATCATGCCGACACCCGACTGGCGGGCGATTTCATTGAGGGTGGTGGCAAGCCCTCCGCGAGTGGGATCGCGCAGCGCGTGAATGCCCGGCACCGCCGCGACCATGGCCGCCACCAGCCCATGCAGGGCGGCAGTGTCCGACTGGATTGAAGTGCCGAAGCTCAAATTCTCCCGCACGGAAAGAATCGCCACGCCGTGGTCGCCGACCGACCCGCTGACGATGATCGCATCCCCCGGTCGCGCCCGGTCGCCGGAAATATTGACCCCATGCGGCACGATTCCCACCCCGGTGGTGGTAATGAATACGCCGTCGCCCTTGTTGCGCTCCACCACCTTGGTGTCGCCGGTAACGATAGGCACGCCGGCTTCCCTGGACGCGTTTGCCATGGACTCGACGATGCGCGCCAGATCGGCGAGCGGAAAACCTTCCTCCAGGATGAAACTGGCGGAAAGATAAAGCGGCGCGGCGCCCGCCATGGCCACGTCGTTGATGGTGCCGTGCACCGACAGGCAGCCGATGTCGCCGCCGGGAAAGAACAGCGGCGAGACCACATGGCTGTCGGTGGCCATCACCATGCGCCCCGCCGGGATATGGAAGCTCGCCTGGTCGTTCATCTGGCGCAGGAATTCGTTGTCGAAGGCAGCCAGGAACAGCTCCTCGATCAACTGCGCCATGGCACGACCGCCGCTGCCGTGGGTCATATCGACACAGCCGTTTTTCAGGTCGAGGGGGCGGATGTAGCCGGTTCTAGTTTTGCTCATTTTCAACCCCGTTTCTCACCGCAAAGGACGCAAAGGAACGCGAAGGAAAGCATTTCAAGATTTTCCTTTGCGAAACCTTGCGTCCCTTGCGGTTAATGCTTTTGATTTTCTTTATACCGTCCGTAAGTGTAATAAGCCGCGCAAGCCCCTTCCGACGACACCATGCACGAGCCGATAGGATTGTCCGGCGTGCATACCGTGCCGAACACTTTGCAGTCGAGCGGTTTCTTCACGCCGCGGATGATGGCGCTGCATTCGCACGCCGGGTGGTCGGCCACCGACTGATAAGGCAATTTGAAACGCTCTTCCGCATCGTAAGCCGCATAGGCTTCCCGGATTTGCAGGCCGCTGTCGGACACCCAGCCGAGGCCGCGCCATTCGAAGGTCTTGCGCAACTCGAACACCTCCGCCACCAGGCGCTGCGCCTTGATGTTGCCGTCGCGGGTGACGGCACGGGTAAACTCGTTTTCCACCTCGGCGCGGCCTTCGTTGAGCTGCCGCACCAGCATCAGGATCGCCTGCATCACATCCAGCGGCTCGAACCCGGCGATCACCACCGGCATGTGATACTGCGCGGCAAACGGCTCGTAGGGCCGGCTGCCGATCACGGTGGAAACATGCGCCGGGCCGATCACGCCATCCACCCGTGCCTCTCCGCTCCCCATGATGGCGGTGATGGCGGCGGGGGTAAGCACATGGTTGGAAAATACCGAGAAATTGGCGAGGCCCATCGTCGCAGCATGCAGGATCGCCACCGCCGTGGGCGGGGTAGTGGTTTCGAAACCGATGGCGAAGAACACCACCTGTTTGTCCGGATTTTCCTGTGCGATTTTCAGCGCATCGGCGCTGGAGTAGATCATGCGCACATCCGCACCGCCCGCCTTGGCCTTGAGCAGGCTCATGCGGCTCGATCCGGGCACCCGCAGCATGTCGCCGTAGGAACACAGGATCACGTCGGGTCTATGCGCCAGTTCGATGGCGCTGTCCACCCTGCCGATCGGCAGCACGCACACCGGACAACCGGGGCCGTGGATCATGTTGATGTTGTCGGGCAGCAGACCCTGAACACCATAACGGAAAATGGCGTGGGTGTGGCCGCCGCAGAACTCCATCAGGCCGTAAGCCCGGCCAGTCCGCGCCTCGCGCCGGATGTCGGCGGCCAGCTTGCGCGCCAGCGCGCCGTCGCGGAATTCGTCGATGTATTTCATTCTGCCTGCAACCCGATTTCTGCGAACAGTTGCAGGGTTTTTTCCGCCTCTTCCGGGTCGAGCCGGTTGAGCGCGTAACCAACGTGGACGATGACGTAATCGCCCACCACCACGCCGTCCACCAGCGCCAGCGAAATTTCCTTGCGCACGCCGCCCAGTTCGACCACGGCACCGTCGTTATCCAGCAGCTCCACCACTTGGGCGGGAATAGCCAAGCACATATTCAGCTCCTTGATTGCATTGCGACCCACGCCTGCCCCAAGGCAAGCCCGCCGTCGTTGGGTGGCGCCTGGCGCGCCTGATACACTTTCGCACCCTGCGCTTCGAGGCGAACGGCGAGATCCGCGCCGAGCAACCGGTTGAGGAAACACCCGCCGCCGAACACCACGTCATTCAGCCCGGTTCCCGCCCTCTTCGCGGCCACCCATTCGGCCAGCGCCTCGGCCAGGGTGGCGTGGAACAGCGCCGCACCGAGGCCGGCATCGCGGGTTTCGCTTAGCGTCGCGAGCAGCGGCAAAAGATTCAGCACGCCTTCGCCAAGAGTATAACCGCCATTCATCGGCGCAACCGGGCCGTATGCCTGCGCCAGCCCTTCCAGCAGCATCGCCGCCTGGCCCTCGAAAGCGGAAACCTCGCGCACGCCGAGCATTCCGGCAGCGGCATCGAACAAGCGGCCGCAGCTGGAAGTGGCCGGGCTGTTGAGATTCTGCTCCAGCATCTGCCGTACCGCCGTAGCGGCGGAATGCGAAAACCGTCGCTCGATTTCCCCACCCCGGCCCAGAGCATGCAGGGCGCTCGCCGCCAGGCGCCAGGGCTCGCGCGCGGCGCGGTCGCCGCCGGGCAGCGCCAGTTCGGCGAGATGGCCGAGGCGCTCGAACAACGCCCCCTCCACCCGCAACAGCTCGCCGCCCCAGGCTTTTCCGTCACGGCCCAGCCCCACCCCGTCCAGCGCCAGCCCCAATACCGGGCCTGCCAGCCCATGTTCCGCCATCACTGCGGCGATATGGGCATGGTGGTGCTGCACGGCAAGCACCGGAATGCCGCGCTGCCGCGCGAAACCGACGGCGAAACGGCTGCTGAAGAAATCCGGATGGAGGTCGTGGGCGACGATTTCCGGCTCGATTTCGAGCACATTCATCAGGTGTTGCGCCGTTTCCTCCAGCGACCGGCAATTCGGCGCATTGTCCAGGTCGCCGATGTGCTGGGAAAGGAAGGCCTCGTCGCCGCGCGTCAAACAGACTGTGTTCTTGAACCAGCCGCCGCAGGCCAGCACCGGGCGCCCCGCTTTTGCCAGCTTGATGGCGCGAGGGGTGTAGCCGCGGGCGCGGCGAATGAAAGCAACCCGCGCCAGAAAATCGGAACAAGCGCCCTTCACCATTGCCTCCTCTCCCGCTTGCGGGAGAGGATTGAGGAGAGGGCAATCCCCTTGCGGGAGAGGGTTGGGGAGAGGGGGCGCGGCGCATCCACCCTCTCC
>CAYGNO010000155.1:0-5456 GCA_964351305.1 uncultured Sulfuricella sp.
CCAGTCGCAGGAGAGTGCGAATCCGCTCGTTAAGAGGGTGGTCGTAGGTGATCACTGTCGGGTCTGGAATCGGCAAAGTTCAATTCTGCCGAATTATAAGCGATCTGACAATAAGTTCTATTAACATAATTACATGAAACTTTGAATTATTTTGATTTTTAGCGAAGCGGCTTCAGGCCCGCCGCTGTAATGCCAGCGTCAAATAATGCTGATGCAACTCTTTGGCGTGTTTTTCGAGGTCTGCGTGGTTGCCCCGGTTGGACAGGACATCATCGGCTTTTTTGATGCGCTCCGCGCGAGGAACCTGGTGGGCCATGATGGTACGCACATCTTCGGCGGAAAGCTTGCTACGGGACATGGTCCGGGAGATTTGCTGATTTTCGTCGCAATCCACTACCAGCACCCTGTCAACCAGATCGCGGTATGCACCGGTTTCAAAAAACAGCGGGATCACCAGCACCAGATAGGACCCCTGCGCCTCAACCATTTCCGAGACGACCTGTTGTTTGATCAGAGGGTGGAGCAGCGTTTCCAGTTGTTCCTTGGCGGCACGATCGGAAAAAACCAGCTTGCGCAACCTGGCACGGTCTAGGTTTCCGTTCGGCAGTCGGTAACTGGAACCGAACTGCCCGATGATGGCGGCAAGGGCCGGAGTGCCTTTTGCCGTCAGGCGATGCGCGATCTCATCGGTGTCGATGACGGCGGCACCCAGGGCGGAAAAAATCCGGGCGACGCTGCTTTTGCCGCAGCCGATGCCGCCGGTGAGGCCGATCGTCAGCATCCCCTAAGCCGGCAGTGCCGGAACCCAAATGGAGTAATGAGTAATGGGGGATGAGTGATGGTCGAAGGTTTTCGTTACCCATTCCTCATCACCCATTACCGTATGGCTCATATTAATCCCAAATTCTTGTCGGATTTTGACATCATTAGGTCAGTAAGAGACTAGAGTCCGAGATAAGCCTGGGTGATCTGCTTGCCCCACAGCAGGGCGATCAGGCCGCCACCCGCGAGGTACGGGCCGAAGGGAATCGGAATCTGGCGGCCATGGCCGGCAAACAGGATCAGCGAAATGCCGGCCACCGCTCCGACCAGCGAAGAAAGCAGGATGACCAGCGGCAGCATCTGCCAGCCCAGCCATGCGCCGATCGCGGCAAGCAGCTTGAAATCGCCGTAGCCCATGCCTTCCTTTTTTGTAACCAGCTTGAACAGCCAGTAGACGCTCCAGAGCGACAGGTAGCCCGCCACCGTCCCGACCAGGGCGGAGTCCAGGCTGGTGAAGAAGCCGTTGAGATTGAGCAACAGGCCGAGCCAGATCAGGGGTTGGGTGATGCTGTCCGGCAGCAGTTGGGTGTCAAAGTCGATGAAGGTCAGCGCGATCAGCGCCCAGGTGAATAGCAGGGCGGCCAGAGCGGTTGGCCCAAAGCCGAAATGCCAGGCGACGTAAGCGCTGATGATGCCGGTAAGGGCTTCGACGATGGGATAGCGTGGGCTGATTGCGGTCTTGCAGTGCGCACAGCGTCCGCGCAAGATCAGCCAGGAAATTACCGGGATGTTATCCCTTGCCGAAATCATGTGGCCGCAGGACGGGCAGGCCGAGCGCGGAACCACCAGGTTGTAGGTGGGTTGTTTGCCCCTCCCCTCAATCCCCTCCCGCTGTGGGGAGGGGAGGCGATCGTCCCCTGCGGGGTCTTGGTTATAGTTGTAGGGCGCGGCGGGCGGGGCTCCTTCTCCGGTCATGGTGCTGCATTGCTCGCGCCACTCGCGCTCCATCATCCTGGGCAGGCGATGGATGACGACATTCAGGAAGCTGCCGACCATCAGGCCGAGGAGTGCGGCCACGCTAACGTACAGCGCCGGGGAGGATTGCAGGGGTTCGAAGATCATTTGAGTCCTGAGTGCTGAGTCCTGGGTGTCGTCCACTCAGGACTGCTTTTAAACGACTTGGCCCATCTTGAAGATCGGCAGGTACATGGCGATAACCAGGCCGCCGATAATCACGCCCAGAACCGCCATGATTATCGGTTCCATCAGGCTGGAAAGCGCTGCCACGGCATCGTCCACTTCGGCTTCGTAAAAATCGGCCACCTTGGAGAGCATGGAGTCCAAAGCGCCGGACTCCTCGCCGATGGCGACCATTTGCAGCACCATGTTGGGAAACAGGTTGCTGTTCTGCATTGCCACCGTCAGGCTGGTGCCGGTACTGACTTCGCTCTGGATTTTTTTCGTGGCATCGAAATACAAGGCGTTGCCGGCAGCGCCGCCGACCGAGTCCAGTGCCTCGACCAGGGGTACGCCGGCGGCAAACATGGTGGACAGGGTGCGGGTCCAGCGCGCGATAGTGGCTTTCTCGATCACCGGGCCAAAAATCGGCAGATGGAGGGACAGTCGATCCATGAAGTACTGCATTTTTTTCGAGCGTTTCCATGTGTAGAAAAAAAACTGGAGCGCGCCATAGATTGAGCCGAAAATTGCCCACCAGTAAGCAACGAAAAAGTCGGATATGGCCATTACCACCAGAGTAGGAGTGGGCAGGTCGGCACCGAAGCTGGTGAACAGTTCCTTGAACGCCGGTACCACGAAGATCATGATGATTGCCGTGATGACGAATGCGACGACCAGAATGGAGATGGGGTAGAACAGCGCCGATTTGATCTTGCTTTTGATGGCAAGAATCTTTTCCTTGTAGGTCGCAAGGCGATCCAGCACCGTGTCGATAATGCCGGCCTGTTCGCCCGCGTTGACCAGGTTGCAGTACAGCGTGTCGAAATACAAAGGGTATTTGCGGAATGCCTGGCTCATGCTGCTGCCGGTTTCGATATCGGCCTTGATGTCGCCAAGCAGTTTTGATACGGCCGGGTTGCTGTGTCCTTTGCCGACGATGTCGAAGGATTGCAGCAGAGGGACGCCGGCTTTCATCATGACCGCCAGTTGCCGCGTGAAGAGGGAGATGTCTTTTTCGGTGACTTTCTTGCCTTTTTTGAAGCCACCTTGTTTTTTAACCTTGAGAACGGTGATGCCTTGGCGCCGCAGCAGGGTATGCACTACCGCCGCACCCGGTGCGCTCATCTCGCCCTTTACGGCTTTGCCTTTTTTGTCTGTCCCCTCCCAGGCGAAGAGAAGGTCTTTCACGGTTTCCTTTTTTTTTGTGACGGCCATGCTGATCCCTTTACTCGTTGGTGATGGCTTCGATTTCTTCCAGCGTTGTCAGCCCGGCTTTCACCTTGAGCAGGCCGGATTGACGCAGGTCACGTACGCCTTCGCGCTTTGCCTGGTCGGCGATGTCATGCGCGGTGCCGTTTTTCATGATGATGCGGCTCATTTCGTCGCTGATCGGCATGACCTGGTAGACGCCGACCCGCCCCTTGTAGCCGGTGCCCTTGCAGATTTCGCAACCGACATGGCCATAAGGCTGCCAGCTGCCGTCGAGATCTTCTTCGACATAGCCCGCACGCAATAGCGCCTCCCTGGGAATGTCGATGGGCTGTTTGCACTTGCACAGGCGCCGCGCCAGGCGCTGCGCGGTAATCAGGATGACTGCGGAGGCGATGTTGAAAGGGGCGACTCCCATGTTCATCAGGCGGGTCAAGGTGCCGGGCGCATCGTTGGTGTGCAGGGTGGACAGAACCATGTGGCCGGTTTGCGCCGCCTTGATCGAGATGTCCGCCGTTTCCAGGTCGCGGATCTCGCCCACCATGATGACATCCGGATCCTGGCGCAGGAAGGACTTGAGTGCCGCAGCGAAAGTTAGCCCGGCCTTGTCGTTGACGTTGACCTGGTTGACGCCGGGAAGGTTGATCTCGGCAGGGTCTTCCGCGGTGGAGATGTTGATGCCCGGTTCGTTCAGGATATTCAGGCAGGTATACAGCGACACGGTTTTGCCGCTGCCGGTCGGCCCGGTGACCAGCACCATGCCATAGGGGCGGCGGACGGCGTTGAGCAGGAATTCTTTCTGGTCCGGCTCGTAGCCCAATGCATCAACCCCCAGCGTCGCGATGGTCGGGTCGAGGATACGCATCACGATTTTCTCGCCGTACAGGGTGGGCAGAGTGCTGACGCGGAAATCGATGGCGCGGTTCTTGGACAGCACCAGCTTCATGCGACCGTCCTGGGGTACGCGTTTTTCCGAAATGTCGAGCTTGGAAATCACCTTGATGCGGGAGGAGAGCTTGTCCTTGATCGCCAGGGGCGGCTGCGCGGCTTCATAGAGTATGCCGTCGAGGCGGTAGCGGATACGGTAGTATTTTTCGTAGGGCTCGAAGTGGATATCGGATACCCCGGCATTGATCGCGTCCAGCAGGATTTTCTGGAGGAAACGGACGACTGGGGCGTCATCGATTTCCGCGCTGGCGCCCTCATCCTTTTGCGCCAGCGCTTCCTCGTCGGTGAATTCGAGGTCAATGTCTTCGCCAGCCAGATTCTGTAGTGTAGTGTCGCTGGCTTCGGCAATTTTTTCTATCAGCGCGCCGAGCTTGTCGTCCTCCACCACCACCGGTTCAACCGTGAGGCTGGTCTTGAAACGCACGTCATCCAGGGCGCGCAGGTTGGCTGGATCGGAGGTGGCGATGAACAGGCGGTTGCCGCGCTTTTGCAGGGCCAGGACGCGGCGGCTCTTGATCAGCCGGGCATCGAGCACGTCATTGGGCAGGTGATCCACATTGATAGCAGCCAGGTCCAGCAGGGGAAAACCGAATGTCCGCGCAGCAAATTCGGCAACTTCCAGGGAGCTCATTTTTTTGCTTTGCACCAATTGGGCGACAAAGCCGGTCTCATCGGCGCCGGCCTGGGACTGAATGGCTTCGGCATCGGCCTCCAGCAGGCGGCCGCTTTGTACCAGTGCGTTGGCCAGTCCGCTGAGCCTGGCCGAAGTTGTTGCAGATGCCATCAGGGGGTTGTCCGTTTAGGGATTAAAAACAGTCCAATAATGCACTTGGCAAGTTTTTTTGTAAAGGCGGCAGAGTCTATTCCGAGGCGGATGAAAGCGGGAAAATACGCACGACTTTGACGATGCGATCCTGAGTCTGGACGATTTCCAGAGTATGCCCGTTTATTTTGAAGCTGGTGCCGGCTTCCGGGATATCCTCGAAATGTTCGAGAACCAGGCCGTTCAGGGTTTTGGGGCCATCCATCGGCAACTTGAGCTTGAGCTTGCGGTTCAGGTCACGCAGAGAGCAGCCGCCATCGACCAGCCAGCTACCGTCGTCCTGCGGATAAATGCCGCCGTGGGCGGTAGGCCGTGAGGCGAATTCGCCGACGATTTCTTCCAGGATGTCTTCCAGGCTCACCAGTCCGAGCAGTTCGCCATACTCATCCACCACCAGCCCGATATGGTGGCGATTTTCCTGGAAGTTTTGCAGCTGGGAAAAAAGCGAGGTTCCCGCCGGGATGAAATAAGGTTCGCGGACGATCTCTCGCAGCATTTCGGTGTTGATTTCGTTGTTGCGAACCTGGTGCAGCAC
>CAYGNO010000156.1:0-5412 GCA_964351305.1 uncultured Sulfuricella sp.
ATCATCCGGAATTGCAGATGATCCGCGACGGCATCAAGCAGGCGCGCCAGTTCCTTTCGATGCAGAAAGGTGTCGGGGGAGAACGGCCCCAGTTGCAAGCCGGCCAGGCAGACAAGACGACGCAAAAATCGGATACCCGCTCTGCGGAAGTTATTACAGGTGGTGTTTCGTTAAACCCTGGACTGGCTGGAAAGGTTGCGCCAACCGACACCGTTTTCATTTTCGTGCGCGATGGGAAAAACAGGAAGTCGCTGCTTGCCGTGTTGCGCAAACAGGCGAAAGACTTGCCGCTGCAGTTTTCGTTTGATGACAGCATGTTGATGCAGCAGCAAGTGAAGCTGTCCGGCTTTGAACAAATCGAGGTGGTGGCGCGTGTTTCAAAAACCGGCAATCCCATTGCCCAGCCCAGTGACCTGTATGGAACAACTGGGGCCGTTAAGCCGGGCAAGGGGCTGAATATTGTGATCGATTCGGTCGTGCAATAACTGCCGACCGCCGCAGTTTATCGGGGGGTACAAGACATATGAGCAAGATAGGCCGTAACGAACCCTGCCCTTGTGGCAGTGGCAAGAAATACAAAAAGTGCTGTCTGCCATTCCAGCAGAAAGCTATGGCGGTGGCTGCCCGGCCCGCTACACTGACCCAGTCGGTCTCGTCCCTGCAGGCTGCCGCCACTGCCCGAAAGGAGACTTTTGGAACCGTGGGCGTGTTTGTCCTGTTCAGCACCGTGCAGGGAGAAGCTTGGTTGCTGGAGGCGACCGAGAGAGACGCCGTGCAGGTGGCGTCCGGTGGAGAAGCCATCATGATAGAGATCGAAGAAGGCCCCGGAACCCTCGCGGTCAGCTGGACCCATCGCTTCGCCGTGCAGGATGACGGATTGGTGTTGACCGCTTATGCGGATCAGAAAGAAAGCCGGCTGCCTGATTGCCCCGTGCAGCAGATCGAGGCGGCCATCAAGGCGATCCAGGCCGATATTTCACCGGCGCTGTTGCAGTCCATCCATCTGGATGATTCGAAGCCGCCGCAACTGACGCCTTCGCACTAGACAAGTTGTCATGCCGGCCCCGGAGACGCTTGTCCGCATCACATTTCTCCTGGCTGTTGCGCTGCTCGGGCTCGGCGTGATGCTGTCGTTCGCCGGCAGACGCCGGGCGACGAGCGTTTCGCTAACCCTCTTTCTGATTTCCAGCGCAGTTTTCTTTTTGATCAGGGCGTGGATGAAGGGCTTCTTTCCCTTCACCGACAAGGTCGAATCGTTCATGACGCTCGCGGTGTTGATCGTGCTCTGTGCGCTCTACTACCGCAGCCGGATTGCCAATCGCGAGTTCACCGCCCTGTTGTTGTTGGCCTCGATCATCGCCGCTGCCATCTTCGCTTTCGAAGACCGGATACGCTACCCCACCGCTTACCTGCTGACCTTTTGGTATCCCTTGCATGTGCCGCTCTCCTTTGCCGCCTATGCTTTCTGGCTGGTCGCCGGCGTCAATGCCCTGTTCAGCCTGCGTGCCTGGCGCGCCCGCGATCCGTCATTGCAGGAGCGTCCGCTGATGACCGATCTCAACCGCAACGGTTTCCTGTTCTTTACGGTGGCGATGCTGTTCGGCGGGATCTGGGGCTATCTGGCCTGGGGCGCTTATTTCATGTGGGATCCCAAGATTGTGTGGTCGGCCATACTGTGGCTCTACTATGGCAATCTGTTGCATCTTGACGGGCTGCCGGCACTGCGCCGCTGGAATATCCCGCTCTATGTTCTCGGTGTGGTGATGATTGCCATCACCTTTGTAGGCACCGGATTTTTCACGCGCTCGATTCACAAGTTCTGAAAATGTTCAGACTGATCTGCATCCTCGGAAATCGCTATGCGGGCTTTGCGCTCGGCATGGTGGTGATCCTGAATCTGGCGATCGGCAGCCTGGTAATGGACAGGTTTCCCGATACCTATCCGCCATTCTTTCCCAACAACCTGGGCTTCTTTTTCGAACCGGTTCAGGTAAAACATGCCTGGCTTTATATCCTGCTGGTCACCTTTTCCCTGTTTGCCCTGAATCTGATTGCCTGCATCGCCGAAACGTTGACGCGCATGGTGCAGGCCCGCAGTGCCCGTCTCAAGCAAGTGGCCGCATTGCTGTTTCACGTTTCGCTGGTGCTGATCCTGGTTGCGCACCTGCATGATGGCATTTACGGACAGGAGCACCGCGTAGGCCTCGACGATCAGCCACAGGCGGTCCCGGACATCGGGCTGGTTAGCGTAGAGTCCCTGAAGAACCACTATCACCCGGATGGTTCGTTGAAGGATACAGATGTGGCGCTGCGCATCCGCCTCGACGACGGGCGCGAGCTGCACAAACGGATCGCTTACAACGAACCTGCCCTGTTCAGCGGCGGCATGCGCCAGATCATCATCCAGCAGGGCGGGTATCAGCCGAGCGGCCTGATCATTACCCGCCTTTCGGATGATATGCCGTTCAGGCTGATGCCGCACGAACCATACCGGGTCGAGGGCGGGCATCTGGTCCTGCGCGGGGTTTCGATGAGCAAGAAGGGCGTCCCGATCGCCGACCTGTTGTTGCTGCACAAGGACGGCACGCGCCAGGGGCTGTTCATGGTGCTCGACAGGCGCGCCTCACGGCATGCAGAGATCGAAATCGCGGGCGAACGCTACCGTTATTACGCGCCCATCACAACCCCGGTTGCGCTCGTGACAGTGCGCTACAACCCCGCCATCCCGCTGGTGCTTGCCGGTCTGCTGCTGGCCAGCCTCGGCACGATCCTGCTGATCGGCTGGCGGCGGAGGCGGGCATGAAGCAGCTTGCCTTTGCAGGTTGGAGAAACGCTACATCCGGATAGCTTGCAGATATCTGTGCGGGGCATGGGGGAATCTCTGTCCCTATCGCGACCAAACTATCTGGGATATTTTCACATCAATTCGAATCGGCTTTGCCGGGGGATACTTACTAATTCCAATTTGACTTGCACGGTTGAATTTCCTATCCTTCGGCACCATTCGGGGTTTCCCGACCAGTGAGGGAGGAAACCAGATGCCAAGAAAAACCGTTCTGCTGCTCGCCGCATTAGCCCTGATCCAAGGGTGCGTCGAGACAGCCCCGAAGCGCGACTCGGCGCCGATATTCTATCCCTCCCTTCCCCAGCGACCGCAGCTACAGTTCCTGACCTCCATCACGAGCCAGGTCGATGTCGGCAACCGCGATGCCGTCCTGGAGGCATTTCTCACGGACAAGGACGACTCCGCCCGGTTGAGCCGCCCCCATTACATGGCCGTCCGTCCCGGCAAACTCTATGTGAGCGACATGGGATACGGGCTGATCATCATCATCGATTTCGAGAAAAAGGAGTTCCGCCCGCTCAACGCTCAACGGGAAGGAATCCTGAAAAATCCCGAAGGCATCGCTGTCTCGGAAAACGGTTATCTGTTTGTGGCCGACAGCGGGAGGAACAGGGTCGTGGTCTTCGACGCGGAAGAACGCTTCGTGCGCCTCTATGGCAGCGACGACATATTCCAGCGACCGGTGGACGTGGCCGTGTACGGCGATCGTGTCTATGTCTGCGACCATTCCGCCCACGTCGTCCATGTCCTCGACCGCGAAAGCGGCAAGCCGCTGCGGACCATCGGCGGTCGCGGACAAGATCCCGGCAAGTTCGATTTCCCTACCCACTTGCGGGTCGATCGCGAGGGGAGCCTCTACGTAAACGATTCCTTCAACTTCCGTATCCAGAAGTTCGACGCGAACGGTGACTACCTGTACGAATTCGGCTATCATAGCCCGACTGCGGGCGGCTTCGCGCGCCCCAAGGGCTTTGATATCGCACCGGACGGGCGTCTTTATGTCGCGGACGCAGCCTTCGAAAGTGTCCAGATATTTACCGACGGGGACCAGGCCTTTTTCCTGTCATTCGGTAACGGGGATGATGAGCATGGCCGCATGGCATTCCCCTCCGCCGTGGCGATCGATCACCATAATGTCAGGCACTTCCAGCAACATGCGGACAAGGGTTTTGAGGTGAAGTATCTGGTTTATGTCGGCAACCTGCTGGGAAAGCGCAAGATAAACGTTTACGGCGCCGGCGGCTGGACCGACCGGGCTTCGCGTTAGGGGTGCACGGAAGCGGCACCTCGCCGGGAGAGGGGTGAAAACCGCTGCCCGTCCACCACTTTCAAATTCCCCCGGGAGAGTACACTTTTTCTTCCGGGAATATTGACGTTATACTTCGCCCCGGACAGGGCGTCGTGAGGCGGGAACTGGAACCGAACAAAAGGTGGCATCCATGAAAGAGATGGGCGAAGCGGTAAATCTGCGTGAAGTGATACCGGAATCGTATTTCAGGAAAAAGTTTACGACGACCGGGATCATACTGGCGGCATTCTGTACCGTCGTGGCCATCATCGGCCAGATATACCTGTATTATTTTACGAAGTCGTTCCTGGAGGTACACTACAGCGAGGTACTGCTGAAACTGGTGGATCTGAAAGAGTCGCTTTTCATCAAGTCCCTTTTCGTCAATATTCTTTTTTTCATCCTTCCCTCCATCCTCTTCGCCGCCGCGCTTGTCTATTATTCCCATCGGGTCGTGGGGCCGATGTACAGAACGAGGGAATACATGAAGCAGCGGTCGGTCGGCCCGGTTTCCCATGCCCTGAAATTCCGCGACGATGATGTTCTGCACACCTTGTCCGCAGCAGTCAACAAGGTCCAGGATCTGGAAAAGGCGCGGGAAGAGGAAATCTGTGCCCATTACGAGCAAATGGAACAAGTGCTGGCGAAAGCCGAGGCTGCCCTTGCCCGGAACGGCCCCATCGATGACCTGCTGGAGGAGGCCAGGCGTTCCTGCGCGGCCAATGAAGAACTGTTGCAACGGGTCAAGGCATGAAAATTTACGCGCTCATCGCAGTCATGGTGCTGGCCGCGACCGCAACGGCGGCCGGCCTTCTGGCTTCAGGGCAGAAAGGCCACCAGTTCACCGATGACCAGTGCACCACCTGCCACCTCGGCCAGGGCACGCTGCGCGGCGAACTGAAACCGGACATCACCAAGGCATGCGGCACCTGTCACTCGTTTGGGGCACAAGGCTACACTTCCCATCCGACAGACATCGAGCCGAGGATGCACCTGCCGCCCGACATGATCCTCGTCGACGGAAAGATGACCTGCGTGACCTGCCACGTCATGCACAAGATGGAGGACGGCAAGAAGGGCCAGGACCGCTACTACCTGCGGCGCAGCGTTTCGGGAAAGCAATTCTGCCTGATCTGTCATAGTGTGGACGAGAAGGGACACCTGTTTGTCGGCGCCACCCACGGCGGCAAAGGCAAAGGCAAAGTCCGCCTGGAAAGCTTCTCGTCGCGGGTCGACAGCACGACCCTTCTCTGCATCGAATGCCATACCGACCGCATCA
>CAYGNO010000157.1:0-2948 GCA_964351305.1 uncultured Sulfuricella sp.
TCGAGTCCGGCTTCAGCTGGCAAAACCTGCTGGCGAGCGGCAACAGCCTGTCGCTATTCGCGACGAGGCGTATCATTGAGATTCGCATCCCCACCGGCAAACCCGGCACGGAGGGCGGCCAGGCACTGCAGGACTATTGCGCGCGGCTGCCGGATGACACTGTCACCGTGGTGACCTGCCCCAAGCTCGACAAGCAGGCGCAGGCGACGAAATGGTTCAAGGCGCTGGAGCAGGCAGGCACGGCGGTACCGGTTTATCCGGTGGAGCGGACGCGACTGCCGCAATGGATCGGGGCGCGGCTGGCGGCACAGAAACAGCGCGCCGATGCGACGACCTTGCAGTTTCTGGCCGACCGCGTCGAAGGCAATCTTCTGGCGGCACACCAGGAAATCCAGAAGCTCGGGCTGTTGTTCCCCGAAGGCCCGCTGCTGTTTGACCAGGTTCGCGAAGCGGTGCTGGATGTCTCGCGCTATGATGTATTTAACCTCTCCGATGCTATGCTGGCCGGAGATGCCGTGCGCCTGGCGCGGATTCTGGAAGGACTGAAGGGCGAGGGCGTGGCGCCGACGCTGGCACTGTGGGCGCTGACCCAGGAGATCCGCACCCTGGCAAAATTGAAGCTGGGCCAGCGCAAGGGTGCCGCCCTGCCGCAGCTGTTCCGCGAGGCGCGCGTATGGGAATCCCGTCAAGGCTTGGTGCAGCGCGCACTGGGCCGGCTGAACGAAACCCGGCTGGTGGCCGGATTGAAGCAGGCCGCCGCGCTGGACCGGATGATCAAGGGCCTGGCACGCGGCGACGTGTGGGACGAGCTGCTGCAATTGGGGCTGGGGATAGCAAAAAACCATTAACCACGAATGACACGAATTTACACGAATGTTCACGAATTGTTCCATACCAGCCATACTCCAAATCATTCGTGCCAATTCGTGAACATTCGTGTAATTCGTGGTAAGAATTTGATCTTAAGGTAACCAGTATGGACATCAAAGCTTATATGCAAACCGTCGGCCAGCAGGCGCGCGCCGCTTCCCGCCTGATGGCGAAGGCCGACACCCATGCCAAGAACAAGGCGCTGACGGCAATGGCCGACGCGATCCGGCGCGACGCCGCCAAGCTGATCGCGGCGAACGCGCAGGATCTGGCCGAAGCCAGGGAGGCCGGCCTGGAAGAGGCCCTGCTCGACCGCCTGACCCTGACCGAAAAAGGCGTTGCCGGCATGGCGGAGGGGCTGCTGCAGATTGCGGCCCTGCCCGATCCGGCGGGCGAGATCACCGATCTTAATTACCGCCCCTCCGGCATCCAGGTCGGCAAGATGCGCGTGCCGCTGGGCGTGATCGGCATCATCTACGAGGCCCGCCCCAACGTCACCGCCGATGCCGCCGGCCTGTGCCTTAAGTCCGGCAACGCGGCGATTCTGCGCGGCGGTTCCGAGGCGATCCACTCCAACCGGGCGATCGCCGCCTGCGTGCGCGAAGGGCTTGCCGCAGCCGGCTTGCCGGCGACGGCGGTGCAGGTGATAGAAACCACCGACCGCGCCGCGGTGGGCGAGCTGATCACCATGAAGGAATTCGTCGACGTGATCGTGCCGCGCGGCGGCAAGGGGCTGATCGAGCGTCTGATCGCCGAGGCGCGCATCCCGGTGATCAAGCACCTGCACGGCGTGTGCCATGTCTACATCGACGACAAGGCGGACCTGGACAAGGCGGTCCGCATCGCCGACAACGCCAAGACCAGCCGTTACGGCACCTGCAACACCATGGAAACCCTGCTGGTGGCGGAAGGCGTGGCGGCCACGGTGCTGCCGCCACTGTGCAAGATCTACCTGGACAAGGGCGTCGAACTGCGCGGCTGCCCGGCTTCGCGCGCGATCATCCCGCAGATGAAGGAAGCCACCGAGGAAGACTGGCACACCGAGTACCTGGCGCCGATTCTTTCGGTGAGGGTGGTCAAGGACATCGATGCGGCGATCGGGCACATCAACACCTACAGCTCGCAGCATACCGAGTCCATCGTCACCGAAGACTACAGCCGGGCGCGCCGCTTCCTGCGCGAGGTGGATTCCAGCTCGGTAATGGTAAACGCCTCGACCCGCTTCGCCGACGGTTTCGAATATGGCCTGGGGGCGGAAATCGGCATTTCCACCGACAAGATACACGCGCGCGGCCCGGTCGGGCTGGAAGGATTGACCAGCCAGAAATTCATCGTGCTGGGCGATGGGCATGTTCGCGGTTAAAAATGCATTTTACTTAAGGAGGGCGGCATGACGATCAACATTCCAGAAACTCCAGCCGGGTATGACCAAACCCGGATTATCGAACGACCGGATGGTTTTTACTGGCAGGACAAGGAAACCGACAAGGTGTTCGGGCCATTCCCGACGCTGATGGATGCGGTGCAGGACATGGAATACAGAGCCGACTCCGATTACGAGCCCGGCGAGTCGCTGGCGGAAGTGGAGGCGGAAATCGGCATTGCGGACTGGAATGATCCCGACACCGGCCTGCCTGCCGAGGAAACGCATCACATTGAAGATCACTGATAGGGGGGTGATGGGTGATGAGGAATGGGTAAGCGGTGAGCGGTAGGATGGAAGACCCCATCACCCATTACCCATCACCCATCACCAGAATGCCGCCCCCTATCGGCATTCTCGGCGGCACGTTCGACCCCGTTCATTTCGGCCATCTGCGGCTGGCGCAGGAGCTGGCGGAAGGATTGGCTCTGAGCGAGGCGCGCTTCATCCCGGCGGGGCTGCCGCCGCACCGCACCCCGCCCTTCGCTTCGCCGCAACAGCGGCTGGAAATGGTGCGCCTGGGCATAGCCGGCAACCCGTTGTTCCCGCTCGACGAGCGGGAAATCTTCAAGCCGACGCCCAGCTACACGGTGGAAACCCTGCTGGATTTGCGCCGGGAGCTGGGCGCGATGCAGCCGCTGTGCCTGTTCATGGG
>CAYGNO010000157.1:3048-5406 GCA_964351305.1 uncultured Sulfuricella sp.
CTCAAGGAAGCCGGAGCGCATGTGCAGGGCGTGGAGGGTGAGGAAACCGGCGAGTGGGTGCTGGTGGATCTGGGGTCGGTAGTGGTTCACATCATGCAGCCCACGATACGGGAATATTATAATCTCGAGCAATTGTGGGGTGGCCCGCCGATGAGCAAGAAACCTAAATTGGCGGAACCCACTGTTCATCCGTGAAACTGTTGATCCTGGCGGTTGGCCACAAGATGCCCGCCTGGGTGAATGAAGGTTTCGGGGAATACACCAAGCGCATGCCGCGCGAGACCCGCGTCGAGCTGGTCGAGATCAAACCGGAAAAGAGGGACGGCGGAAAAACCCGGGAACAGGTTCACGAGGCAGAGCGAAGACGCATCGAGGCCGCCCTGTCGACCGATTGCGTGCGGGTCGTGCTGGATGAGCACGGCAAGGACTGGAGCACCCTGGAACTTGCCGATGAGTTGAAAGACTGGATGCGTGGCGGGCGCGACGTGGCTTTCGTTATCGGAGGCGCGGATGGCTTGCACCCGGAGGTGAAGCGCCAGGCCAACCGGATCTGGTCCCTGTCCCGGCTGACGTTGCCCCATGGCCTGGTTCGGGTGGTATTGGCGGAGCAGCTGTATCGTGCCGCGACTGTAATCCAGAACCACCCTTATCATCGGGAGTAAGATTTTGATTTCAGATAAAAGAATTTACCTGGCTTCGCGCTCGCCGCGCCGGCGCGAGTTGCTCGCGCAAATCGGCGTCGGTTTCGACCTGTTGCTGCTTCGGGACGATCCGATGCGTGGCAAGGATGTGGACGAGAGCCCCCTGCCCGGCGAGAATCCGCATGACTACGTGCTGCGCGTCAGTCACGCCAAGGCCGAGGTCGGCTGGCAGCGCGTGCAGCAGCGCAGGCTGCCGCATTTCCCCGTGTTGGCGGCAGATACTGCGGTGGTGTTGAACGACAGGATCATGGGTAAACCCGCGAACCGGGACGAAGCCATGGAGATGTTGCTGGCTTTGTCGGGAACAAGGCATGAAGTGCTCACCGCCGTGGCGGTGGCGAATGCGGACAAAATCGAGCAAAAGCTGTCAGCCTCTATCGTGCAATTCGGCAAGCTGACCGATCATGCCGTTCGTCGTTATGCCATGACCGGAGAGCCGCTCGACAAGGCCGGTGCTTACGCGATCCAGGGGCATGCGGCGGCGTTCATCGAGAAAATCGAGGGCAGCTACTCCGGCGTGATGGGGCTGCCGCTATACGAAACGGCGGAGCTGCTGGCCAGCTTCGGCATAGAGGTTTTATGAACAAGCTGGTAGGGTGGGCACGTTCTTGTGCCCACGCGGAGAACGCCCTCTCCCCAACCCTCTCCCGCTTGCGGGAGAGGGTGCAACGGTAAAAGGCGCTTGTTTTGATTAGCCGACCGCGCGTGGGCACAAGAACGTGCCCACCCTACTTTGAAGAGCTAAAAATGAGCGAAGAAATTCTGATCAACGTCACCCCGCAGGAGACCCGGGTGGCGGTCATGCAACAGGGCGTGGCCCAGGAAATCCATATCGAGCGCATCAGCAGCCGCGGCCTGGTCGGCAACATTTACGTCGGCCGGGTGTGCCGGGTGCTGCCGGGCATGCAGTCGGCATTCGTCGAGATCGGCCTGGAGCGCGCCGCTTTCCTCCATGTGGCGGACATCTGGCAGGAACGCCAGGAGGTCGAAACCCGGTTGATCGAGCGGATTCTGCACGAGGGGCAGACCCTGCTGGTGCAAGTGATCAAGGATCCCATCAGCACCAAGGGCGCGCGCCTTTCCACCCAGATCAGCATTGCCGGACGCTTCCTGGTGTTTTTGCCGCAGGAGACCCACATCGGCATCTCCCAGCGCATCGAGGACGAAGCCGAGCGCGAGCTGCTGCGCGACAAGTTGCAGCACCTGCTGCAACCCGACGCGGGCGGCGGTTTCATTATCCGCACCATGGCGGAAGCGGCCTCCGATAGCGAGCTTGAGGCCGATATCGAGTACCTGCGCAAGCAGTGGCGCGACATCAACGA
This sequence comes from uncultured Sulfuricella sp., assembly GCA_964351305.1. Lineage (GTDB taxonomy): Bacteria > Pseudomonadota > Gammaproteobacteria > Burkholderiales > Sulfuricellaceae > Sulfuricella. The sequence goes on from CAYGNO010000157.1 coordinate 5,072, forward strand.
CAAAGCCAAAAGCGCCAAGCCGACCGCCATGCTCTACCACGACCTGAATCTCTCGCTGCGGGTGCTGCGCGATTTCGTCAACGAGGAAACCATCCGCATCCGGGTGGATTCGCGCGAGACCTTCCAGAAAATGCAGGGTTTCGCCCTCGAGTACACCAGCAACGTCGTCGGCCTGCTCGAACATTATGCCGGAGAGCGCCCGCTGTTCGACCTGCATGGCGTGGAAAACGAGATCGAGAAGGCGCTGGCGCGGCGCGTCGACCTGAAGTCCGGGGGCTATCTGATCATCGACCAGACCGAGGCATTGACCACGGTGGACGTGAATACCGGCGGCT
>CAYGNO010000158.1:0-5392 GCA_964351305.1 uncultured Sulfuricella sp.
TCCCCGCAAACGGGCAGCTCACTGCAAACGTGTCCGCGCCCGCCCTGTTGTGAATGACACAACGGCACGTCTCGCGCCTAGGACTGCACCCCAACCAGTCCCAGCGTATGCCCAACTTATTCATTAACGAGCCCTTTCCTTGGCCGCATAGGCGGCGCATGCCCGGATGGCACGTGCCAGTTCTGCCCCGGTGTGGAAGCGTTGTTCCGGCTTTTTCTGCAATATTTTGTCTATGATCGCGCTGGAGCACGGCGGCAGGCTGGGGTCGATAGTCAGGAGTTTCGGGTGGGGCTCATTGGCGATCTTGTACATGAGCTGCGCCATCGAGTCGCCCTGGAACGGCAACTGTCCTGTCAGCATCTGGTACAGCGTCACGCCCAGCGAGAACAGGTCGGAGCACCCCTCGATTTTCCTGCCCGCCAGTTGTTCCGGGGACATGTAGGATGGCGTGCCCAGTACCATGCCGGTCTTGGTTTTGCTGGAGTCGGTGATGCGCGCGATGCCGAAGTCGGTCACCTTGACGCTGTCGCTTTCCGGTTCATACATGATGTTCGCCGGTTTGATGTCGCGGTGCACGACGTGCTGGGAATGGGCGTAAGCTAGCGCGTCCGCCACCCGGCTGATAATCGAGAACACGGTCTGGGGCGGCAGCAGGTTGCCGGGTTTGGTGTAGGACACGAGATCCTTGCCTTTCAGGAACTCCATTGAAATGTAGGCGAGATCGTGTTCCTCGCCGGCATCGTAGATGGTGACGATATTCGGGTGGTTGAGCCGGCCGGCGGTTTCCGCTTCGCGGAAAAAGCGCTCCTTGACCTCTGTCAGCTCGTCTTCGTCGAACTCCTGCGCCAGCGCCATGGTCTTGATCGCCACTATTCGTCCGATCTTGGGGTCCTTGCCGAGATAGACCACGCCCATTGCACCCTTGCCCAGTTCCTTCTCGACCTGGTAGCGCCCGAGCATGGGTTTTTCCATGGCGCCGCCTTCGAGGATCATGCTGGCATTGGAGTGCCCCCCGCCCGGTCCGAGAATGACGGCGTCCTGCATCGCCTTGGAACGCTCGGTGCGTTGCTTGAGGTCGCGGAAGCCGGGGTTGAAATCGGCCATGTAGCGGAACACGGACTCCGCCTTGTTGAACTGGCGCTTGCGTTCGAAATCCAGCCCCAGGTTGTAGAGCACATCCATCAGGGAGTCATCGAGCGGGCATTTGCGGAATTTCTCGAACGCGATGTCGAGCTGGCCCTGCCCCTGAAAGGCCAGCCCCAGCATGCGGTTTGATTCCGCCGATTCCGCATCCGATTTGGTCTTTCCCTGTTCAGTCAGCAAGTGGCGCTTGGTGGTCAGCAGCAGGTGTCCGGTCAGCAGCAGCGCGGCGGGCGCCATCAGTTGCAGCCACATGGCCTGGGTAAGCATCAGCAGGAAATGGGTCGCCAGCAGCGCGATCAAAAGCAAGGCCGTGACGAACGCGCCCCTGCCGGCCTTGAAGCGGGGCAGCAACAGGATCAGATACAGGGCGATGAAGAGGAATACGCCCATTTCCGCCCAGAATGACCAGCCCGGGCTGACGTAAAAATCCTCCTTGAGGATGCTCGATACCGAGTGTGCCAGGGTCAGCACCGGCGCCATCGACGGCGAGATCGGGGTGACCTGGGAAGCGCCGATGCCGGCTGCGGTGGCGCCGATCAGAACGATTTTGCCGCGGTACTTGTCGGCGGGAATTTTGCCGCTGTAGACATCGTAGAACGAATCCACCTGGAATGCCGGTTTGCCCCCGGTGTCCTTGTAGAAGAAGGTGTGCATCCGCAATGCCGGGTCGGTGGCGATCTTCAGATTGCCCAGGCTGACGCCCTGTCCCAGGCTGACTTCGATGTCCTTCGGCTCCAGGTTCAGGCTTTTCGCCGCCAGCATCACCGACAGGGACGGCAGGTACTGGTCGTAGTAGCGCAGCACCAGCGGCTCGGCGCGGATGCCGCCGTCGATGTCGACGTGGGTGTTCAGATGGCCGATGGCGGCGGCATGGCCGCCGACGGCCGCGATCGGCGAAACTGCCGCCATTGCCGGCAGAGGCAGGTCACCGGTGGCCTCGGCGCCGATGCGGTCCTTGACGTTGGTCAGGCTGTTTTTCTGGATGTAGTCCGGCAGGGGTTTGTCCGGCTTGCCGCGCGGCTCGCCCAGCCGGAACAGCATCGCCAGCAGCACGTTTTTCGATTTCCCCAGGCTTTCCGCCAGGGTGCGGTCGGTGTTCAGCTTCCGTTCCGCTTCGCGCAGCAGTGTTTCAAGGCTGGCAGCTTCGGCTTGCAGGGCAGGGTCGGCGGCAGCCTTGAAGGTAGAGGAGCCGTAGAGCTGGAGCAGCCGGTCGATATAGGTCAACCCCGGATCCAGTTGCGGTTCGAGAAACAACACGGTATTGCCGACCACCCTGACTTCTGCGGCGGACAGGATGTCGATCATTCGGGCGTGGATGTCCCGCGGCCAGGGCCAGCGCCCGAGATTGGCGATGCTCTGCTCGTCGATGGCGATGACCGCGATCTGGTCGCTGGGGGTGCGGCTGGATGCCTGCACCCCCAGATCGTAGGCTTTACGTTCCAGGCTTTGCAGCAGATCGGAGCGGGCGGCGAAAAGAAATGCGAGGGCAATCAGAAGACCCAGAAACCAGTCTGTTTTCCAGAATGATTGTTTCATCGAGCTGCCCCGTTATTATCGATTGTTATTGTATGCGATCAATGGATTATTCCATGATTCTAACAAGAATGTTCATGCTGTTTTTTGAATTTGTCGATTTTTACATTACTGACAAAGCAATTCCCGCTCCCAGCGCGGTTGCCGACATACCCCATAAACAGCGCCGTGCCAGGGTAGAGCCACCGATGAAGGCCACCAGGCCGAATTTGAAGAACAGGTTCGCGATCAGGGCCAGGGTAATGGCGGTGACCGTCTGATCCGCCTGCAGCCGGCCGAGGGAGAACAGGCGCAGGCTGGAAAGAGTGATGGCGTCCACGTCGGTCAGCCCGGAGGTCACTGCGACGGCATAAAGCCCCTTGCTGCCCGCATAATCGAAGAGCCAGGCGGAGAAAAACAGCACGGCTGCGTAGAGCAGTCCGAAGGTCAGGGAAGTGCGGATTTCGGCGGGGTTTTTTATCTCCGGCACGGGGAGATCTTTTCCTGTGCTTAGCTGGCGCCAACCGTGCGCGGTGGCGAGCAGACCCAGAGCCAGTCCGCTGCCCAGGACCGGCAGCAAGGTGGGCAGGATCGCCGGCGCCACCACCGCGCTCACCACGCCGAGGCGGACGATCACCGCCAGGTTGGCGAGCAGGATCACCAGCACCGCCAGCCTGGACAGGTCTTCACTGATTTTGCCGTGGCGCGCGTAAATCAGGGTGGTGGCGGTGCTGGACACCAGGCCGCCCATGAGGCCGAGCAAGGGGGCGCCGTAGCGCGGCCCGATCAGGCGCAGCGCGATGTAGCCGGCAAGGCTGATGCCGGATATCAGCACCACCATCAGCCAGATATTGTAGGGGTTGAGCGCCTGGTAAGGGCCGTAGCTCTGATCCGGCAGGACCGGCAGAATGACGAAGGACAGCACGGCGAACTGCAAAATGGAGAGCAGGTCGCGCCGCTCCAGGCGCTGGGTGATGCCGCGCAGCTCCGGCTTGAAATAAAGCAGCACGGTGGTGGCAATGGCGAGCATGATCGCCAGCATGGAGAAGCCGAACCAAATCAGCGCACCCAGTCCGTAACACACCAGCAGGGCGATTTCGGTCGTGGTGCCGGGGTCGCCTTCAGCGGAGGGCGCACCGAAATAGGCGGACACGATCAGGATTGCCACCGCAGCGAGACCGGCCGCCAGCAGCCACATGAAACCGGTCGTGGCGGCGAGCATGGCGCACAGGGTGCCGAACAGCGCCACCAGGGCAAAGGTGCGCAGGCCGGCCTTGGCTGCCGGGCTGCGCTCCCGTTCCAGGCCGATCAGCAAGCCGATGGCAAGACTGGTGATGAAAACCTGCAAAGATTCGAGGCCGCCTTGCGGCAAAGGGGTCATCGGTTTGCCCTTTCCGTTGCAAAAAATTCCGGCAGCGCGATAGCCCGGTTTTGCCCAGTATCTTATACTTGGAGTCAATTGGCTATAAATGGGATGTTAGTATGGATCTGATTCTGTGGCGTCATGCCGAGGCCGAGGATGGATTTCCCGACCAGGGGCGCAAGCTGACCGGCAAGGGCGAGAAGCAGGCGGCGAAAATGGCGGCGTGGCTGAAAGCGCATCTGCCGGAGGAGGCGCGCATTATCGTCAGCCCGACCGCGCGTACCCGGCAGACCGTCGCGGCGCTGACGCGGGATGGAAGCGTCGTCAAGGAGGTGGGGCCGGGCGCATCCGTGGCCGCCCTGCTGGGCGCCGCCGGCTGGCCGGATGCCAAGGGAGCGGTGGTCGTGGTGGGCCATCAGCCGACGCTGGGGGAGGTGGCGGCCTATCTCCTCGCCAACGCGCAGGAAAGCTGGAATATAAAAAAGGGCGCGGTGTGGTGGTTCAGCAACCGCACCCGCCAGGACGGAACCCAAACCGTGCTGAGAGCGGTTATTTCACCGGAGTTTCTATGAATCCAGATTATCCATTAGAGTCAAAACACCGTTGTAGGAGCGCCGCCCTCGGCGCGAATGCGACCGCAAATCGCGCCGAGGGCGGCGCTCCCACATGCACAAGCATCTCAATGGACAACCCCGGATGAAAACAATCCTGATCGCGAACCCCAAGGGCGGCAGCGGTAAAACCACGCTGGCGACCAATCTCGCCGGCTATTTCGCCAGCCGGGGCGGTCGCGTGCTGCTGGTCGATCTCGATCGCCAGCGTTCCGCCACCGGCTGGCTGGATCGCCGTCCGGATGAGCTGCCCGCCATTCGCGGCTGGAACAGCCAGCTCGACAAGAAAGCCATGGGCGAAACCAAGCCGGACTGGCTGGTGGTGGATTCCCCCGCAGGCATGCACGGCGACAAGCTGACCAATGCGCTCAGGCGCGCCGGGCGCGTGATCGTGCCGGTGCAGCCGTCCGCCTTCGACATGGAAGCAACGCGGATTTTTCTCGAAGAACTGCGCGCACAGAAATCGGTGCGCAAGGAGAAGATCGAAGTGGCGATGATCGGTATGCGCGTGGATGCACGCACCCGCGCCGCGGCCGATCTCTCCTCGTTCCTCGATGATGTCGGCTTTCCGGTGCTCACCCTGCTGCGCGATGCGCAAATCTACGTCCAGGCCGCCGGCGAGGGTTTGAGCCTGTTCGATATGGCGCCGTCGCGAACCGTCAGGGAGATGGAGCAGTGGCAGCCGTTGCTGGACTGGCTGGAGTAAACCTAAAAACGGCGATTAACCACGAATGACACGAATGTTCACGAATAAACACGAATA
>CAYGNO010000159.1:0-5387 GCA_964351305.1 uncultured Sulfuricella sp.
ACCTCGCCGCTTTCGCAGCGCATCATCAGGAAATCGAAGGCGGCGCGGAAGCGCGGGTGCTCGAGCAGACGGAACGGACGCTGGCCGGCGCGCTGCAGGAAGCGCGGCTGCATCGTCCAGATTTCCTTCATCACCGCATCGTAACGGTGGGGAATCGCCAGTTTCTCGCTCTGTGCCGCCAAAACCACATCCATCGCCAGGTGCAGCGCCGGAACCGGTTTTTCCCCTTCGGCCTGGGATTGCTGCCAGGCAACCAGCACTTCGTGCCAGAGCAGGGCCGCGAACAGGTAGGCGGGCGAAACCGGCTTCTCCTCCTCGATGCGCTGGTCGGTCTTGGCCAGCGCCAGCATGACGAAGCGTTCGCCCATCGGCTGCTCCAGGATCACGTCGAGCATTGGCAGCAAACCATGGTGCAAGCCCTTCTTGCGCAGCAGCAGGATGCTTTGTGCCGCATGGCCGGAGAAAAGCAGCTTGAGCATTTCGTCGAACAGCCGCGCTGCGGGGACGTCCTCCAGCAGCTCGGCCAGCGCCCGGATCGGTTTGATCGCCGCCGGGTCCAGTTTCAGTCCGAGCTTGGCGGCAAAGCGCACGGCGCGCAGCATCCGCACCGGGTCCTCGCGGTAGCGCTGGGCCGGGTCGCCGATGATGCGCAGCACCCCGGCCTTGAGGTCGGCCACGCCGTTGTGGTAATCCCAGATTTCCTGGCTTACCGGGTCGTAATACAGCGCATTGATCGTGAAATCGCGGCGCATGGCGTCCTCCACCTGCGAGCCGAACACGTTGTCGCGCAGGATGCGACCGCTTTCCTGGTCGGTCTGGCGGTCATCGCTGTCGTTGTTGGTGGCGACGGCGACGGTGCGGAAGGTGGAAACCTCGATGGTTTCCGGGCCGCACATCACGTGGACGATGCGGAAGCGCCGCCCGATGATGCGGGAGCGCCGGAACAGATGACGCACCTCGTCCGGATCGGCATCGGTGGCCACGTCGAAATCCTTGGGTTCCCGGCCCAGCAGCAGGTCGCGCACCGCGCCGCCCACAACGAAGGCCTTGAAGCCCGCCTGTTGCAGCGTCCTCACCGTCTTCAGCGCGCACGGCGTGAGCTGGTCGGCGGTGATGCCGTGCGACTTCAGCTTGAAGATGCGTGGCTCACCATTTTTTGGTGATTTTTTCTGGAAAACGCGGCTGATAAGTTTGCGGATCATGCTTTAGGAAATTTCGGAATAATGGTTTGGTGGGAATAAGGAAAAGGATTCAACACAAAAAACTTTTGAACCGCAGAGGACGCGGAGGAGTTCAAAGGCGCTCGCCCTTGGGTGAATTGGCCGATGGTACGCGCCTTTGCATGTTTAGAGGAACGGAATTTTGTTGTAGATGCATATCTCTTGTTTTTCCTCTGCGTCCTCCGCGTCCTCTGCGGTAAATTGCCGTTTTCAGATGCTATCCTTATTTGCCGAAATAAACTTCTTGCTCCATCTCGCGGTAAATGAAATTGGCATTTTTTTTATGGTTCTCATGGTAGAGCGGGGTTGCGTGCCAATCCGCAAAATCGGATTGCCGCACCGCGCTTTCGAGGTCCTGCCCCGCCTCCACGGCGACACGCATTTCATCGCGCAGCCGCTTGATGTAACTGTAAGTCTTTTCCACCATCGGGAACGGCGGCGTCTGGGCGCTGCCGTGACCCGGAATCATCAGCCGGGTATCCGGAAAAGTCCTCCGCATCCAGTCTATCGTTTCCAGGGCGGCGCCGGAATGACCATCGCCCATGAAAGTGGAACGATTGTTGAAGGCGAGGTCGGAAATCCACAGAACCCGGTCTTCCACCTGATGCACCACGAGATCGCCGAACGAATGGTGGTGGTCGGCATTATACACGGCGAAAGTTTTGCCGCCCAAAGTGAAATCGTAGTGGCTATAGATCTCGCCGCCCACCAGGATGTCGGGCTCCACGCCCTTGAATCCTTTCATGTCCCGAGTCAGGATGCGGCGGCGGAAGGCGACCGAAGCCGGCAGGTTGTCGGAATCGAGATATTCCAGCGTGCCCACGTGGCCGACGATCTTGATGCCGGGAAGCCGCCGGAACGCCACCGCGCCGTAGGAATGGTCGGGATGGTTATGGGTGAGGATCAGGTACCTGATCGGTTTATCCGTCACCTTGCGCACCGTGGCAATCAGCCTCCGCCCCAGCTTGGGCGTTCCCAGACTATCGATCACCACCACCCCCTCGTCGGTCACGACGAAGCCGGCGTTGCCGTTGAAACCGCGGTTCCTGCCATCCACCTCGGCAATATTGCCGTAGAGGAAATACACGTCCTGAGCAATGCGGTAATAGGGCAGGGGCTTGCTGTCGGAATCCCTGCCAGAGATGACAATTTCAGGAATTTCCGCAGTATCCACCGCCTGTTGGGGCAAACGGTCGGCATGTGAGGCGAACGATAGCGCAAACAGGCTGCAGACGACTAACCTCATGCAGGCAGAAAATAACTGCCAACCTCCGTTTCGATTTGCCGCAATCCACATTGGTAGAGCTCCTCCAGATTTTTCATCTCGTAGGGCGGATGAGCGTAGCGTTATCCGCCCTACGAATCGAAGCGCCGTAAACCATACGGCGGATAACGGCCTGCAGCCTTATCCGCCCTGTTTAGCATCATACAACATCAGGGTGTGATAACAATAACGTCCCGGCCAACAGGCCAGGCGGAAACAGCACGAGCAGAAAATCATGCCGCGAGGCTCTTAATTACGCAACGAAATCACCGGCCAGCCATTCTTTCCCGCATGAGTCAGGAGTGTAGGATCGGGGTCCACCGCCACCGGGTTGCTGACCCGTTCCAGCAACGGCAGATCGTTGAGGGAATCGCTGTAGAACCAGCTTTCCCGCACGCCTTCCCAGTCCACTCCGCGCTGTTTCAACCAGGCTTCGAGCCGGGTGATTTTCCCCTCGCGGAAGCTGGGCGTGCCGTCCACCTTGCCGGTGAATTCACCGCCGTTCTGCTCCGGCTCCGTCGCGATCAGGTGCTCGACCCCGAACGCCCTGGCGATCGGCATCGTGACGAAGCTGTTGGTGGCGGTAATGATCGCCACCAGGTCCGCCTCGCGCAGGCTCCGGTCGACCAGGTCGCGCGCCTTCTGGTTAATGATCGGCAAAATCTTTTCGCGCATGAACTGGGCATGCCAACTATCCAGCTGGGTCCGCGTGTGGCGCGACAGCGGCTTGAGCTGAAAGTCGAGGAACTCGTGGATATCCAGCGTGCCGGCCTTGTACTGATCGTAGAACGCCTGGTTGCGCGCCTCGTACACCTCGCGGTCGAGCACGCCGCGCTCGATCAGGAACTGCGCCCACTCGAAATCGCTGTCCCCGGAAAGCAGCGTATTGTCCAGATCAAATAGCACCAGTCGCAAAATCAATCTCCACAAACTAAAATAAGGCGGAGTATAGCCTAAAATAACAGGATGAATTTACCTGACAATCTCCTGCCTTCAGGCTGGTATTGGACCGGACAGGGGCTCTACGCACTGGTCTTGCTCTGGGCAATCCTGACCGCCCCCTGGCGCAAGCTCAGGGATGCCAGCCCGCTGAATGTGTGGCTGGGCGCCTGCGTGGTTCTCATGGCGCTCTGGAGCATCAAGACCGGGATCAAGCCGGGGCTGAACTTTCACCTGCTCGGCGCCACCGCCATGACGCTGATGTTCGGCCCGCGACTGGCCTTGATCGGGCTCAGCATCGTCCTGACTGCCGTTACCCTGGCGGGCATGAGCGGCTGGCAGGGGTTAGGCTGGAACGCCCTCATCATGGGCGCCTTGCCGGTAGCGGTAAGCTACGGCATCTACTGGCTGGCAGACCGTAAGCTGCCCAACCATCTGTTCATCTACATTTTTCTCAACGCTTTTTTCGGCGGCGCACTGGCCATGGCTGCTGCGGGCCTGGGCGGAACACTGCTGCTGCAACTGTCCGGCGCCTACCCGCCCGCCTACCTCTACCACGACTACCTGCCCTACTTCATCCTGATGGCCTGGTCCGAGGCAGTCACCACCGGCATGGCCATCACCCTGATGGCGGTTTACAGCCCGCTCTGGCTCAGCACCTTCGACGATGCGCGCTATTTGAGGCGCAAATAAATGGCGCGCAAAAAACATTGAGCATTTGCTGCTGTAAGATTGCCGGCTGATGCGAGCATCAGTTAACCCCACCTTAAAAGCGATTATCAGCGGCTAAACTGACTTTTTTGGTTTTTTTCCCAACTGGATTGAAAGCGCTCCCAGGCGTTGCCTGGTTGCATCGATTTCAGCTGCGATTTGGGGATGTTCGGTTTCCGCCACCGCCTCCTTGAGCGCCTCGAGTTCCTCAAGACGCTGCTTGAGGCGCATCGGCTCGTTTTTCTCCATTTCCAGTTTTTCCGCTTCATCCGCCTTGTCAAAAATCAGGGTTTCCGGCTCTTCCTCCGCGGCCGCTTCATGCGTTATTCTTTCCGCATGATCCTCCTTTGGAATCATCACGCGCCCCTCCGGCAACTGCCTCTGGTTCATGAACGCAGGGGAAACGATCTCGATGCCATTACCGTGCAGCTCGTCCAGTATGCCTTTTTTCAGATTCGACCTTACCGTCAGGAGCTGCTTGACCTCGGCAAGAAACCCCGCAATTCGATATGAAACCGAGAAATCTCCCAGATTCCTGATCTGGACGAAGGGTTCTTCCAGCCCGGCATCTTCCGCCGCTTTTTTCAGCAATGCCTCAATGCGTATGCGGGAAATATCGTAGCCCAGCGACAGCGTGGTGGAAACGATGGTGCCGGAAGTACGAACGACCGTCACCGGATTGTTGACCAGGTACAGATTCGGCAAGCTTGTCAGCTCGCGATCTTCCGTCTGGATTTCGGTATGGAACAACCCTCTTTCCGTCACCCGACCAAACTGTTCACCGACACGGACGAAGTCCCCCGAGCGAAAACTGCCCACCGCTCGCAGCATGAGACCCGCCATGGCGTTCGCAACAAAGGTGGTTGAAGACAGCGCGACAACGCCGGTCAAAACCAGACCGATCAGGCTCAGTACCTGACCGCGTGTCGTATCCGACATCGGAATGAGCAGAAGCACCAGCAGCACACCAGCCAGGGTAAGCAGCAGCATGATGAGCTGGCGCGGCAGCCGCAGCTCCGCCCCCAATTCAGGGCGGCGGTCGAGCAGGAGCCAGTTCATACCCCAAAGCAGCAGCGCGACAACCACTACGGCCACCAGGGCGGGAAAATGCGAATACAAAACCGAGAGCAATTCCAGCCAGACGTCCATGTGCCTCTCCATCAGTAGAAATAATCTATAACCTAATCGCTATGCCGCCTCAGTAGTGTCCGGTTAAAAGTCGAACAAATTTAGTTGGTTATAGCAATCCGTCT
>CAYGNO010000160.1:0-5376 GCA_964351305.1 uncultured Sulfuricella sp.
CCGGGTCGACCACCTCGGCGTTGTCCAGGCGTTTGGAGAGGAAGCGGATGCGCCGGTCGATCTCGCGCAACCGCTTCTTGCCGTAGATGTAATCCCCGTTTTCCGAACGGTCGCCATTTGAAGCGGCCCAGGTAATGGTTTTCACCAGCGCCGGACGCTCCACCTTCCATAGCTGATCGAACTCGTCCTTGAGGCGCTGGTATCCCGTCGGGGTGATGTAGTTCTTCAATCCCTGGGGAAGCTGCTGCGCCGGCTCTATCTCCTCGTCGGCGTCATCGTCGGTTTCCCTGGTAAAAGCCTTGCTCATGGCTGCATAACTTTCCGAATAAATATTGGCATGGAACCGCTGCCCCGACCGATAGCACAAACGGGGCATAATACGGTATATTCGATGGCGTCACCCTCTCTCCGACCCCTGCGCAATGAACCTGACAACCGACGCGATCAGCAATCCCGATCCCTATTACATCAAGAGCGTCACGGAATTCAGCGAAAGCAAGGAAGTCGTCAGCAGCGCGGATATCTACTCTAGCACCAACATCAAGCTGGTCGCCAAAGGGACGCGCATCGACAGGAGCTTCTACGACAAGCTGTCCAAGCACAAGCTGACTGCCTCGCCTATCGACAGATGTCTCAGCGTCAGGGGCGCGGTCACGCCCCATGACCTGGCGCTCGACGCCGCCCGCTTGCTGGATAAAGAACCCCAGCTGGCGCGCATGGCCAATGCTCTGCCCGACAAGCTGCTGCTACAGAATGGCCTGTCGCAAATTTACCTCAACGATACCCTCGCCTTCAAGCTCACCCTGGCGCGCGAGAACCGTCCGGCGCTTTACCAGCACAGCATCCGCATCGCCCTGATCAGCCTTTATCTCGGCACCTGCCTCAACCTCGACCGGAAGTCCATGAACACCCTGGCGACGGCGGCGGTATTCCACGACCTCGGCGAGCTGCACATCGACCCCGCCCCGCTTGACGGCGCCCAAGCGCTCAGCCCGAAGGAGCGCCAGCACATCTATGCCCACCCGATGATCTCCTACCTGATCCTCAAGGAATTCCCCGAATACCACCCGCACATCAGCATGGCCGTGCTGGATCACCACGAACGGCTCGACGGCAGCGGCTATCCGCGCAATCTCAAGGAGGACAAGATCAACCCGCTCGGCCAGATACTGGCGGTCGCCGAGGTCGTCGGCAGCCTGTGCGGTCGCGGCGATGGCGACGCCTGCGCGCACGTGGAGGTCGCCCTCAAGCTCAATTCGGGGCAGTTCCGCAGCGACCTGGTGGGGTATCTGTCCGCGATTGCCCGGCAAGGCAAGTCACCCCTGACACCGGGAGCGGGAGAGGGCGTGGATCTGGCCTGGATACGCGCCCGCCTGGAAAACATCGCCAAAATCCTGGCCGACTGGGATCAAGCCTACGCGCCCTTCCGGGAAAACAAGCCGCCGGAGTACCTGGCTTACGTCCATACACGCCTGATCAGCCTGAAAACGGGGCTGTTCGACGCCGGCTTCAACCCGGACGGGCAGGATACCCTGACCAGCGGCATCGAGAAGGATCCCGGCAGCCTGGCGGAACTCGGCCTGCTGGTACGCGAAACGGGCTGGCAGATCAAGGACATCATCTACGAAATCCGGCGGCGCTGGCCGGAAATCGAGCAGGCTTCCGCCCCTGCGGCGCTGACGCTGAAAACCTGGGCCAGCCAGGCCGAACAGATGTTAGTTTAGTCGCCCGCGATCTCGGCCAGCGCCTCGGCGGCAATTTCCCGCACCTCGTTGTCTGCGTCATCGAGACAGGCGCGCAGGCAGGGCACCACCCCCGCCCCGCCGATCAGCGACAGGAAATGGCAGGCATCGGCACGGGTGAGCGCGTCGCCATTCCTGGCCAACGCTCCCAAATCGGGAATCATCTCCTCGGTAAGCCCGCTGCCATGCAGCTCTTCAAGCACCGCCCCTATCCCCAGGCGCACCGCCATGCCGGCATCCGGCCTTTCCATCAGGCGCGCCAGCGCCCGCAGCCGTGACGGCTCCTGCCGCGCCATCTCCTCCACCCTGGCGCGACGACCGCTGGTCAGCATCTGAAAAAAATAGTCTGCCATGCCGTCGAGACTGTCGGCCTGTTCGGCCCAACGGCGCAGTTCGGCGGGAGTCTGCGCGCCCTCCAGTTCGAACGGGCCGACTCTCATCCAAGGCACCGTTCTCACCCCCAGCGCTACCGCGCGCTCCGGGTGAATCGCGACATTGACCACTTCCAGTCGCCCGATCACGCCCTCCTTGAGCAGGCCGCTCAAGCCCTCCAGTACAGCCGGGCAGTGCGGGCAACCAGGCGCGAGCAGCAGCAGGGCATCGGGAATAGCGTTTTGATTCATGGCGTTCACCTGGTAACAGTCTCGGCGGCAGAATGAATGTGACAATAGATCATATTAGCATTTAATGATATTCTACCGAAATGCGCCGGGGAGCGAGAGCTCCTTCCTCGTCACCCATCATTTTTCTGGAGAAACAAGCATGGCAACTGTTGACCTTAACCAGGGCAATTTCGAGGGTACCGTCGTTGGTAATGACATCGTGATCGTGGACTTCTGGGCACCTTGGTGCGGCCCGTGCCGTTCCTTCGCTCCCACCTACGAGCAAATGTCGGAGAAACACCCCGATATCACCTTTGCCAAGGTCAACACCGAAGAGGAAACCGATCTCGCCGGCTATTTCCAGATTCGCTCGATCCCGACCCTGATGGTGTTTCGCGAGAAAGTGGTCATCTACTCCGAAGCCGGCGCCTTGCCTGCCTCCGGGCTGGAGCAGTTGATCGAACAGGTGCGGGGGCTCGACATGGCGGAAGTGCATAAGCAGATCGAGGCCGAGGAAGCCCGGCGCGGCTAGCAGCCTGCTGCGGTTCAAAAGCCTTTTTAAGGATCAACCTCGTGCCGCAGCGTTTCACGCAACAGCGGCACGGTGATCGGGCGCTGGGTTTCGAGGGAGTAGCGGTCGAGCGTATCCAGCGCCCCCAGCAGCGATGGCAGGTCACGCCGCCAGTGGCGCAGCAGGTATTCCGCCACTCCAGCCCCAAGCCGGAAGCCGCGGCTTGCGGCGTGAGCGTGCAGCGCCCGCACCTTCTCGTCGTCGCTGAGGCCATGAATTTGATATACCAGCCCCCAGCCGAGCCGGGTCACCACGTCCGGGCGCATAGCGAGCTGTGCCGGGGCGCACGGCCCGCTGGTCAGGAGCCTCCCCCGGCCTTCGCGCAGCCGGTTGTAAAGATTGAACAGCGCGATCTGGCCCTCGCCGTCGAGCCGGTCGACATCGTCGAGCGCCACCGCGCCGTAACCGTCCAGATCATCCGGCAGCGCCGCGCCGCACTGCACGTAAACCGATTTCAACCCGCGCCGTGAAACAGCCTCCGCAAAAGCATGCAGCAAATGCGTCTTGCCGCTGCTGGGCTCGCCCCAAAGGTAAATGAAGCGCTCCGGCTGCGCGCCGGCTGCGCTTTCGCTCAGGGCTTGCAGCACTTCCGCATTGCGCCCGGCAACAAAGTTGTCCAGCGTGGGGGTGAAGCCGGAGGAGATTTCGAGCAGTAGCTGTTTCATTTTTCATAACGGGAAAGCAGGTTGCCGATATTCTAGCAGCTTGAGCAGCGACCGCAGCAGTTCGTAAAAACCGGGTATGATTCGGCGTTTCATTCATCCTGTTTTATCGCCGATGGATTTCACGGATTTGCTTTTCATCCTGTTGCTTGCCGCGCTGGCGGGATTCTGGCTCGACAGCCTGCGCGCCCTCGAAACCGCGCGAAATGCGGGCAAACGCGCCTGTAACAGCGCAGGAGTCCAATTTCTCGACGACACGGTTACCGTCACCGCTCTGACACTGAAGCGCAACGCAGCGGGACACCTGGCGATCCGGCGGATCTATCGTTTCGAGTTCAGCGATACCGGCGATAACCGGCTGGAAGGCACGCTCGTATTGCTGGGCGCACGGGTCGAATCGGTGGAGATGGAACCGTTCCGGTTCACGCCATAAAACCGGGTTAAAGTTCAAGAACCATCCTGTAAAGTGCTGCCAAAATGTAACAAATTTCACCCCAGGTCTAGCCCTGAAAACATTCAAATTAATTATCGCTTGACTTGTCAAAATATAAAGCGTAAAAACTCTCTGGTGTTTGGATTCAAGTTTTTTGCACTATCGGTTTCGCCGTTTGCAGTCTTGGAATTCAGGCATTTTCGCGGGTCTTCCCGTATTTTTATTAGCAAGGGACTACGTAATGGCAACTGGTACTGTAAAATGGTTTAACGATTCCAAGGGTTTCGGCTTCATCACTCCGGACGACGGCAGCGAAGATTTGTTCGCGCACTTCTCCGCGATTCAGATGGGCGGATTCAAAACCCTTAAAGAAGGTCAAAAGGTGCAGTTTGAAATCACCCAAGGCCCCAAGGGTAAGCAAGCTTCAAACATCCAGGCCGCCTAAGTATTAGCGCTTGAATGCTGCGCCCCGGAGCCACGGCTCCGGGGCGTTTTTAATTGTGCCGGGCTAGCAGCCCCGATACAAGCCGCTGTCGAGATAGCTCTTCCGCAACAACCGCAGCCCCACCAGCAGCACCGCGCTCAGCGGCAAAGCCAGCAGCACGCCGAAGAAACCGAACAACTGACCGAACGCCAGCACGGCAAAAATCACTGCGACCGGATGCAGGCCGATACGGTCGCCCACCAGCCAGGGGGTCACCGCCACCCCTTCCAATAGCTGGCCTGCGCCGAACACGATCCATACCGGAATCACTCCAACCAGGCTCTGGAACTGCATCAAGCCGGCAAGCGTGGCCAGGGTCAGGCCGACGATCATGCCGAGGTAAGGCACGAACACCAGCAAGCCGGCAATGATGCCGATCGGCAAGGCCAGTTCCAGCCCGACCAGCCACAGGCCGAGCGCGTAAAACAGGCTCATCAGCAGCATCACCGAGATCTGGCCGCGCAAGAAGCTACCCAGCACGTCATCCACCTCCTGGGCCACCGCGCCGACCTGTTCGTGCCAGCGGCGCGGAATCACCTCGTCGATGCGGGCGACGATCTGGTTCCAGTCGCGCAGCACGTAAAACAGCACCACCGGCACCAGCACCAGATTGACGAAAAAGCCTACCAGTGCCAGCCCCCCGCTTTTAATTGAAGGCAGAAATTGCGCCGCGAAGCCGCCGGCACTTTGCCAATGCTCGGCCAGCGCCTGTTTGAGATATGCGCTGTCGAACTGCAACTCCACGTCGAACCGGGCTTTCAGCCAAGGTGCCAGATGCTGCCTGAACCCGTCGAGGTAGCCCGGCAGGCGCTCTATGAACAAGGACGCCTGCTGCTCGAACAGCGGGATCATGATCAGCAGCAGGGCGGCGAACAAACCGAA
>CAYGNO010000161.1:0-5374 GCA_964351305.1 uncultured Sulfuricella sp.
CTCAACCGCGCCGGCACGCCGCTGATCGAGATCGTCACCGAGCCCGACCTGCGCAGCAGCGCCGAGGCGGTGGCCTACGCCAAGAAGCTGCATTCCCTGGTGCGCTGGATCGGCATCTGCGACGGCAACATGCAGGAAGGCTCGTTCCGCTGCGACGCCAATGTTTCGGTGCGGCCCATGGGCACGGAAACGCTCGGCACCCGCTGCGAAATCAAGAACCTCAACTCCTTCAAATTCATGGAAAAAGCCATCGACTACGAAGTGCGGCGGCAGATCGAGATTCTCGAGGACGGTGGCCGCATCGTTCAGGAAACCCGCCTCTACGATCCCGACCGCGACGAGACGCGCTCGATGCGTTCCAAGGAAGAGGCCAACGACTACCGTTACTTCCCCGACCCCGACCTGCTGCCGCTGGTGGTGGACGAAGCCTTCCTCGATCAGGCCCGCGCCACCCTGCCGGAACTGCCGCAGGCGATGCGCGAGCGATTCATGCGCGACTACGAGCTACCGGCTTACGATGCCGACATTCTGACCGCATCGCGTGAACTGGCGGCCTATTTCGAAGATGCCGCCACCACGCTCGGCGAAGATGCCAAGCTCTGCGCCAACTGGATCATGGGCGACCTGTCCGCCCAGCTCAACAAGGATGGCAAGGACATTGCCGACAGCCCCCTCTCCAGCGCGCAACTCGCCGGGCTGCTGAAACGCGTCAAGGACGGCACCATCTCCGGCAAAATCGCCAAGGAAGTATTTGCTGCCATGTGGAACGGCGAGGGCGATGCCGACGCCATCATCGAAGCGAAGGGATTGAAGCAGGTTTCCGATTCCGGCGCGATCGAGAAAATCGTGAACGAGATCATCGCCGCCAACCCGGCCCAGGTGGCCGAATACCGCAGCGGCAAGGAAAAGGTGTTCGGCTTCTTCGTCGGCCTGGCGATGAAAGCCTCGAAGGGAAAAGCCAACCCGGCGCAACTCAACGAAATCCTGAAGAACAAACTGGCCGGCTAAGCTGTGGGAGCGGCGCCCTCGCCGCGATGCTATCGGCCCGAGGGCGGGCCTCCTACATCACAACCACGGTTGCGGCCGCATTCGCGCCGAGGCGGCGCTCCTACCTGCGCGAGCATTCCAATGGGCCGGGTTTATCCCTGTTCGGCACAGCCCACGCAGCGATCCTTCCCCGCCAGCTTTGCTTGATACATGCGCTGATCCGCTATTTCCACCAGTTGCTTCCAATCCGTCGCGCGGTCCGCCAGGCGTTCGGCGATGCCGAAGCTCGCGGTCTGCCGGTCGCCTTCCGGGCGCGATCCCAGCCCCCGCTCGCGCAGACGGTCGACCGCATTGGCTGCGGTTGCGCAATCGGTGTCGGGAAGGATGATGACGAATTCTTCCCCGCCCCAGCGCAACAGGATATCGCCGCTGCGCAGGTTGGAACGGAGCGCCTCGGCCGCTGCATTCAGGACGCGGTCGCCGGCGTCGTGACCGAAGCTGTCGTTGACCCCCTTGAAATTGTCCAGATCGGCAAAAACAACCGCCAGGGGCGCGCCGCTCCTTGCCGCGATGTGAAACTGGATATCCATCAGCTCCTCCCCGCTGGCACGGGCAAAGCAGCCGGTAAGCCCGTCATGACTCGCCTGCCCGACCAGCGATATCATGAAACTAAGCTGGCTCATGCCGGCCAGGGCCGCTACCGCAGTTATCAGAAGCAGTAGCCAAAATGCGCCCAGATGCGAACTCCAGTTCAGCATATCCAACTGCATAATGGCGACCAGCGCCTCCGCCAATAGCACCGGAAGCGCGAAAATGGCGCTTTCCACTGCGGTGAGGGGGAATACGCTTAAACCCGCCACCATGACGAATGGCAAAAATGCATAGCCGGCGGCGATGGCGGCCGCCGGCCCCACCAATTGAAAATGGGAAAGCAGGGGATGGGAGTAGATAAAAAACAGCGTCGGAATGACGAACATCATCGCCAGCGCGCGGTAGGCATCGGCCATTTTGGTCGATTTACCATAGGACAACGCCAGCAGGCCAAAAGCCAGGCTGGCGGCGAGCCGGCCGACAGCCAGCATGATCGAAACGGGCCAGGAGAACACCAGCATATCCACGATGATCCACAGCGGCGTGAGCAGGGCAAACAGCGCCGCCACCATGCGCACACGGGAAATGATCATTTCCGCGCGCCGACGAGCCAGCAAGGGGGCATGGCCGGTGGGCAAAAACAGGTTGCGTAATTCTTCGCGGGGCAACGCGCCGGGAAGGCGCCCCACCGTCATTTGAAAAAACGTTTCCAACTTTTGCATGTCGGTCTCTTAATTAACGGTTCGAAGCTGAGTTTTCGGCCCGCAAGCGGGCCTCCTGCAGGCGGAACAAATTTGTCGCGAAGCGGTAGGAGCGTCCGCTTGCGGCGCGAACAATCCCTCAGCACTGCTTTCCCCTCAGCCTGCCACTTCGAAATGCCTCACCAACACCCGTAATTCCTCGGCGGTTTTGGTCAGTTCTTCGGTGTCCTTCCACGCTTGCTGGGCGGCGGTGGCATTGCTCTCGATCAGCCCGGAAATCTGCTCCATGTTCCTGGCCACCTCTTCGGTCGCCACCGATTGCTGCTTGGCCGCGCTGGCGATGTGCCGGGACATGTCGGCAACCTTTTCGCTGGTGGCGGTGATCTGGCCCAGGCTGGCCCCGCTTTCCTTCATCAGGCCGATGCCTTCCTCCACCTCCCTGACTGCCTGGTCCATCGTGGTCACTGCGATCTGGGTGGCGCCCTGGATATCGCTGACGGTCTTGGTGATATCGGTGGTGCTGTTGGCGGTGCGCTCGGCGAGCTTGCGCACCTCGTCGGCCACCACTGCGAAGCCGCGCCCCTGTTCCCCGGCGCGGGCGGCCTCGATGGCGGCGTTGAGCGCCAGCAGGTTGGTCTGGTCGGCGATTTCCTTGATGGTCTGGGTGATATCGCCGATGCGATGGATGGACTCGAACAGGTCCAGCATGGTCTGGCTGGATGCCTGGACGGCCGCGACCACCCGGCTGGTCGCGTCCAGGCTTTTCGCCATCTGGCAGGTGCTGTTCTCGACGATGGATTGCGAGGCGACTGCGGCGTGGGAGGCCTCGCCCGCGCTCTCGGCCACCTCCGTCACCGACTGGCTGACTTCTTCCATCGCCGCCGCCACTTCCTGGACGCGGTCGTGCTGGCGATCGGAATGCTCCACCACCTCGAACATCTGGCTATTGAGATGGTCGCAGCGCCGCTCGATCCCGGTGGAAGCCAGCGAGATTTCATCCAGCATCACCTTGAGATGAACCTGCGTGGCCGCCATGGCGCACAGCAATTGGCCGATTTCGTTGTGGCAGCCGATGTCGATCTCGTTGCGCAGATCGCCCTGGGCGATGCGGTCGAAGATTTCATTGGCTTGCCGCAGCGGGTGAATGATAGCGCGGATCAGGAGCATGGCGGCGATGGCGGCCAGCAGCAAACCGATGATCGTCCCGCCCACGGCCAGGTTGCGGATGGTTTCGTAGCGCGCCAAGGCTTGCTCGTACTCCGCCCTGGCCGTGGCCAGGGTCTGTTTCAGCAGGGCATCGGCTTCGGCCTCGGCGGCCTTGTGGAGCGGGTTGATCTTCTTGAGCAGAATTTCGTTGGCCCGGTTGAAGTCCCCGGCCAGAATCGCCTCGCGCGCGGCCGCCAATCCTTCGGTCACGTATTGCCCGCGGGCAGCGGCGTATTTGTCGGCAAGCGCCCGCTCTTCCGGGGCCAGGTTCCGCTTGACGTAATCCTGCCAGACTGCCGTGATCTCGTCGCGGTTCTTGATCATCGTATCCGTATGGAGGCCGACCGGATGGTCGTGCATCCTGGCAGAGGCGCTTTCCGGGTTGTGCTGCAGCGCCAGCATGATCTGGCTGCGATTCTCGTTCATCAGCAGCATGATGCGCCCGATCATGTTGACGGGCTCCAGCCGGTCGCGGTAAGTGGTTTCCATCGCCTTGTTGGACATGGCGATGCCGAAAAGCCCGATGCCGCCGCCGCCCAGCATCAGCGCCGCCATGAAGACCATGATCATCGCCAGGCGCGCGCGGATGGACAGGCTTTTCCAGAACCCGCTGCGCGGAATCGGCGCCCTGGTCTGATTGAGCTGCCTGTAAAGCACCTCGGCTGCGTTGATCTGCTCGCGGGCCGGCTCGGTGCGGACAGACATGTAGCCGGTGATCTGGTTGTGCTTGCGGACCGGCACGACGAAAGCGTCCACCCAGTAATGATCGCCGTTTTTGCAGCGGTTCTTGACGACGCCGCGCCAGGGCTGCCCTTTCTTGACCGTTTCCCACAGCCAGGCGAAAGCCTGCGGCGGCATGTCCGGGTGGCGCACGATATTGTGGTTTTTCCCGATCAGCTCCTCCTCGCTGTAACCGCTGAGTTCGATGAAGACATCGTTGGCATAGGTGATGATGCCCTTGAGATCGGTTTTGGAAACGACCAGCCTCCCCTTGGGAAAGTTTTTTTCGACTTGCGTGACGGGGAGGTTTGTTTTCATGATTATCCCTTCATGAGTCGCACATGGCGTGAGAACAAACCGACGCCGCGACGGGCGGTTGCGGCCCGAGCATTCCTGTGTATTGCCGTGGGGCAATACGGAATGGAAACTGGCCGGGATTGCTTCGAGAGATCGAAGCCTGTGCAGGATGGAATTCGGTGTACAGTGTAGACGGCTCTTGTCATCGCTTCGCTTGCGAAATTGCGGAGAAAATAGACAAGACATCACGCGGTGACGCCTTGTCGGCCTGCCTGGCAATTCCGCAATCATGAAGCTGCCGCTTTTTAGACTGGAACTTTGCGCCCCCGCCTTTCGGACGGGTTGACCTTTATCAGGATATTCAGGTATGAGATATTATAGAATATTCCCATTATGTCAACATGGTAATACCTGAGTTTTACTCAGAGCGCTTATTTCGTGGCGCCACCCTCGATCTGGCGCAGTTCGCGGAAACGCTTCCTGTCGTCCTCGAACCTGGCGCGAATCGCATCCATTTCCATGCGCTTCTGTTTGATCATTTCCTGCAGGCGCCGCATCTCCTTTTCGGTTTCCTCAAGCTCCTGCTGTAAATCAGGCGGCAACGGCTTCTTCCTGGCAACCAGGTCTTCCGCCCGTTTCCGCGCTTGGTCAAAGCGCGGCTGGATCTGCTTGGCGCGCAATTCCATGCTCTGGAGCTGGAGCTCGCCCTGTTGCAGGTTGCGGTCGCGCACCAGGTCGATTTCCTTCTCCGTGGTGTAGGTGTTGAGCAACGCCCTGTCGCGGCGTTTCTGTTCCAGCTTCTTCTTCTCTTCCTCCTTTTGCTGCGCCAGCTCCTCTTCCTTGGCCTTGCGCTGCTCCGGCGTCAGGGCGGC
>CAYGNO010000162.1:0-5354 GCA_964351305.1 uncultured Sulfuricella sp.
TGCGCTGTTCCAGATTCTCGATTCCGCCGACCAGCTCGGCGCGATCAAGCGCCTGATCAAGGCGCTTGATGTCGATGACGAGAAATACCCGCCCAAGCAGTTGCAGCATTTCATCAACAACGCCAAGGATCAAGGGCTGCGCGCCAAGAACGTGGAGGCTTACGACCCCTACACGCGCAAGCAGCAGGAGCTGTTCGCCGCCTATGACGAGCAGTGCCAGCGCGAGGGCGTGGTGGATTTCGCCGAGCTGTTGCTGCGCAGCTACGAACTGCTGTCGCGCGATGCCGCCTTGCGCGCCCATTACCAGAGCCGCTTCCGCCACATTCTGGTGGACGAATTCCAGGACACCAACCGCCTCCAGTACCTCTGGCTCAAGCAACTGGCCGGACCGGATGCCGCGGTATTCGCGGTCGGCGACGACGACCAGTCGATCTATGCCTTCCGTGGCGCGCGGGTGGGCAACATGCAGGATTTCGAGCGCGATTTCGGCGTCGAGAAAGTCATCAAGCTGGAGCAGAACTACCGCTCCCACGGCAACATCCTGGATGCGGCCAATGCCCTGATCGCCCACAATCGAGGCCGGCTCGGCAAGAACCTGTGGACCGCCGAGAGCACCGGCGAACCGATCCGCCTTTACGAGGCCGCCAACGATCAGGAAGAAGCCCTGTTCATCATCGACGAAGCGCGCGCGCTGAAGCGCGAAGGCATAGCATTTGCCAGCATCGCCCTGCTGTACCGCTCCAACGCCCAATCCCGCGTGCTGGAGCATGCCCTGTTCAATGCCGGCATCCCCTATCGCGTCCATGGCGGCTTGCGCTTCTTCGAACGCCAGGAGATCAAGCACGCGCTGGCCTACCTGCGCCTGATCGGCAACACCGACGACGACGGCGCCCTGATGCGGGTGATCAACTTCCCGGCGCGCGGCATCGGCGCGCGCAGCCTGGAGCAATTGCAGGAAATCGCCAGACAAAACCAGACCAGCCTGTGGCAGGCGGCAAAAAGCGGACAGCTCGGCGGTAAGGCAGGAACGAGTATCGGCTCCTTTCTTGAGCTGATCAGGGCGATGCGGGACACCTGCGAAGGACTGCCATTGCCGGAGCAGATCGAGCACATGCTGGCGCAGAGCGGGCTGGTGGCGCATTACCAGGCCGAGAAGGACGGCGCCGACCGGGTCGACAATCTCAACGAGCTGGTCAACGCCGCCGTCGGTTTCGTCAACGAAATCGAGGACGACAGCCTCGTCGCCTTCCTCACCCATGCCGCGCTGGAAGCGGGCGAGCATCAGGCCGGAGAGGGCAGCGACGCGCTCCAGTTGATGACCGTGCACGCCGCCAAGGGGCTGGAGTTCCACGCCGTGTTCCTGAGCGGGCTGGAGGAGGGACTGTTTCCCCACGACAACGCCCGCAACGAAGCTGATGGCGTCGAAGAGGAAAGGCGTTTGATGTACGTCGCGATCACCCGCGCCCGGCGCAGGCTTTACCTCAGCCTGGCGCAAAGCCGGATGCTGCACGGCCAGTTCCGCTACGGGCTGGCTTCGCGCTTCCTGAACGAAATTCCGGAAAACCTGCTGAAGCGGATCAACCCGGCACCCAAAGCCTACCATGCGCCGGAAAAGACGGCCTGGGCGCCGCAGCCCACGCCTGCCGGCAGCCCAGCCGCCTACAGCCGCGACTCAAGCTCGCCCTGGCACGTCGGCCAGAACGTGGCTCACGCCAAGTTCGGCTCGGGCGTCATCGTCAACTGCGAAGGCAGCGGCGCGGATGCGCGGGTACAGGTGAAATTCCGCAATGCCGGGGTGAAATGGCTGGCGCTGGAGTATGCCAAGCTGACGGCGGCTTGAAGCAGATCAGGCAAAATCACTCATGAATCGCCAGCTCGGTTCGTTGGGTGCATCGGGGCTGTCGACTGCGTCTGCCAAATGCACATAGTCAGTCGATCAACCGCATACCGCAATGCTTGGCAGCGTCGCGATCAAATGTTGCCGTATAATTGCACCCGGCTTCATTGGCTGACCGCTCTATCAGGCAATCCGCAAAATCAGCCTTGCTTTCCTTGAACAGCCGCAAAGCTTTCCACACGGTATCGGCATGCGCCACGATAATTTCCTTGGTGCGCAGCAGCGTTTCCAGCACCTCGCAAATCTCGCCTTTGGTTGATGCGTAGCAACCCGTCAGCACCCACGCCAACTCCACCACCGAAACGATGCTGACGTAGCCCGGCGCATCCGCCGTTAACGACTCGATCAGGCGCGTTGCCTTGGGCGATTGCTTTGGGTCGTCCTGTGCGACATAGCGAACGAGGACGTTCGTATCCAAACCAATCATCTTGCTTTAGCCCCTTGGGTCGCGATAGCTTCATTCATCTCTGCGATCGTTACGGGTGAGGCCGGCTTGCGCACCAACCCCTTCAGAGCCGTCACCGACTGCGTAGCGGCCACCAGCTCAAAATGTCCGGGTTCAACCTGCACGAACTCCACCCGGTCTCCGGCCTCGACCCCGAGCGCGGCCCGCACGATGGCGGGGATGGTGATCTGACCCTTGCTGGTCATGGTTGCAGTTGACATAAGCCCTCCTGTTCGACAAGCCCTTACATTATAGTAAGGAACTGAAGAAATCAAGGGGGGCAGCGCCACTCCGGGGTGGACTTGCCATTAACCCAGACTTTAGATCAAGGCTGGAAACACGTTAATGCAAGACCAGGGGCCTGATTGTGAACTTGCACAGGCTGGAGCATGCCAAGCTGGCGCCGCTTGGGAGGGAAGTTACGCCGGCAGCGTGGGAGACTCGGTTTCCTGCTCCTGCTGAGCAGGAAAAATATCCTTGTAGCCCAAATAGATCGAGGCGTTCAGCACCGGCACCAGAATCAGCATGCCGAGGCCGAAGGGAATCATGGCGATCATCATCAGGATAAAGGCGATCACCCCGTAAACCAGAAACGGCCACATGTTGCGCAGGCAGCCTACAAAGCTCAGCTTCATCGCATCCATGGCCGTCATGTTGCGCAACACCACCAGCGCCGGGGCGAACCAGTAAGCCATCAGCAGCGGAACCAATAGCGCAAGGGCAACCAGCAGGGCGACCAGCATCCCGCCCATCGCGCCCACCATCGCCTCGGTCGGCTCCGCGCCCTGCATCTGGCCCAGTGCCGCAGAACCCAGGATGGCGCCGCCGCCGCCCATCATCATCAGCCCCAGGATGGTGATCGAACCCACCAGGTACAGGCCGCCCACGGTAATGAGCTGACCGGCGTTGTGCTTGAATCCGGCGATCAGATAACCCAGTTCGAGTTCCTCGCCCGCCTCCACGTCGCGACAGGCCAGCATGAAGCCGGCGGTAAACACCGGCGCCAGCAGCGTCATCACCAGCGGCCCCACCACCGGAATGATGGAAACCACGATGACGATCAGGAAATAAATAACAAACAGCGTAATCCAGATCGGCGGATTCTTCCGGAACAGGGCGAAGCCGCCCACTATCCACTGCCAACCCTGCCCGGCGTCCGCTTTACGAATTTCCATGTTTGATCCTCAGAGTAAATGCCGCAATTCGGACGGCGTCGCCACATGCCGCTGCAGGATGCGGCGGAAATGGGCCGGGTCCTTGGCATGAGTAAGTTCACCCGGGCGTGGGAAATGAAAATCGTAAAGGCGCGACAACCAGAAACGCAGGGCTCCCGCGCGCAGCATGGTCGGCCATGCCTGCTGCTCCATTTCGGAGAGGGGGCGGGTGCCATGATAGGCTTGCAGCATGGCCGCAGTCCGCTCACTATCCAGCGAGCCGTCCGCAGCAACGCACCAGTCGTTCACCGTGATCGCCAGGTCGTAAAGCCAGGCGCCGCTGCAGGCGTAGTAAAAATCGATGGCGCCGCTCAGGGTGTCGTCCTTGAACAATACGTTATCGCGGAACAGGTCGCCGTGGATCACGCCGCGCGGCAGATCCTCGAAGCGGAAGCCGGACTGGCGGGAGATTTCCTGGTTGAGCAACGCACTGTCCTCGGCAGCAAGCTTGGGCAGCACCAGCGGCGCGGTCGCCTTCCACCAGGCCGGACCGCGCGGGTTCGGCATTTCAGCCTTATAGGAACGACCGGCGAGATGCATGTCAGCGAGCATTTCACCGACCTGGGCACAATGGGCCGGATTCGGCTGATCCAGCGACTTGCCCTCAAGGCAGCTGACGATGCAGGCCGGCTTGCCGTTCAACTCACCGAGAAAACTGTTGTCCAGGCTGGCGATCGGTCGCGGGCAGGGGATGCCGTGGGAGGCGAGATGGTCGAGCAGGTTGAGAAAAAACGGCAACTCTTCGCGGCTGAGCTTCTCGAACAGGGTCAGCACGTAGCGCGCATGGCTGGTGGTAACAAAATAATTGGTGTTTTCGATGCCCGCAGAAATACCCTGCAGATCGACCAGGCTACCGAGGGAATAATTCTTCAGCCAGGCGGCAAGTTCATCCCTGGAAACGGTAGTAAATACTGACATTCTGCGACGATCAGGCTCCTAGAACCGGATCAACACCCACTGCGGCACGCGCACGCCGGAGTCCAGGTTGTCCTGGCGGGAATACTGCCCATCCCCCTTGTGGTCAACCAGGTAATAGGGCACACCATGGGGCGGCGTGACTTTCAGCATGTACAGCTTGCCACCGATGCGGTATTCCTCGACCTTTTCCTCGCCGCGCTTGATGATGGTCACCTGCGGCTCGAAGGCCGGGTCGAGTTCCATGCCGGCGGGCGCCGGCGGGGGCTCGGGCACCGGCTGCAGATCCTTCGGCAGGGATTTGGCGTCTTCCGCATAGGCGGGCAGTGTCAGGGCAATCAGCAATAGGGCGATCAGGGCGCGCATGTTTTTTTCCTTAAAACGGAAAGCCATTATACATCTTACAGGCTGAGCAGCATTTCGCGCTCGGCGGCGGAAGGCTCGAAACCGCGGGTTTCATAGTACTTGAAGATCGCGTCCACCACATCCTTGGGCTCGTCGATGATCTGGATCAGGCCCAGGTCGTCCGCATCAATCGTTCCCTCCTTGACCAGGGTATCCCTGAACCAGTCCACCAGGCCGCGCCAGTAGGGCTCATGCACCAGGATGATCGGGATCTTGCGGGTCTTGCCGGTCTGCACCAGGGTCAGCGCCTCCATCAGCTCGTCCAGGGTGCCGAAGCCGCCCGGCATCACGACGTAGGCCGTGGCGAACTTGACGAACATCACCTTGCGCGCGAAGAAATGGCGGAAAGTCTGGCTGATGTTCTGGTAGCGGTTGGTGTGCTGTTCGAACGGCAGCTGGATGTTCAGGCCGACGCTGGGGGACTTGCCGAAAAAGGCGCCCTTGTTGGCCGCCTCCATGATGCCCGGGCCGCCGCCGG
>CAYGNO010000163.1:0-5306 GCA_964351305.1 uncultured Sulfuricella sp.
CATGGGATTTGTTCTGCAGGTGCTCGAACAGGATCAGGGTGATGGCGATATTGCGCACTGCGTCGAAGCCGAGAATGATGACGGCGCGCGAAATGGTGCTGATGGTGCCGCCGCCGTACGATTTGTAGAAGGCGGTGTTGACCAGTCTCAGGATTTTGTTGGTGAGGGCGAAATCTTTCAGGATCGAATTGGACAGCTTGCCGATGCTTTCCTTGTCGGAGGAGGCCACCCGGTTGATGGCGCTGACCGATTCCGATAGCGCGGGAAAGTCGCTCTTGTGGCGCATGCGCCGCAGCAGGAAGTCCAGCGTGCTCTGTGTCGACCCGCCGGTGGGCTGTGCGCTGTTTTCCCCGGCCAGCGTGTAGGCGTGCAGCGCATCGCGCATTTCCTGGGCGCTGGCATAGCGGTCCAGAGGGTTTCGCGCCAGCGCCTTGAGGATGATGTCGCCGAGTTTCTCGTCGATGGCGGCTTCGCTGCCTGGGGGGAGCTCGATGGGTTCGGAGGCGATGCGGTCCATCACCTGGTAAATGTCGCCGCCGCTTACTGCCTTGCGGCCGGCGACAATTTCGCAGAGGATCAGGCCGGCGGCGAAAATATCGTTTTTTTCGCTGACCATCCGGTCGGTGATGTATTCCGGCGCCATGTAGGCTGGCGTGCCCATCAGGACATCGTTGTGCTCGCCGGGCTTGTCGGAGATGCGTTCGGCGATGCCGAAATCCATGACCCGCGGGATGCCTTCCGGGCTGATCAGGATGTTGGAGGGCTTGAGATCCCGATGGATGATGCCGTTCTGGTGGGCGTGGGCGACGGCCTCGAGCACCGGGCCGATAATGCCGATGGCCTCGGCGGCGGGTAGAGCCCCCCTTTCCCGCAGCAGATCGGCCAGGGTCTGCCCCTCGACATACTCGAACACCAGATAAGGATCGCCATCGTATTCCCCGGCCTCGAAAATCGGCACGAGGTTGGGGTGACGCAGCTTGCTGACGGTGCGCGATTCCTGGATCAGCGCCTGAATCTCGCTCTGCCGGTTCTTCTGTTCCGCGAAATGCAGGGTTTTTATCGCCACTTCGCGTTGCAGCTTGGGATCGTAAGCAAGATAAACCACGCTCTGCGCACCCTTGCCCAGAATCCGGATCACTTCAAATCGGTCTATTTTCTGTATGGCCTGATTCATGTTGTTTTCAGGGAGGCACTCGCTGCCTGGCTGTGTGAAAAAACGGGAGACTCGTTATACAACGCTATTCTGCAATATATCTGGCAGATTGTCGCCTGGATGCGCCTGCTTTTGGTGAGCCAATCGCGGCCATCCGGTCGGAACCGGGGTAAAATAGCGTTTTACGGTTGAATCAAGGCTGACAATGTCGCAAGTTAATACTGCCTGGCGCACGTTTTCCGCCGCGCCCCATCGCATGATGTTCCTGGCTGGCGCGGTACAGGGGCTGGCCGTTATCGCCTGGTGGCTGACCGAGTTGATCGGTCGCCATACTTCCGCCTGGCTGGCGCCGGTCTGGACGATACCGGCGACCTGGGCGCACGGCTTCCTGATGATTTACGGTTTCTTCCCCTTCTTTATTTTCGGCTTCCTGATGACCGTCTATCCCAACTGGATGAACGGTACTAAGATACCGCCGCGCCGCTATGTGCCGGCTTTCCTGCTGCTGGCGTGCGGCGTGCTGCTGTTCTACATCGGCCTGCTGGCCGGAAAAGGGCTGCTGATCGTCGCGCTGGTGCTGATGCTCGCCGGCTGGGGGTTGGCTTTTTATGCTCTGCTCGACGTGCTGCTCACCGCCCGCCACCCCGACAAGCTGCACCCCAGAATCACCAGCGTCGCCCTCGGCATGGGCTGGGTCGGCATCCTTGCCTTCCTGCTCTGGCTGGTGACCGGCAACGCCCTGTTCGCGCTGTTTTCCCTCAAGGCCGGGGTGTGGTTTTTGCTGCTGCCGGTCTTTTTCACCGTCTGCCACCGCATGATTCCGTTCTTTTCCAGCCGGGTCCTGGACAACTACCGAATCGTCCGGCCTACAGGCGCGCTCGGCGTGATGCTGGGGTGCGCTTATGGTCACGGCATGCTGGAAATCCTGGGCTGGAACGCCTGGCTGTGGCTGTTCGACCTGCCCTTGCTGGCGCAGACGATGTATTTGAGCTGGCACTGGCAGCTGCGCCGCAGCTTCGAGGTGCGTTTGCTGGCAGTGCTGCATGTCGGCTTTGCCTGGGTCTCTGTCGCGCTGGCGCTGTATGCAGTGCAGAGCCTTGCGCTGCTGGCCGGCGTCGTCATGCTGGGTTTCGCGCCGTTACATGCCCTTACCATCGGCCTGTTCGGCTCGATGGTGCTGGGCATGGCCTCGCGCGTTACGCTGGGCCATTCCGGCGCGGAACTTGAGGCGGATAGCGCCACCTGGGCGCTGTTCTGGGGGTTCCAGCTCGCCGCACTGGCGCGCATCGGCGGCGACCTGCCGCTGGCCGGGGCGGCGGCAGGCCACTTCTACCTGCTTGCCGCTGCGGTCTGGCTCGCCTGCTTTGTTCCCTGGTTCGTCAAATATGCGGCCAAGTATTGGCGGCCAAGGTCGGATGGGCAGCCGGGCTAGTAATGGGGAGGCGGTTCGTTCGCTGTACGCTGTTCGGCTGCGCTGTCCGATAATTCCTTGACGTGCCGGATCAGCGTTTCGCAAATTGCTTCGAGGTGGTCGATCTTTTTTTGTTGCCGGCAGATCACCTTGTTCAACTCCTCGACCGTATCTTCCTGGCGGGAAAGTTTTATTTCGATATCGACCAGACGTTCTTCGTTCATCTTGATTTCATGTCTTTCTGTGGCGCACCGATCAAATCGGCCAGGGTATACAGATCCAGCGTCGCAAGAAAGCTTTGCAGGGCCTCGCTCATGGCGGTTTTCAGCCGACAGGCGGGAGCCAGGATGCAGGCGCTGAAGTCGGGCTGGAAGCAGGCGACGATGTCCATGTTCTCTTCCATGCTGCGCACCACGTCGCCCACCACGATCTGATTCGGCGGGCGCGCCAGTTTGATGCCGCCGCCCTTGCCGCGCAGGGTGTCGATATAGCCGTTTGCGCCGAGCTGGTGCACCACTTTCATCAGGTGGTTGCGCGAGATGTCGTGATAGGCGGCGATTTCGCCGATGGTGGCGAGCTTTTCCGGTCTCGTGCCGAGATAGATCAGGGTGCGCAGGGAATAGTCGGTGTAGCGGGTCAGGTGCATGGCGCGCCCTAAAAGCGGTTAACAAAAAAACTTTTGCCACGGCTGGAAGTCCTGCATGGCTCCTGTCAACGCGTCAGCTGCGCATACAGCAGCGGCAGTTGTTTCGGCAGTTCCGATGGTTTCCTGATTACAACATATCCGCCGATGCCGAACAAGTGCGGCAGGTAGCTGCCGGCCTTTTCGTCGATGGTGACGCAGAACGGGCGCAGCCCCATCTGGCGCGCTTCGAGCAGGGCGACGCGGGTGTCTTCGATGCCGTAGCGCCCTTCGTACTGGTCGAGGTCGTTGGGCTTGCCGTCGGTGAGGATGAACAAAATCCTTTGCGTCGCTTGCTGTTTCGCCAGGAGCTGGCTGGCGTGGCGGATGGCGGCGCCCATGCGGGTGTAATAGCCGGGCTTGATGGCGGCGATGCGGCCGCGGATGGCGGCGTTGTATTTCTCGCCGAATTCCTTGAGGACGTGGAAGCGCACGTTGTCGCGCTTGAGCGAGGAAAAGCCGTACAGGCTGAAACGGTCGCCGGTGGCGGAGAGTGCTTCGGCGAACAGGTACAGGCTGTCGCGGATGACGTCGATGACGCGGGCGGTATCGCTGACCCAGGCATCGGTGGAGAGCGACAGGTCGGCCAGCATCAAGCAGGCCAGGTCGCGGTCGCGGTAGTGGTGGGCGCGGTACAGGCCGCGCTCGGCGGCGTGACCGGTCATGCGGTCGGCGGTGAACTGGACGCAAGCGTCGAGGTCGGGCTCGGTGCCGTCGAACTGGCCCCCGATCCACACCCGCGCCGGGGTCAGCGCCTCGAACTGGCTGCGGATGCGGCGCGCGGTGGCTGCGAGGTGGTGAGGCAGCGGACAGGGCGGCGCTTCGCGCGCGATCATCGGCTGCAGGCAGCAGTGGTCGGGCTGCAGGATCTGCTTCCTGTAATGCCACTCCGGCAGCAGGATGCCCTGCCCAAGCGGCATGTCGTCCTGTGCCGCGGAGGGCAGGTCGAGGTCGAACCTGAGGCGCGAGGCGACGCTTTTGCCGTCCTGCGCCACGCTCAGGTGGTTGAGGTCATCGGCGGCCGGGTCGGCGCCGGGGTCGCTGTCATCCTCGGTAGGGCGGTTGGCCTTGACGTATTCGGCCCAGCTGAAAATGCTTTCGGCGCGGAAGAACAGGATGAACGGGTTTTTGTTGTCCGGCATGTCCACCCGTTCGGCCTGGCGGCGTTTGGAGTCGTCGGTTTTCTTGCTCTTGCCGTCGCCTTCCTGCTGCGGCTCGCCGGATGGGGGCGCATTGCCGCCGGCTTGAACCGGCGATGTGCGTGGCGGGTTAGGGTGCAGCCACAGATGCACCGGATGCGGCGGCCGGCTGGCGCGCGGCAGCTTGTCCACGCTGCCCGGGTCGGCCAGCGCGGCGCGAATGGCCTGCTCCATGGCGGCTTCGTCTTCCGGCAGTCTGGCCGGGTCGGGACGCAGCGGCAGGATGGCCTCGACCAGGCGCAAGTAGCGCGAGCGCATGCCGGGGAAGCGATCGAATACCGTCAAGGTGGCCTGCTGGCTGCGCACCACCCAGGCGGGGCGACCAGGTTTGTCCACTGCCGCCAGCGCAATCAGCCACAGGTAAAGATCGCGGTTGAGGCTGCGCTGCGGCAGGATGTCGAGTACCGACGGCAGGCGCAGGGTGTCTTCGTCGAGCCAGGTCAGCTCGGCTCTTTCGCCGCTGCCGGCAATGCGCTGTAGCAGGCTGCGGTGCGCGCCATGTTCGGTCGCGCCGGTGGCACTGACGCTGAGGCCGCTATCGCCGCCGAGGGCGCGGAAGAAGATGCCGGCGGTCTTGCTCATGCTTTCGAGCGTCACTGCTTCCTGCGGGTAGCGTTTCTCCGCTGCGCCGGTGATGAGCTTGTGCCAGAGGGCGCCGACTGTTTCTTCCATAGCTTAAATACCCACCACGAATGACACGAATGAACACAAATTTCCACGAATATCCGCGACAGTTATTGTCCACGTATAAACACGGGGGGTCATGGATTGCTCCCAAGAGTATTCGTGTGTATTCGTGAACATTCGTGTTCATTCGTGGTTAAAGTTTGTTTTGGCTGTTTCCCTGGTTCAAAGCAATGC
>CAYGNO010000164.1:0-5073 GCA_964351305.1 uncultured Sulfuricella sp.
ATCGAGGAAAGTGGATCGAGATTGAGCTTCTTGGCGCCTTTTTTGGGGAAATTGGTATAGGTTTTTCGGCCGTTTTCATCCACCGACATGTAGATGTCGGCGTGGGCGGCCTGCCCCAGGAATAGCGAAATAAAAATCAGCAGCTTGGTTCTCATAAGGCGATTCAATAATTGGGATGGGTTCAGATTAAGGGATTAGCCAAGTTTTATCAACGTCAGCGGAGATGAATAGGTTGACAGGCAAATAAAAAAGGGCGGGGTAACCCGCCCTTTTGAGCTATTGCGCCAGGAATTACAGGCTGTAATACATAGCGAACTCGACCGGATGAGTGGTCATGCGGAAGCGGGTAACTTCTTCCATTTTCAGCTCGATGAAGGCATCGATCCAGTCGTTGGAGAACACGCCACCACGGGTCAGGAACTCGCGATCCCTGTCCAGGTATTCCAGCGCCTGATCCAGCGACGA
Organism: uncultured Sulfuricella sp.; assembly: GCA_964351305.1. GTDB lineage: Bacteria > Pseudomonadota > Gammaproteobacteria > Burkholderiales > Sulfuricellaceae > Sulfuricella. Next base: position 466 of record CAYGNO010000164.1, read on the forward strand.
GCACACGGTCGGGACCAGCTTCTCTTCTTCCGGCGGCAAGTCATACAGGTTCTTGTCCATGGCTTCGCCCGGATGGATCTTGTTCTGGATGCCGTCAAGGCCGGCCATCAGCAGAGCGGAGAAACACAGGTACGGGTTGGCGGAAGGGTCCGGGAAACGGGTCTCGATGCGGCGGCCCTTCGGGTTGGCCACGTGCGGAATGCGGATCGAGGCGGAGCGGTTCTTGGCGGAGTAGGCCAGCATCACCGGAGCTTCGAAACCTGGCACCAGACGCTTGTAGGAGTTGGTGCCGGGGTTGGTGATCGCATTCAGGGCGCGGGCATGCTTGATGATGCCGCCGATGTAGAACAGAGCCGTTTCGGACAGGCCGCCGTAGCCGTTGCCGGCGAACAGGTTCTGGCCGTCTTTCCAGATCGACTGGTGCACGTGCATGCCGGAGCCGTTGTCGCCGACGATGGGCTTGGGCATGAAGGTCGCGGTCTTGCCGTAGGCATGGGCCACGTTGAACACCACGTATTTCAGGATCTGGGTCCAGTCGGCGCGCTTCACCAGGGTGCTGAACCGGGTGCCGATTTCGCACTGGCCGGCGGTCGCTACTTCATGGTGATGCACTTCGACCGGCACGCCCATTTCTTCCAGCGCCAGGCACATCGCTGAGCGGATGTCCTGGAAGGAATCGACGGGAGGAACCGGGAAGTAGCCGCCCTTGATGCCGGGACGGTGGCCGACGTTGCCGCCTTCGAACGCTTCGCTGGAAGACCAGGCGGCTTCTTCGGATGCGATCTTGACCGAGGCGCCGGACATGTCGGCATGCCAGGTGACGGAGTCGAAAATGAAGAATTCTGGCTCTGGACCGAAGTAGGCGGTGTCGCCGATGCCGGTGGATTTCAGGTAGGCCTCGGCGCGCTTGGCGATGGAGCGGGGGCAACGGTCGTAGCCCTTGCCGTCGGAAGGCTCCACCACGTCGCAGGACAGGATCAGGGTGGATTCGTCGAAGAACGGGTCCATGTTGGCGGTATCCGGGTCGGCCATCAACTGCATGTCGGAAGCCTGGATGCCTTTCCAGCCGGCGATGGAGGAGCCGTCGAAGGCGTGGCCGCTTTCGAACCAGTCTTCGTCCACTACGTGGGATGGAATGGATACGTGCTGTTCCTTGCCGCGGGTATCGGTAAAGCGCAGGTCAACGAATTTAACGTCGTTATCCTTGATCATTTTCAAAACGTCGGCGACCGCCATGTTTTATCTCCTAACTATCTAAAGTTTGCAAAAAATTACTTCGAATTCTGAGTTTTTGCTGCCGGGAGGAAAATTAGCATGAAACATGCCAAGCAAAAACGTAAAAAAAGCATTGTGCCATAACTGCCAATCAAAACAAATGCCCTTTACGTTTGCTCCCCCTCCCGCGAGCGGGAGGGGGTTGGGGTGAGGCAAGCCTGCTGGGGGGCGCCCTCATCCCAACCTTCTCCCCACAGGGGAGAAGGGGCAATGGTGAAAGGCGCTGGTTTTGACCTGCTTGTTTTGATTTGCACCAGAATTGTGCGAATAGGGCGCAGATTGCACCATTATGGTGCATGGCGTTGGTGCAGATGAATGGCGGCAAAAAATGGGTCATCCTGGAGCAGGTCGGCGATGGTGGTTTTGAGCGCGGCGATCTGTTCGCGGCTGACATCTCTGGCGAGGAAAATTTCGGCTTCCGCCTTTCCATCCAGATAATGCAATGCCACTTTTTCATGCCTGGGCAGCGCCTGCCCTAGCCGCTGTTCCAGATGGGCAATCAAGGTTTCGCGACTGGGCAGGTGCTGGTTGAGCTTGGCCGACGAATCGTCCTCCGGGTCGATGTGAACCATGACATCGAGCGCATGGTGCTGCTTGAGTACGCGGGTACGTGCACTTTCGGCGATATAGTGCCCTTCCGAGACGCTGATGCGCGGGTTTACCAGCACATGGGCGTCCACCAGTGCGCGGTCGCCCATGCGGCGGGTGCGCAACTCATGCACGCCCTGAACGCCAGGGGTGGTTAGCAGGGTTGCGCGTATCGCTTCCACTTCGCTTTTGTCCAGGCTGGTGTCGATCAATTCGGAAATCGCCTGGGATGCCTGCTTCCAGCCCATGCGCATGATCATGACCGCAACCAGCACCGCAGCCAGGATGTCCATCGAAGTGAAGCCGAGCAGGTTGCCGCCGATGCCCGCCACCACCACCAGCGACGAGGCGGCGTCGGAGCGGGCGTGCCAGGCGTTGGCTTCGAGCATCTGCGAACGCAGCTTGCGCGCGACATGCAGCATGTAGCGGAACAGCGCTTCCTTGCCGGCCAGGGTCAGGATGGCGATCCACAGCGTGGCGACGTGGACTTTCTGCAGCGCGGCGGGGTCTTGCAGTCGCATCGCCGCGCCCCAGAACAGGGCGCCACCGACGCCGAGCAGAATCAGCCCGAGCGCCAGGGTGGTGGCGGTTTCGATGCGGGCATGGCCGTAGGGATGCTCCTCGTCCGCGTCGCGCGCGCCATGGCGGTTGGCGAACAGCACCAGGAAATCGCACAGCAGGTCGGACAGGGAATGCAGGCCGTCGGCGACCAGGGCCTGGGATTTGCCGAACAGACCGACGACGATCTGCAGCACGGTCAGCACCACGTTCACCGCGACGCTGATCCAGGTCACCTTTTGCGCGGCTTGAAAGCGCCCGATCCGATCAGGGTGGGTTTCGGTGTGCGGTTGGGCAGGGTGGTGGGGCATCGGGAATATTCGGATTAAGAAGCAATGGGTTCGGGACGTTATGATACGCAAATCATGGGGCTTTTGCCTTATAATTCGACGTCCTTAAAATGTGAAATATTCATGACTGATCGTTACGCCGTTATCGGCAACCCCATCGCCCACAGCAAGTCCCCGCTGATCCACACCGAGTTCGCGCGCCAGACCGGCCAGGATATGGCATACATGGCAATTCTCGCGCCACTGGAGGGCTTTGCCGGAACAGTGAGGAAATTCCAGGCGGAAGGCGGCAAGGGGCTGAATGTGACGGTTCCCTTCAAGCAGGAAGCCTGGAATCTGGCAACCCGCCTGACCGATCGCGCGCGCCTGGCGGAGGCGGTCAACACCCTGAAGTTCGAGCCGGACGGCGCGATACTCGGCGACAACACCGATGGCGCCGGATTGGTGCGAGACATCGCGCACAATCTTGATTTCGAACTCAAAGGCAAGCGCATCCTGCTGATGGGCGCCGGCGGCGCGGCTCGCGGCGTACTGAATCCTTTGCTCGATCAACAACCGGCTGACCTCGTCATTGTGAACCGGACTTTGGACAAGGCTACCGCATTCCAAAAGAAAGTTGAGCGGTCTGATAGATACCGCCTCACCACTGTAACCGCATGTGACTATGCAGGAGTGGGCGAACATCAATTCGATATCGTCATCAATGCCACTTCCAGCAGCCTGAGCGATGCTTTGCCGCCGCTGCCGTCGGGCATCTTCGCGCCGGGGGCGCTGGCCTATGACATGATGTACGGCAAGGGGCTGACCCCCTTTCTGCAGTTCGCGCAGGCCAACGGCGCGGCGCATCTGGCCGACGGCCTCGGCATGCTGGTCGAGCAGGCGGCGGAATCGTTTTCCCTGTGGCGCGGCGTGCGGCCACAGACGCAGTCGCTGCTTGAACTACTGAAAAAGGCATAGCCACAAAGATGCACAAAAGGCACAAGAGAACTGGAGCCGGCGGCCGATTTTTTGAGAGGACGATTTTTTTTGTGAATTTTGTGCCTTTTTGTGGCGATAAACCAAGATGCTGAAATTATTGTGGCGTTGGCTGTGGCGCGGCATCGCCCTGTTCGTTGCCGTGGTGCTGATCTATCAGCTGTGGATATTCGCCCACGTCTGGTGGTGGGTGGACCACAACCCCTCTGCCAGCGCCTTCATGGAGCAGCGGCTGGAAGTGCTGCAAAGCAAGAAGCCGGATGCCGAGCTGCGCCATCAGTGGGTGCCGTACAGCCGCATCTCCAACAATCTCAAGCGCGCCCTGATCGCCGCCGAAGACTCCAAATTCCTCGACCACGAAGGCTTCGACTGGGAGGGCATCCAGAAGGCCTACGAAAAGAACCTGAAAAAGGGCAAGATCGTCGCAGGCGGCTCCACCATCAGCCAGCAGCTGGCCAAGAACCTGTTTCTCTCTTCCCGGAAGGTATTCTGGCGCAAGGCCGAAGAGGCCGTGATCACGGTGATGCTGGAAAAGATGATGAGCAAGCGCCGCATCCTGGAGATATACCTCAATGTCATCGAATGGGGCAACGGCGTGTTCGGCGCCGAAGCGGCCGCGCGCCATTACTACAAGACCAGCGCGTCCGCTCTGTCCGCCGAGCAGTCTGCCAGGCTTGCTTCGATGGTGCCCAATCCGCGCTATTATGACAGCCACCGCAATGCACGCGGCCTGGAAAGAAAAACCGGCATTATCCTGGCGCGAATGAACCAGGTGCAGGCGCCCTAGCCTGATGTGTCAAAATTGACAGAAGTAGCCGGTGGCGCTTAAAATTCACGCGTTTTCATAATTTAAAGGTCCATCACCTTGGACAGTCATAGTTGTAGCAGTTTCGCAGCAAACTTTTTGTTCTAGCGGTTACCC
>CAYGNO010000165.1:0-5064 GCA_964351305.1 uncultured Sulfuricella sp.
GACGGCGACCTCCTCGACGACTTCATCAGCGCCAGTTTGAAACAGGGAGTTTAAGATAATGTCCGAACAAGAAAACGCATCCCTACCCCAGGATGAAAACCAGCTCATCGCCGAGCGCCGCGACAAGCTGAAAAAACTGCGCGAGCAAGGCATCGCCTTCCCCAACGACTTTGACCGCAAGGATATGGCCGGTGATTTGCTGGCCACTCACGGCGACAAGGACAAGGAAGCGCTGGAAGCGGAAAACGTCAGCGTCGCCATCGCCGGACGCATGATGCTCAAGCGCGTGATGGGCAAGGCCAGCTTCGCCACGGTGCAGGACATGAGCGGACGGATCCAGTTCTACATCAACGACGAAGGCGCCGGCGCCGAGACCCACGAAGCCTTCAAGCACTGGGACATGGGCGATATCATCGCTGCCAAAGGCACCCTGTTCAAGACCAACAAGGGCGAGCTGTCGGTGCGTGTATCCGAACTGCGTCTGCTGACCAAATCCCTGCGTCCGTTGCCGGAAAAATTCCACGGCCTGACCGACCAGGAAGCGAAATATCGCCAGCGCTACCTCGACTTGATCACCAACGAGGAAACCCGCAAGACCTTTCTGGTGCGCTCGAAGATCATCCAGACGATACGCAATTTCCTGGTGGAACGCGGCTACCTCGAAGTCGAAACGCCGATGATGCACCCCATCCCCGGCGGCGCCTCGGCCAAGCCTTTCAGCACCCACCACAACGCGCTGGACATGGAACTGTTCCTGCGCATCGCCCCGGAGCTCTACCTCAAGCGGCTGGTGGTGGGCGGCTTCGAAAAAGTGTTCGAGGTCAACCGCAATTTCAGGAACGAGGGTCTCTCCACCCGCCACAACCCCGAATTCACCATGATCGAATTCTACGAGGCGTACCGGGATTACCGCTACATGATGGACCTGACCGAGCAGATGTTCCGCGAGACGGCCAAGGCGGTGCTCGGCCATGCCGTGGTGCCCTATCAGGGCCATACCATCAACCTGGCCCAGCCTTTCGACCGCCTCACCATCACCCAGGCTATCCACAAGTACCATCCGGGGCGCTTCACCGACGAACAACTCAACAACCGTGCCTTCCTCAAGGCGCAATTGGAGAAAATGGGCGCCGACCATCACCCCACCGACGGCGTCGGCGGCCTGCAACTGAGCCTGTTCGAGGAAACCACCGAGCAGATGCTAATCCAGCCGACCTTCATCATCGACTATCCGGCCGAAGTCTCGCCGCTGGCGCGCAGCAACGATGCCGCCCCCGGCATTACCGAGCGCTTCGAGCTGTTCATCGTCGGCCGCGAGATCGCCAACGGCTTCTCCGAGCTGAACGACCCGGAAGACCAGGCCGAGCGCTTCATGGCGCAGGTGAGGCAGAAGGAAGCCGGCGACGCCGAGGCGATGCACTACGACGCCGATTACATCCGCGCCCTGGAATTCGGACTGCCGCCCACCGCCGGCGAAGGCATCGGCATCGACCGCCTGGTCATGCTGCTAACCGATAGCCCGAGCATCCGCGACGTGATCCTGTTCCCGCAGATGCGGCGGGAAGATTGACTCAAGCCGCAACTGGTGGCCATAGGGCGCCCTTCGGGGCGCCCTTTTTTATTACCGGCATTTAATAACCGGGCATGACTTACAAACGTTATCTCCTTCAGCGCCCATTTAAAGTTGCTTGCTTGTCGCCAACCATTCGACTATGCATAAATAGTCGGCGCACGATTTTTACTACTATCCGGAGAATTTCGTCATGTCAGAACCCACCAGCAAAACCAGCCCCTTCGTCATCGCCGCATCCATCGCGGTGATCATCGCCAGCATCGTAGGGATCGGCGCCATGACCGGGCTGATTCCAGGCCGGGACGCCAAAACCGAAGCTCCGCCAGCGGCAAGTGCGACAGCCGAACCAGGCAAGGCAACCGGCGGCACCGCAATGCCGCCCCAATCGGCCATGACGGCGCAAACCGGCGCTACGGCCGATAGCGCCGGCAAATCCACCGCAGAAGAAAAATCCACCGCGAAACCGGCGCGCAAGCCGATCTCCGACAAGCCCAGCGCCAGGGCGGCAGCATCCGAGGAGAGCCCTAAAAAATCACAGGCTCCCACGTGCGGCAACTGTGGCACCATCGCCGCCATCCGCACTGTCGAGCAGGCAGGCGAAGGCAGCGGCCTGGGCGCGATTGCAGGCGGCGTGGTGGGTGGACTGCTGGGACACCAGGTCGGCGGGGGTACCGGAAAGGATATCGCCACCATCGCCGGCGCTGTTGGCGGCGGCTATGCCGGCCACCAGGTCGAGAAAAAGGTCAAAACCACCAAGCACTACGAAATCACCATCCGCATGGATGATGGCAACCACCGTACCATGGCGCAGGAAACCCCGCCGGCCTTCGCCATCGGCGACAAGGTAAAAATCGTCGATGGCGCATTGGTGCGCAATTAGTTAGCCCAATTCAGCGAGGAGGCGCGGCGGAATTTATTGGATGATGTAAAATCCAATCGAATATGACCGCCCCCTCCTCCCCCCAGCATATTGAACTTCCGATCGCCGGCATGACCTGCGCGGCCTGTTCTGCGCGTCTCGAAAAGAACCTCAACAAACTGCCCGGCGTAAAAGCCGCGGTCAACCTCGCCAGCGAAAAATCCAGCATCGAATTCGACCCGGCGCTGACCTCGCCCGCCGAACTGGTGCAAGCCATCCAGAAAACCGGCTTTTCCGTGCCCGATCAGGAGGTGGTTCTGGAACTGGAAGGCATGACTTGCGCCGCCTGCGCCACACGGATCGAAAAAGTGCTGAACAGGATCGACGGCGTCAGCGCCACGGTCAATTTCGCCACGGAAAAAGCCAGAATCCGCATCGCGCCGGGCGCGGCCACGCTGGAAACGCTGATTGCCGCAGTGAGCCAGGCCGGCTACGGCGCTCACGAATCGATCGGCACCAGCCGCGCGGAGGAAAAGCAGCGGCGTGCCGCTGCGTACCGGAAGGAACTGCGCGTTTTCTGGATTGCCGCAGTGCTTACGCTGCCGCTGGTGGCCCAGATGGGGCCGATGCTTTTCGGTCAGCATGTAGAGCTACTGCCGCGCTGGCTGCAATGGCTGCTCGCCACGCCGGTGCAGTTCTGGGCGGGCAAGCGCTTCTATGCCGGTGCCTGGCACGCCTTGCGCGGAGGCGGCGCAAACATGGATGTGCTGGTGGCGCTCGGCACCAGCATGGCATACCTCCTCAGCGCCGTTGTCACCTTGTTCGGCCTGGATCAGCATGTGTATTTCGAGGCCGGCGCAGCCGTCATCACCCTGGTGCTGATGGGCAAGCTGCTGGAGGCGCGCGCCAAGGCGGGCACCTCGGCGGCGATCGAGGAACTCGTCAAACTCCAGCCGAAAACCGCTCGAATCGAGCGCGGCGGCGAAATCGTCGAGGTCGATGCAGCCAGCCTCAAGGTCGGCGATGTGTTCATCGTCCGCGCCGGCGAGAACATCCCGGTTGACGGCGAGGTGATCGAAGGCCGCTCCAGCGTGGTGGAAGCCATGCTTACCGGCGAAAGCCTGCCAGTGGCAAAAGGCATTAGCGCGAAAGTATTCGCCGCCACGCAGAACCAGGAAGGCATGCTGAAGTGCCGCGCCACCGGCGTGGGCAGCCATACCGTGCTGGCCGGCATCATCCGCCTGGTGGAGCAGGCGCAGGGCTCGAAAGCGCCGATCCAACGCCTGGCGGACGTTATTTCCGGCGTTTTCGTGCCGGCGGTGGTCGCCGTCAGCCTCGCCACCTTCGCCCTGTGGTGGGGCTTGGGCGGCGAATTCACCGCAGCGCTGATCAACGCCGTGGCGGTGCTGGTGATCGCCTGCCCCTGCGCCTTGGGCCTTGCCACCCCCACAGCGATCATGGTGGGCACGGGAAACGGCGCGAAAGCGGGCATCCTGATCAGGAATGCGGAAGCGCTGGAACAGGCAGAGAAAATCCGCATTCTGGTGGTGGACAAAACCGGCACCCTGACCGAAGGCCGCCCCGTGGTCACCGACATCATTCCGGCAGGAAACACCCGTATTGAAGAAGTGCTCCGCCTCGCCGCCACCCTGGAGCAGGGATCGGAGCATCCCCTGGCGAAGGCGGTAACCGACCGCGCCGCCGGGGAGGGAATTGCGCCGGGAGCCGTCACCGGGTTCGCCGCCGTGACCGGCAAGGGCGTGCAGGGCGAGATCGGTGGCCGGCTCTGCCGGCTCGGCTCCCCCGCCTTCCTCATGGCGCAGGGGCTAATAATCAGCGCCGGCATTGTCGCCCGTCTACAGCAACAAGGCAAAACCGTGGTAGCCCTCAGCGACGAAGAAAATATCGTCGGCTACCTCGCCATCGCGGATACCCTGCGCGCAACCTCGGCCAGCGCCGTGGCACGATTGCAGGAGATGGGCATCGAGGTCGTCATGCTCACCGGCGACAATGCCGCCACCGCCCGCACCATCGCCGCGCAGGCAGGCATCAGCCATTACCTCGCGGAAGTGCTACCGCAGGACAAGGCCGCAGAAATCGACAAACTCAAGGCTCTGGGAAAAGTGGTCGGCATGGCCGGCGACGGCATCAACGACGCGCCGGCGTTGGCGGCAGCGGATGTGGGTTTCGCCGTCGGCAGCGGTACGGACGTCGCCATCGAAACCGCCGACGTTACCCTGATGCGCAACGACCTGACGAGCGTGGCCGACGCCATTGACCTGTCCCGCGCCACCCTGAAAAAAATTCGCCAGAACCTGTTCTTCGCTTTCATCTACAATGTGCTGGGCATTCCGCTGGCGGCGCTGGGCATGTTGAACCCGGTGATCGCAGGCGCGGCGATGGCAATGAGCTCGGTGTCGGTGGTAAGCAACTCGCTGCTGCTGAAACGCTGGAAGTCGGGAGTCGAGTGATGAGCAATAGGTAATGGGTGATGCCCCCTCACCCATTACCCATTACCAACCCAATTTGGAGAAAAAAATGGAAAAAGCAATTCTCACCGTCAAAGGCATGACCTGCATGGGCTGCGTGAAAAGCGTCAAGAACGTGCTGGAACCGATTCCCGGCGTCGCCT
>CAYGNO010000166.1:0-5057 GCA_964351305.1 uncultured Sulfuricella sp.
TCGGCATCCGCGCCACGCCCATCGCCGAGGCGATGCTGGCGCTGGTGCTGATCGATCACGCCCTGCGCCACCGCGCCCAGAATGCCGATGTGATTTGCGCTACGCCGCGCATTCCAGGTGTTGCGTAGGCTGGGGTGAGGGAACCGAACCCCAGCGGTTTTGCTGGCATTCATGCTGGGGTGCGCTACGCTTACCCCAGCCTACACTTTTCCGCCCTGCGCGGATTGGATCCGTTCTCTCCATGAGAGGGGGGACGCGCATCGCGGGAGTTGTGCTGCGCGGCCGTGCTTGGGTCTTGCCGGTACTGTTCTCCTTATTCTTTCAGTTGCTCATGCAGTCGCCCGTGGCTCGCGCGGCGGATTTTCCGCCGCCACCGGTGATGCTGGCGAATGTCTATCGCAGCGACACGCCGCTGGCCGACTATCTGGTCAGCGAAAAACTGGACGGGGTACGCGGTTACTGGGACGGCGAGAAACTTCTGACGCGCGGCGGGGAGCGCATCGAGGCGCCGGGCTGGTTCACGGCGGGATGGCCGAATTTCCCCCTGGACGGCGAGTTGTGGGTCGGACGCGGAAAATTTACCAGTGCAGTCTCCATCGTGCGGCAACAGACGCCGGATGACGCAGCCTGGCACACGTTGCATTTCATGGTATTCGATCTGCCGGGACATCCGGGATCTTTCGCTGAACGATACGCGGCGCTGAAATCCCTGCTTGCCGGGCTTGCGCTGCCCTGGGTGCGCCCGGTCGAGCAGTTCAGGGTGGCCGATCGGGCCGGATTGCGAGCCGCGTTCGACCGGGTCGTCAGGAATGGAGGTGAAGGGCTGATGCTCCATCGCGCTGCGTCCCTCTACCAGGCCGGGCGCAGCGACGACTTGCTCAAGCTGAAACCCTACCAGGATGCTGAAGCGAGGGTCATCGCGCATCTGCCGGGCAAGGGCAGGCACCAGGGTGTGCTCGGAGCCTTGCTGGTGGAAACGGCGGCGGGGTTGCGATTCCGCATCGGAACGGGTTTTTCCGACGAGCAACGCCGGAACCCTCCCGCGCCGGGAAGCTGGGTGACGTATCGCCATATCGGACTGAACGAAGGCAGCGGCATTCCCCGCTTCGCCAGTTTCATGCGGGCGCGGGAGGATATGCCCGGCGGGGAGAGGTAGAAGTCTCACCCCTCACCCCTCACCCCTCTGCGGCGTGTTAAAATTCCGTCCATGCGTTCCCTTCCCTACTGGCGTCTCTCCGGTTTTTATTTCTTCTATTTTGCCTTTGTCGGCGCGATGGCTCCGTTCTGGGGGCTGTATCTCAAATCGCTGGCATTCAACGCGTTCCAGATCGGCGTGCTGATGTCGCTGCTGCAGGTGATGCGGATTTTTGCGCCCAATTTCTGGGGTTGGGTGGCCGACCGTGCCGGCAAGCGTGTTGCCATCGTCCAGATTGCTGTCGGTTTGAGTTTGCTGAGCTTTATTCCGGTGTTCTTCGGTTCCAGCTTTGCCTGGCTGTTCGTGGCGATGTCGCTGATGAGCTTTTTCTGGAGTGCTTCCCTGCCGCTGGTGGAAGCGACCACGCTCAGCCATCTCGGCGAGAAAACTGCAAAGTACGGGCGCATCCGGCTGTGGGGCTCGGTCGGGTTCATCATTGCGGTGATCGGGCTGGGTTATCTGTTCGATTACGTCGAGATTCGCTGGCTGCTGTGGGCAGTGCTGGGTATCGTGGCCGCGTTGCTGCTGTTTTCGCGCCATATTCCGGAGGCGGAGGTGCTGCCTCATCACACCGACCATCTGCCGATCTGGCACATCATCCGTCGCCCCGAAGTGCTGGCCTTCATCGGCGCCGGCTTCCTGATGGCGGCGGCGCACGGCGCTTATTACACCTTTTACTCGATTTACCTGGTCGATCACGGTTATGCCAAGAGCAGCGTGGGGCTGCTGTGGTCGCTCGGGGTGGTGTGCGAGATCGGCGTGTTCCTGTGGATGCCGCGCCTGCTGCGCAACGTGTCGCTGCGCCAGGTGTTGCTGGCCAGTCTCGCCCTCGCAGTGCTGCGCTTTCTGATGATCGGCTGGGGGGTCGGCTGGATCGTCGTGATCGTGGTAGCCCAGTTGCTCCACGCCGCCACCTTCGGCGCCTATCATTCGGCGGCGGTGGAGATGGTGCATCGTTTTTTCAAGGGCCGGCATCAGGCCCAGGGGCAGGCGCTCTACAACAGCGTGTCGTTCGGTGCGGGAGGGACGCTGGGCGGGTTGTATAGCGGCATGGCCTGGGAAACATTGGGGCCGGATGTGACGTTTACGATTGCCGCCGCTTTTGCCTTGGCGGCGTTCGGGTTGGTGGCGTGGAAGTTGAGGTTGTAGGTTGCCGAAAAATTTTGCAGTGGTTTTTGTATTTCGTTAGGGGCGGCCCTTGTGCAATCAGGGGGTTGCTCGCGAATGGTTTGGTCATTTCCGCTTCGCTGCTTTATTTGCTATCAGGCCGCGTGCTGAAATGGTTCCACCGGTGGCAAGGGATTCTGCGATATCTGCCAGAGGTCCCATTTCATCTGCCCCGTGAGCCAGGACTCCGGGGTGGTGCTGGTCAATAAGCTGATGCGGATCGCCATTTCGGCAGAGATTGCTGAGCGGCCGTTCAGTACGCGCGAAAGTTGTACGCGGGATACCCCGAGCCGGCGCGCGACTTCCTCCACGGTCATGCCTTCCGGCAGAAATTCTCGCAGTATTTCGCCCGGGTGGGGCGGGTTGAACATTCGCGCCATTGTCGCCTCCTAGTGATAGTCCTGGTAGTCCACCAGGATTGCATCCTCGCCTTCAAAGGTGAAGGCGAGCCGCCAGTTGCCATCGACCCATACCGCCCAGTGGTTTTTCAAATTGCCCTTGAGCCGATGCAGCTTCCAGCCTGTGGCGTCCATGTCCTCGGCTTGCCTGGCATCGTCCAGGCGGGATAACTGCAAACGCAGCCGTTTCTCGTGTTGCGCCTGGATGCCGGCCTTGCCGCCTGATTCAAAAAAGTGTTGGACGCCTTTATGCCGGAAGCTTTTGATCATGCTTTGCAATGTAGCATGTAACGCTACGTTTTACAATTGTGCTGGAGGTAGACGGTTTTATTTGTTTTTGGGTGCGTATGGGGCACCCTGCAATCACTCAACCCCAACTCTTTCCCTTTGCCAACTATCCGATTTGCCAAGAAATATGCCATAATTTCCGTTTTTCGCCGTCTTTAGTCAGCCATGAGCGCACAGACCCTTTACGATAAGCTATGGCAGTCCCATGTGGTGCACACCGAGTCGGACGGCACTACGCTGCTTTATATCGACCGCCACTTGCTGCACGAAGTGACCAGCCCGCAGGCCTTCGAGGGGTTGCGCCTGGCCGGGCGCAAGCCGTGGCGCCTGAGCGCCAACCTGGCGGTGGCCGACCACAATGTGCCGACTACCGGTCGTGCCCAGGGCATCGCCGATCCGATTTCGCGTCTTCAGGTGGAAACCCTGGACGACAACTGCGCCAGTTTCGGGATTGCCGAATTCAAGATGGGCGATGTGCGCCAGGGCATCGTGCATGTCATCGGCCCGGAACAGGGCGCGACCCTGCCGGGAATGACGGTGGTGTGCGGCGATTCGCATACCAGCACGCATGGCGCATTCGGAGCGCTGGCACATGGTATCGGCACCAGCGAAGTCGAGCATGTGCTCGCCACTCAATGTTTGCTGCAGAAGAAATCCAGAACCCTGCTGGTCAGGGTGGAGGGGGCGCTGGGCAAGGGCGCCACGGCCAAGGACATCGCTCTGGCGGTGATAGGCAAGATCGGCACAGCGGGCGGCACCGGCTATGCCATCGAGTTCGCCGGCTCGGCGATCCGCGCGCTTTCCATGGAAGGGCGCATGACCTTGTGCAACATGGCGATCGAGGCGGGCGCCCGTGCCGGCATGGTGGCGGTGGACGACACCACGATCAATTACATCAAGGGCCGTCCCTTCGCGCCCAAGGGCGAGCTGTGGGACAAGGCAGTAGCCAACTGGCGCACGCTGGTGAGCGACGAGGGCGCGCATTTCGATGCGGTGGTCGAGTTCGACGCCGCCGCCATCAAGCCCAGCGTGACTTGGGGCACGTCGCCGGAAATGGTGGTCACGGTGGACGACAAGGTGCCCGATCCGGCGCAGGAGTCCGATCCGGTCAAGCGTTCCGGCATGGAACGGGCGCTGGCTTATATGGGCCTGCAGGCGAATACGCCGATCACGCAGATTGCCGTGGACAAGGTGTTCATCGGATCCTGCACCAATTCCCGGATCGAGGATTTGCGCGGCGCGGCGAAAATCGCCAAGGGCAAGCACAAGGCGGCGAACGTCATGCAGGTGCTGGTGGTGCCGGGCTCCGGCCTGGTCAAGCAGCAGGCTGAGGCGGAAGGCCTGGACAAGATTTTTATCGAGGCGGGTTTTGAATGGCGCGACCCCGGCTGTTCGATGTGTCTGGCGATGAATGCCGACCGGCTGGAGCCGGGCGAGCGTTGCGCCTCCACCTCCAACCGCAACTTCGAAGGGCGGCAGGGGCCGGGCGGAAGGACTCATCTGGTCAGTCCGGAGATGGCTGCGGCTGCGGCGATTGCCGGGCATTTTGTCGATATTCGAGATTGGCTGTAACAACACGTTAAGGAGATCGCCATGGCGAAGAAACTGATTGCATTGCTGTCCATCTGGATGATGTTTGCGCTGGCCGGATGCAATACCGTGCGCGGCGTCGGCCAGGATATCGAGAAGGGCGGCGAGGCCATCCAGAAGGCAGTCAAGTAAATGGAAAAATTTACCCGGCTGGACGGGCTGGTGGCGCCGCTGGATCGCGCCAACGTCGATACCGACGCGATCATCCCCAAACAGTTCCTGAAATCGATCAAGCGCAGCGGCTTCGGCCCGAACCTGTTCGACGAGTGGCGCTATCTCGACCACGGCGAACCGGGACAGGATTGCAGCAACCGTCCGCTCAACCAGGATTTCGTGCTCAATCAACCGCGCTATCAGGGCGCGCAAATCCTGCTGGCGCGCGAGAACTTCGGTTGCGGCTCAAGCCGCGAGCATGCGCC
>CAYGNO010000167.1:0-5026 GCA_964351305.1 uncultured Sulfuricella sp.
TCATCCTCGCTGATCGCTTTATCCTTCAGCAGATCCTTGAGCGTTGCATTGGCGTCGCGCCGCACATTGCGCACCGCCACTTTGGCGTTTTCCGCCTCGTTCTTGACGACCTTGATCAATTCCCTGCGGCGCTCTTCCGTCAAGGCCGGCGTCGGCACCCGGATCAGATCGCCCTGGCTGGAGGGGTTAAGACCCAGGTCTGAGTCGCGGATCGCTTTCTCGACAGCGCCCACCATTTTCTTTTCCCATGGTGTCACACCGATGTTGCGGGAATCGATCAAATTGATGTTGGCAACCGTGCTGATCGGCACAGGAGAACCATAGTAATCGACCATCACGTGATCGAGTATCCCGGTATGAGCGCGCCCGGTGCGCACCTTGCCCAGGTCCACCTTCAGAGCCTCCAGGCTCTTCTGCATTCTTTGCTCGGCTGATTTTTTTACGTCTGCAATCATGTCAAGAATCCTTCCTGGTAGGGTGGGCAACGCTCTTTTGCCCACGCGGAAATAAACCCGGTACACCGCGTAGGCACAAAAACGGGCCCACCCAACATAACTAACACTCGACCAGCGTTCCTTCATCTTCGCCCAGCACTACGCGTTTCAACGCGCCATGCTTGAAAATACTGAACACGCACAGCGGCATTTTCTGATCGCGGCACAGCGCCAGCGCGGTGGCATCCATGATCTTGAGGTTTTTGGCAATAGCCTCGTCGAAGCTGACACGGTCATAGCGCGTCGCATCGGGATTGGTCTTCGGATCTGCCGAATAAACGCCATCCACCTTGGTCGCCTTCAGCACCACTTGCGCCTCCATCTCGGAGGCACGCAATGCTGCGGCGGTGTCGGTGGTAAAGAATGGGTTGCCGGTGCCCGCACCGAAAATCACGATCTTGCCTTCTTCCAGGTAGCGCAACGCCTTGCCGCGAATATAGGGTTCCGCCACCTGTTCGATGGTCAGCGCCGATTGCACGCGCGCGATGAGACCGGCGCGCCGCATCGCATCCTGCAGCGCCAGAGCGTTCATCACGGTGGCCAGCATGCCCATGTAGTCGGCGGTGGCACGATCCATTCCCGCAGCCGCAGGCGCCACGCCACGGAAAATATTTCCGCCTCCGATCACTACCGCGACTTCCACCCCAAGCCGCGTCACATCGCCGATTTCGGAAACGATGCGGTCGATCACATCACGGTTGATACCGTAGCTGTCATCGCCCATCAGCGCTTCGCCGGAAAGCTTGAGCAGAATGCGTTTGTACTTGGGGGTGGCCATAGAGATTACACCTTGGCGGCAGCCGCAACTTCAGCGGCAAAATCGGTGCTGCGCTTCTCGATACCCTCGCCCACCACGAACATCTGGAAGGCATTAACCTGGGCGCCCTTGGAAGCCAACAGTTTTTCAACTGTCATGTCGGGATCCTTGACGAACGGCTGTCCAACCAGGGTCACTTCGGCGAGGTACTTGGTGATCCGGCCTTCCACCATTTTCTCGACGATGTTGGCAGGTTTGCCGCTTTCGGCCGCCTGGGCGGTGTAAATCTCACGCTCCTTGGCGAGCAGGTCTGCAGGCACTTGTTCCTGAGAAACGCAAACCGGTTTGCTGGCCGCGATGTGCATGGCGATATCCTTGCCCAGCGCCTCTTCGCCGCCGGTAAAATCGACCAGCACGCCGATCTTGGTGCCATGCAGGTAGGCGGCCAGTTGGCCAGCCGTACTGTAGCGAACAAAGCGGCGCACGGTGGTATTCTCACCCAGCTTCATCACCAAGCCTTGGCGTGCTTCCTCAATGGTGCTGCCTGAAGCGAGTTTCATCGCGGACAGAGCGGCGACATCAGCGGGATTCTGTTGCGCCACGGCCTGAGCCACTTCCCTGGCGAAGTTATTGAAATCATCATTCTTGGCGACGAAATCGGTTTCGCAGTTGATTTCCACCAGAGCGCCGGTCTTGCGATCGGCGCTAATGAAGTTAGCCACCACGCCTTCCGCCGCGATGCGGCTGGCCGCCTTTCCGGCCTTGGCGCCGCTCTTGATGCGCAACGCATCTTCAGCCGCCTTGATATCGCCTTCGGCCTCAACCAGCGCCTTCTTGCACTCCATCATGCCGAGGCCGGTCAATTCACGCAGGTCCTTCACCATGCTTGCGGTGATTTCCGCCATTTTCAAACTCCTTGCAAAATACTTGAATCGGCGCAACCGGCGGCAGTTGCCGCACACGCGCCATTAAATCCGGATATCCATTGGCGCCAAAACCACTGTAGGAGCGCCGCCCTCGCCGCGATTTGAGACCGCATTCGCGCCGGGGGCGGCGCTCCTACAGGTACGGGCATCCCAATGAACGATCCGGGTTAAAATCAAACCAGGCACAAAAAAGGGGCTCGAAGCCCCTTTTTCGCCGACCGATTACTCAGCCGCCTGCTCTTCTACCTCGACGAACTCCTCGCCGACGATCTCCTGGATCGCCTGGCTACGCCCTTCCAGAACCGCATCGGCGGCGCCCCTGACGTACAGCCGGATGGCCTGAGTAGAGTCGTCATTACCGGGAATAACGTAATTCACGCCAATCGGGGAATTATTGGTATCCACCACGCCAACCACCGGAATACCCAGCTTGTTGGCTTCAGTGATCGCGCCCTTCTCGTGGCCTACGTCGATCACGAAAATCATATCGGGCAGGCCACCCATATCCTTGATCCCGCCCAGGCTGCGTTCCAGCTTGTCCAGTTCGCGGCGAAGGAGCAATGCTTCTTTCTTGGCCAGCTTGCCGATGTTCTCTTCCGACAGCATGATCTGCACTTCCTGCAGACGCTTGATGGACTGCTTGACCGTCTTGAAGTTGGTCAGCATGCCGCCGAGCCAGCGGAAATTCACGAAATGACAACCCGCGCGCTCTGCTTCTTCCTTGAGGATTTCACGAGCCTGGCGCTTGGTGCCGACAAACAGGATATTGCCCTTGTTCGAAGCCAGTTTGCGCATGAACTTCATCGCGTCCTGGTACATCGGCAGGGTTTTTTCCAGGTTGATAATGTGGATCTTGTTGCGGTCGCCGAAAATAAACGGCGCCATCTTGGGGTTCCAGTAACGGGTTTGGTGTCCGAAATGGACGCCCGCTTCCAACATCTGACGCATGGTCACTGACATTTTGCTGCTCCTAGTAAGGGTTATGCCTCCACCCGCCCGATACCACCCGGCTAGCCGGGCACCCTGTACGTTAAGCGGATGTGCGAAGTTTTAAATTTTCAAGCCAGTTGGCCATAAAATTTAACTGGTGATTCTATCATGCCTGACCGCCATTGCTCAAGGCCGAATATAAGCCCACCCCTCGCGCTGACGTTTCATCAGCTCCGCCACCCCCGTCTTGACGTAGCTGACGGACGGATACATGTCCGCACGAGTGAGCTTGCGACCGATCATGGTGTTCTCGCAAGCCACTATCCTCACGCCGCGGCTGGTAGCCTCATCGATTTTCTCGGCCATCTCGCTTTCCAGCAGCACCATGTCCAAGCCGGGACCGTAGACCACCACTTCGATTCGCACATTTTTTACGCCCAGCTCTAGCTGCACGTTTTTTGCATTGCTGAGGGTGAGGTACCACTTTTGCGGTTCATTGTCGCTCACCTGAAAAACCACCTTGTGAACAGGTTTCGCCGAATGTCCGCCTGCATGAACAGGCAAGACCGCTTGCAGCAATAACACAGAGAATAAAAATGCTTTTATCAATCTCATTCGTTTCCTCCAAATCTTGAGACTCCCGGTAATTTGATATACTGACCGCAATTTAATTCGATCAACGGCGACATGTCCATCATTATCAAAACCCCTGAAGAAATTGAAAAAATGCGCATCGTCGGCAGGCTGGCGGCCGAACTCCTCGACTATATCGGCCCCTTCGTCAAGGCAGGAATCACCACCGACGGGCTGGACAAGCTCTGCCACGATTACACTGTAAACGTGCAGCACGCCATACCCGCCCCGCTGGATTACGCCCCTTCCGGCCACCACCCTTACCCCAAGTCCATTTGCACGTCCGTCAACCATCAGGTTTGCCATGGCGTTCCCAGCGACAGGAAGCTCAAATCCGGCGACATCGTCAATATCGACGTCACCACCATCAAGGATGGCTATCATGGGGATAGCAGCCGCATGTTCTACGTCGGCGAGCCTTCCATCCAGGCAAAACGTCTGTGTGAAATCGCCTACGAATGCATGTGGCTCGGCATCGCCGCAGTCAAACCAGGCGCCCACCTGGGCGACATCGGCCATGTCATTCAGCAGCGCGCCGAGAGCAATGGGTACAGCGTTGTACGCGAATTCTGCGGGCACGGCATCGGCGCAAATTTCCACGAAGAACCCCAGGTTGTGCACTACGGCAAGCCCGGAACCGGCGCAGAACTGGCTCCCGGCATGATCTTCACCATCGAACCGATGATCAATGCCGGTCGGCGATATATCCGCCAGCTCGGTGACGGCTGGTCCATCGTGACCAAGGATCACAGCCTGTCGGCGCAATGGGAACATACCGTCCTGGTCACCGAAACCGGCCACGAAGTCTTGACACTGTCCGCCGGTTCGCCCAAGAAGCCCGATTTTATCAGCTAGATGACTCACCCTCCACCGGAACTAGATATAGCGCGTTGGCGCGAAGCCCTCCAGAACGGCAGGAATGAGCTGCGCCAGGCTTATCTTGCGAAAGGCAATGCCGCCGCCCTCCTGCGCGGCCACAGCAGGCTGGTGGACAAGCTGCTCCAGACCATCTGGCGACAGTTATCCTTGCCTCCCGCCAGCGCGCTTATCGCCGTTGGCGGTTACGGTCGCAAACAGCTTTTTCCCGGCTCCGACATCGATCTGCTGATTCTTCTCCCGGCGAATCCGGATGCCCCACTCGGACAAAAACTGGAGCAGCTCGTCGGTTTGCTTTGGGACATCGGCCTGGAAGTCGGCCACAGCGTGCGTACCCTGCCCGAATGCCTGGAGCAAGCGAAGGACATCACGGTCCAGACCAATCTGCTCGAAGCGCGCTTCCTGGCCGG
>CAYGNO010000168.1:0-5020 GCA_964351305.1 uncultured Sulfuricella sp.
CGCCTACGTCATCCCAGGATTTGAATGGCACCGCTATCAGGCCGAGCTGGGACAGGTAGCCGCGAATTTCCACGCCATAACGCTCCTTCAGCCATTTTTTCGCCACCGCACCGGCTGCCACCCGCACTGCGGTTTCACGCGCGCTGGAGCGCCCGCCGCCACGGTGGTCACGGATGCCGTACTTATGCCAGTAGGTGTAATCGGCATGACCGGGGCGGAAGGTTTCGGCGATGTTGCCGTAGTCCTTGCTGCGCTGGTCCTCGTTGCGGATCAGCAGGGCGATGGGCGCACCTGTGGTCTTGCCCTCGAACACGCCGGAGAGGATTTCCACCGTGTCCGATTCGCGTCGCTGCGTCACGTGGCGCGAAGTGCCGGGCTTGCGCCGGTCGAGTTCGCCCTGAATATCCGCCTCGCTCAAGGCCATGCCGGGCGGGCAGCCATCCACCACGCAGCCGATTGCCGGGCCGTGGCTTTCGCCGAAGGAGGTCACACAAAAAAGTTTGCCGAGGGTATTGCCGGACATTTTCTCATCTCGAAAAATCAACCTGCTAAAGTTTAACATAAGTGCTCATAACCGGCTTTTGGCCATGAAAATCCACCACCTCACTGCCGAAGAAGCAATCAGGAGTCTCAACAGCCGCCCCGAGGGGCTGCCTGTTCGCGAAGCCGCGCGCCGCCTCAAGGAGTTCGGGCCGAACCGGGTGGAGCGGGTCGGGAAAGAGCCGCTCGCGCTGCGCTTCCTCAAGGAGTTCACCCACTTTTTCGCCCTGATCCTGTGGCTGGCGGCGGCGCTGGCCTTCGTCGCCGAATTCAGCGACCCCGGCAAGGGCATGGCGATGCTGGGCTGGGCCATACTCGGCGTGATCCTGATCAACGGAATTTTCTCCTTCTGGCAGGAATACCGCGCCGAGAAAGCCCTGGCCGCGCTGGAAAACCTTCTGCCACACCAGGTAATGGCGCTGCGTAGCGGAATCATCAAGCAAATCCCGGTCGTCGAACTGGTTCCCGGAGACATTCTTATCTTGCAGGCAGGCGACGACATCCCCGCCGACTGCCGGCTGGTCGAGGCTTTCGGCGTGCGCGTCAACAACGCCACGGTCACCGGAGAATCCCTGCCCAAAGCCAGAAATACCGAACCCTGCAAGGAGGAGGACCTGCTCCTTGCGCGCAACGTCCTGCTCGCCGGCACCTCGCTGGTATCCGGCGAGGCACGGGCGGCAGTGTTCGCCACCGGCATGCATACCGAATTCGGCAAAATCGCCCACCTGACCCAGACTGCGAGGGAAGCGCCATCCCCATTGCAGCGCGAGATTGCGCGCGTAAGCCGCCTGGTAGCCGGCTTGGCCAGCCTGCTCGGTGTAATTTTTTTCCTGATTGGCCAGGCGGTCGGGCTCCCTTTCTGGGAAAGCCTGATTTTCGCCATCGGCATCATCGTCGCCAACGTGCCCGAGGGACTACTGCCCACTGTCACCCTGGCGCTAGCCATGGCCACCCAGCGCATGGCCAAACGCAATGCCCTGGTGCGCCACCTGCCGGCAGTAGAAACGCTCGGCTCCGCCACCGTGATCTGCACCGACAAGACCGGCACCCTCACCCAGAACCGGATGGCGGTAAAAGAAGTGTTCCTTGCCGGGAGATTCCTGACCGCGTCCGATTTGAACAGCCAGCCGGCGTTGTCGCAACGCTACCGGAGTTTCTTCGACACCGCGCTGATGTGCCACAACCTCCTGCCTACCGCCCCAAACGGTACTACCGAACTTCTCGGCGACCCGATGGAAATCGCGCTGGTACGCATGGCGCAGCAGGCGCTACCGGAAGCAACCCTCGATCCAAAGGTGGATGAAATCCCTTTCGACACCGACCGAAAACGGCTCTCCACCCTGCACCGGACATCCACGGGACTATCCCTCTACACCAAGGGCGCGCTGGAAACGGTGCTTCCCCTATGCACCCAGACATTGATTGAAGGCAAACTTTTACCGCTGGACGCGGAACTGCGCGAACGCTTCGCGGCTGCGCAGGATACCCTGGCCAGCAAGGGGCTGCGCGTACTCGCTCTGGCCCGCCGCGCCATAACAGAAAATGAACCCACGGAGAATCTGGAGTGTGGCCTGACCCTGCTCGGCCTGGCGGGACTGGAAGACCCGCCGCGCCCGGAAGTGCCCGACGCCATCCGCAAATGCTTTGACGCCGGCATCCGCGTCATCATGGTCACCGGTGATCACCCCCATACCGCACTGGCCATCGCGCAGGAAATCGGCCTGGTGCGGAGCGAGTCGCCAACAGTCATCACCGGCGAGGGGATGAGGCGGCTTTCCAACATCCAGCTGCAGCTCGCGCTGGATGCGCCGGAAATCATTTTCGCCCGGGTCGGTGCCGACCAGAAGCTGCGCATCGTCACCGCGCTGCAAAAGAAAGGGGAAATCGTCGCCGTCACCGGCGACGGCGTCAACGACGCGCCCGCGCTGAAAAAGGCCAACATCGGCATCGCCATGGGCATCTCCGGCACCGACGTGGCGCGCGAATCGGCCGACATCATCCTGCTCGACGACAACTTCGCCAGCATCGTCGCCGCCATCGAGGAAGGCCGCGCGGTGTTCGAGAACATCCGCAAGTTCCTCGCCTATATCCTCACCTCCAATATCCCGGAGATAGTGCCCTACCTCGCTTTCGCCCTGCTCAAGATCCCGCTGCCGCTGACGATCATCCAGATTCTGGCAGTAGACCTTGGCACCGACATGCTGCCGGCGCTGGGGCTTGGGATGGAGAAGCCGCATCCCGGCGTGATGCGGCAGCCGCCGCGCGCCCGCCATGACCGCCTGCTCAACTGGCCGCTGGTGGCGCGCGCCTACCTGTTCCTGGGTGTAATTGAAGCGGCAGCGGCAATGGCGGCGTTCTTCCTCGTACTCAACGGTGGCGGGTGGCGCTACGGCGAGATACTTTCGCCACTCGACCCCCTCTATTTGCAGGCCACCACCGCCACCCTCACCGCCATCATCGTGATGCAGGCGATGAACGTGTTCCTGTGCCGCAGCGGCACGGAATCTATTTTCAGCCAGGGGCCGCTCGGCAACAGGCTGATCCTGTGGGGTGTCGCTGCCGAAATTACCCTGATCCTGGCCATCGACTACACGCCCTGGGGCAACCTGGCATTCGGCACCGCGCCGATCGGCCTGAATGTCTGGCTGTTCGTCATCCCCTTCGCCTTCGCCATGCTGGCGCTGGAAGAAGTGCGGAAATGGGTGGCGAGAAAATCTATACTTAGACGATGAAAGCCAACGATCTATTATGCAAACTACTGGCGGAGAAGCGGGAAGCGCTGCGCCGCAAACAGACCCAAAACCCCGCCAACAAACTGACAGACAAACAGAATCGCTGGCAGCGCTTCAATCGTTTTGCCTGGGACAAACGCCAGGGCTAGCTGTACGCCAAGTAAAGCCGGGGAGTCACCCATTCCCCGGCTTTCTTATTTCAAACCGCGCAACAGCGCCATTCCCCAGCCCACGCCGAACCCGTTGACATCCGACGCCACCGCGCCCAGGCCACCCTTGCAATTGCTGGCAGAAAGATCGACGTGCAGCCACGGCGCGTCCTCGATGAAGCGCATCAGGAAGCGCGCCGCCAGGATATGGTCGGCCTCGCCCTCGAGGGAACACTGCTTGATGTCGGCGATCTGGCTGTCCAGCCCCTCTTCGTAGTCCGCGTCGAGCGGGAAGGCGCAGACCCGTTCGCCGGAAATCTTCCCTGCGGCAACCGCCTGTTCGACAAACTTTTCACGGTTGGAAAAGATGCCGCTGTAGCGCGACCCCAGCGCGGTCGCCATGCTGCCGGTGAGGGTGGCGAAATCGACGATCAGGTCGGGCTTCTCCCGCGCCGCCAGGGTCAGGGTATCGGCCAGCACCATGCGCCCTTCGGCGTCGGTATGGATGATTTCTATGGTGGTGCCGTTGAGCGCGGTCACCACATCATTCTGCTTGTAAGCCTTGGGGCTGATGTGGTTCTGCGCCAGCGCCAGCCAGCAGTCGATATTCAGCGGAAGATGGGCGCGGGTGGCGGCAAGCAGTATGCCCAGGCTGACGGCGGAACCATTCATGTCTTCGTGCATGCCATGCATGTAGCGGGCAGGCTTGAGGTTATGCCCCCCGGTGTCGAAACAGATGCCCTTGCCGACCAGAGCGATGGTTTTCCTGGCTTCGGGATGGCGATAGCGCAGATGGACGATGGCCGCATCGTCCTCGCTGCTGCCCTGGGCCACTGCAACGAACGCCCCCGCCCCGATCTTGCGCAGCTTCTTCATGTCAAGTTCAGCGCATTTCCAGCCATTCTCCCTGGCCAGCTTGCGGATGCGTTCGCGGTACAGTCCCGGCGTCAACTCGTTGGCGGGCAACATGGTCAGCTCCCGCGCCAGCTCATTGCCTGCGGCCTGCCCGCGCAGCAGGGTAAAGCCGTCTTCGGCCTTGTAACCATGCAGGGAAATTTTTTGCAGCGAGCGGCGCTCGTCCTTTTTCTTGCGCTGCGGCAGCACGGCGCCGTTGACCAAGGCCGCATAGATTGCCGCTTCAGCGGCCAGGCGACGTTCCTCCGCGCCGCCCAAGACGACGATGGCAATTTCCTTGGGATACTCATCCAGCAATGGCATCAGCGCCTTGCGCATCAAAGTATGCCGCTCGAATGTGGACTGTTTGGCATCCAGCATTACCCAGACCGCCAGCGCGCCCGGTTCCAGGTCGCCGCTCAAGGGTGTCTTGGCCAGCTCTTCCGGCTTCATATGGCGGCGCGCCAGGCGCGCCCGCAGGGTATCGACTCCGGGCAGGGTCACGGCAAGGCTTTTCGACTTCGGCATGACGAACAGCACATGGGATGCCTTGGCGAGCATGGCTTCCGACACCGGAGATGGGTTTTGCACAATTTTGATCATGATTCGCTCCGAATGTAGGGCGGATGAGCATAGCAGGTCAAAGCAAGCGCCCTTCTCGTTTGCCTCCTCTCCCGCTTGCGGGAGAGGATTGAGGTGAGGGCC
>CAYGNO010000169.1:0-1729 GCA_964351305.1 uncultured Sulfuricella sp.
CTGATAGTCGACGTGGAAGTGCTGACTTCCGAAGAAATGGCGACGCTCATGGACGAGCAAGACGTCGTCATGAGTTTCTGATTAGGGGGCGAAAATGTTGCATATCGTGAATAAATCACCTTCCGAGAGAAATACGCTGGACGCTTGTCTGCGTATGGCCAAGAAGGGTTCCACTATTCTGTTGGTCGAAGATGGCGTGTATGCCGTGACCAAGGGCAGCACAGCCGAGAGCAAGATGAAGGCGGCAATGGCTAAAGACATCCATGTTTATGCCTTGTGGCCCGATCTGGAAGCGCGCGGCATGCAGGACACCGTGATCGACGGCATCAAGCAGGTTGACTACCCGGGTTTCGTGGATTTAGTGGCGGAAAACAAAAACGTCCAGTCCTGGTTGTAATTTGGTTTTTTAATTTAAGGAGAGAAACATGGGCTTTGAAATCAACGGCAAGACCTACGAAACCGACGAAGAAGGTTACCTGGTTAATCTGAGCGAGTGGGATGAGGAAGCTGCCAAGTACCTGGCGGTGGAAGAGAAGGTCGACCTGACCGAGCAACACTGGGAAGTGATCAACTTCCTGCGTGAGTACTATAACGACTACCAGATCGCTCCAGCCGTTCGTGTTCTGACCAAAGCTATTGGCAAGAAATTGGGACCTGAAAAGGGCAACAGCAAGTACCTGTATGAGCTGTTCCCATACGGCCCGGCTAAGCAGGCATGCAAGATTGCCGGTTTGCCAAAGCCGACTGGCTGTATCTAAAGCAGCAATCAGCGGTCAGCTTTCGGCTGTCAGCCTGGCTCTGGGCTGAAGCCGATTGCGGATCGCTAGTTTTACCGATTTATGCTGATGGCTGACAGATGAATGCTGGTGGCCATAACTGGGGGATGTTTCATGTCATTTCTGACCGTGCTGTATGCGTGCATTTTCTACGCAGCCACTGCCATGCTGGTAGGCGGGCTGGCGGTTAAAATTAACCGCTACGCTCGTACGCCTGCGCCCCTCAAAATCCCGACTACGCCTGCACCGACCACGACGGGTGGGGTGGTGTTCCGGATGGCGCGCGAAGTGGCGCTTTTTGAGAGCCTGTTCAAGTCGAACAAATGGATCTGGCTATTCGGCTGGCTCTTCCATGTTTCGCTGCTACTCGTCGTTTTGCGTCATTTGCGCTATTTCACCGATCCGGTCTGGTTCTGGGTGGTATGGGCCCAGCCTTTCGGCATGTATGCCGGCTTCGCCATGGTGGCGGGTCTTGGCGGCCTGTGGGCACGTCGCTTCCTGGTTGACCGTGTGCGCTACATCTCGACGCCTTCCGATCATCTGATGTTGCTGCTCTTGATCGGTATTGGCCTGACGGGACTGGGAATGAGTTTTGTCGCGCATACCGATATTGTCGCGGTGAAGGATTTCTTCCTTGGCCTGATGGTTTTCGACCTGCGGCCACTCCCCGCCGACCCGGTGCTGCTGGTGCATTTGAGCCTGGTGGCCTTGCTCATGGTGATTTTCCCGATCAGCAAGCTGCTGCATGCGCCGGGAGTATTCTTTAGCCCCACCCGTAATCAAACCGATGATTCACGCGAGCGACGCCATATCGCCCCATGGGCAACGAAGTTTGATGTGGGCCCAGGATCGAAGTCGGAATAACGCAGCAAGCGCTAATTAACAGAAGCAGGAGGGACAGTGGCTGCTCCACAATTTGAGGTACCCAAGCTCACGGGCTATATTGAAGTCCC
>CAYGNO010000169.1:1829-4996 GCA_964351305.1 uncultured Sulfuricella sp.
GGCATCAGCTGGACGCTGAGCTCCAAGGCCTCCGAGGCCGGCAACTTCGGCATGTTCATCGGTAGCTATGAGAATACGCGCCGCGCCGCTATGCGTATCCGCGAGGCGGCCCTGGAGTTGGGAGTGAAGCGTATTGTCGTGGGCGAATGCGGTCATGCCTGGCGTGTTGCTTATAGCTTCTGGAATACCCTGGTCGGTGTCGGCGCGGGCGGCGAAGACCCGTTCTCGATTGAACTGCAAAAGCAGCTCGATCCGCGTTACCCGGCGCCGCAGCACATCTGCGAGTTCACCAACGATCTGATCAAGCAGGGCAAGCTCAAGTTCGACAAGAGCCTGAACGACCATAGGGTCGTCACCTTCCACGATTCGTGTAACGTGGCTCGCGGTTCACGCATGGGCGATATCCCGGGCGGACAATTTATTATCCCCCGCGAAGTCATCAAGGCAGTCGTGAACAATTACCACGACATGGCCGAGGAAACCATCGGCGAGAGCACCTTCTGCTGCGGTGGCGGTGGCGGCATTCTGACCGACGACCTGATGGAGATACGCGTCAAGGGCGCACTGCCGCGCATGGAGGCGTTCAACAACGTGGTTCAGGAGAACAAGGTCAATTTCCTGGCGTTGATCTGCGCGATCTGCAAGGCGCAGTTCGTCAAGGTTGTGCCTTTTTACGGTTTCGATATGAGCATGGTGGGTGGCGTTCACCAACTGGTGAGTACGGCCATCCTGTTGGAAAATAAAGAAGAGTAATTGTAGGAGGCCCGCCTCGGGCCGATAGTATCGCGGCGAGGACGCCGCTCCCACCCTACTTGTGTTTTTTAGGAGATTAGCAAATGTCAGTTTCACCTGAAGAGATGAACAAGAATCAAGCCCGGACCTTCCGCCGTTACAAGGAAGGCAAAACCCAGTGGCGCAGCTGGCAGGACAAGATTTTCGAGGCCGACGCTTCCCATAAGTGCCCGGAATACGTGCTGAGCACGCCACCTTGCCAGGGTAGCTGCCCGGCCGGCGAGGATATTCGCGGCTACCTCAACATCGTGCGTGGTGTTGAAAAGCCTGTCGGCGGCGTACCGATGCAGGAATACGCATGGCGCCGCCTGACCTCGGCCAATCCTTTTCCTTCGGTAATGGGCCGTGTTTGCCCGGCACCGTGCGAATCCGGCTGCAACCGCAATGAAGTGGACGATTTCGTCGGCATCAACTCGGTCGAGCACTATCTCGGCGAGTATGCAATCCAGAACAACCTGAAATTCTCCGTGCCGGAAGGCGTCCAGAAGTCAGGCAAGAAAGTGGCGATCATTGGCGGCGGTCCTGCCGGTTTGTCGGCTGCGTACCACCTGACACTGAAAGGCCACTCCTGCACGATTTTTGACGAGCATGCGTTGCTGGGCGGCATGATGCGTTACGGCATCCCCGGCTTCCGTACTCCGCGCGAGGTGCTTGATGCCGAAATTCAGCGCGTCATCGACCTCGGCGTCGAGGTCAAGCTGAATGTGCATATCGGCAAGGACATCACGCTCGACCAGATCAAGCAAGACTATGACGCCATTTTCATGGGCATGGGCGCTCAGGCTGGCCGTCCCCTGCCGGTTCCCGGTGCCGACGCGCCTAACGTCGTGACCGCCATGGCCTTCCTGCGCGCCTTCAATGATGGGCGTCTGCAGCACGTCGGCAAGCGCGTGGTGGTAATCGGCGGCGGCGATACCTCCATCGACGTGGCGACTGTTGCGCGCCGTTTGGGCCACATCAAGGCAACCAACCCGACCGACCGTTCCGAGCACGTGATTGCCGGTCAGGTCGCCCACGATGTCGCCGAGGTTTCCGCCAAGGAAGGCGCCGAAGTCGTGCTGTGCTCGCGCGCTCCGGTCGAGAAGATGAACGCCAACAAGCATGAGGTCGAAGAAGCACTGGCCGAGGGCATTGAAATCAAGGGCAACATTACCCCGGTGTCGGTGGTGGTCGGCGCGGATGGACGTGCGACAGCGCTGCGCGTTGCAGTGCTGGAGACCGTGGGCGGCAAGCAGGTCATCAAGGAAGGTACCGAATATGACATCCCGGCCGACCTGATCGTCTCCGCGATCGGCCAGGCGGTGGATTTCACCGGTCTGGAGGGCTTCGATAACGGCAAGGGCCTGATCAGTGCCGACAAGCACTATCAGGTGCCCGGCCAGCAAGGCGTCTTTGTCGGTGGCGACGTGCTCCGTCCGCACCTGCTGACCACCGCTATCGGCCATGGTCGCATCGCAGCCGACAGCATTGATCATTACCTGAAAGGTGAAGATCTGGGCAGGCGGCCCAAAGTGGACGTCGCCTACTTCGATTTGTTGCGCAAGGAAATAGAAGTGGGTCTGGCTCCGGATGAGTACCACACCCGCAACAAGGAAGAGGTCAAAAAAGAGGAGGGGTTCGCCAAGGAGATCGATCTGGGGACTTGGGGTACAGACAAGGCCAAGTTCGCGGTGCACAACTTCGAGAACCGCTCCGACAAGTACGTCATTCCCTCTACGGACCTGTTCCTCGGCCATTTCATGACTACGCCGCGCAACAAGCGCAGCTTCGTGACCCTGACCGCAGAGCAGGTGCTGGGCCACTTCGAGGAGCGTCTGGAAGCGCTGGACGACAAGACGGTGGTCACGGAAGCCAAACGCTGCATGAGCTGCGGCCTGTGTTTCGAGTGCGACAACTGCATTGTTTACTGCCCGCAAACGGCTGTTTTCAAAGTAAAGAAGACGCAAGCCACTACCGGTCGTTATGTGGACACCGACTACTCCCGTTGCATCGGTTGCCATATCTGCGCGGATGTGTGCCCCACCGGCTACATCAAAATGGGGATGGGCGACTAAACATGATCAATCCAGCGAAACGGCGAAGCGTACTGGGTTGGCTGGCGGTCGCCTTGTCTGCCCTGCTTCTGGCTGGGGTCATGCCCGCCATTGCAGATAACGAGCACGGTGCGCACAGCGGTCACAAGCTGATCGCAAAGGGTGACCAGTGTGTGCGCGACGCGGAATATATGCGTCGCAACCACATGAATCTCCTCAAGCATCAGCGTGACGAGACCATGCGCAAGGGGATACGCACTACTCAGGACAGCCTGAAAAACTGCATCGAGTGTCACGTCAACCCCAAGACCAACAGCGTGGCCAGCAGCAAGGAAGACTTCT
>CAYGNO010000170.1:0-4951 GCA_964351305.1 uncultured Sulfuricella sp.
AAAAAGCGGACAATTCATGTGCTACAGAACCGGACAATTCTAAAAACCCGCGACATTCCTATCTGTAACTGAATAGGGATATCAGGATTCTTGACGTCGTGTTTCCGCCCAGATAAGATAGTGACTGATTACTATCTTATGTCGAGCGGAGTGCGTGAAGAAATGACTTCAACGGAAGAGGTGGGAAAACCGCGCAGACGTCGTATGGGTGCGGGCGAGCGCCAGGAGGAGATTGTTCGGGCAGCGCTTGATCTGGCGGCCAGTCGCGGCGTTGAATCGGTGACTACGCAGGATATGGCGGATGCGTTGGGCTTGACCCAGGGCGCGATATTTCGCCATTTTCCGACCAAGGATGATATCTGGCTGGCAGCGATCCACTGGGTGCGCGGCCGCCTGATGAAGGTGGTGGACGCGGCCGCGACCAAAGGCGCAAACCCGCTGGATGCGCTGGAAAAAATGTTTTTTGCTCATGTGTCGTTCATCGCCAGGCACCCGGCTATTCCGCGCATGGTGTTCTCGGACCAGTTGCTGCGCCGGGATACGCGTCTGAAACTCCTGATTCAGGAAATCTTGACCGGCTACGAGGCCAAAATTGCGGGTTTGCTTGGACAGGCGAAGGCGGTCGGCCTGGCCCGGCAGGATGTGGATGAGGACAGCGCGGCAACCTTGTTTATAGGCATGATTCAGGGTCTGGTACTGCAATCCAGCATATTTGGCGGGCGGCGCTCCTTGCCGGAAGAGGCGAAGAAAGTTTTCCCGATTTACCTGGATGGCATTCGGGCTCGGATCGATTGATAAACGCAACAGGAGAAAAGAAATGATGAAACAGGGCAAATGGCTGTTGATGGGTTTTACTCTGGCAACGGTTATGGCGGCGGCGCCGACATTGGCGAACGATGACCATTCGCACGGTGCTGCGGATCATGCCAACCTCAAGGATGAACGCAAGGCGCTGAACCTGGCGCCGTCCGAGCGTGCGATGATTTTGATGGAAATGCGCCAGTTCCTGAATGGTATCCAGATCATGACCGACGCCCTGTCGCGCGACGATCTGAAAACCGTGGCACAGGCGACCAAGCCGCTGGGCAATCTGGCCACCCATGACGTGCCGGATTCGCTCAAGGCGAAGCTGCCGAAAGAATTCAAGCAGCTCGCCTTTGCTGTTCACAGCGGCTTTGACCAACTGGCGATGGATGCGGAAAGCCTGGGTGATACCAAACATACGCAGAAACAACTGGGGGGCATCCTGCAAAACTGCGTGAGCTGTCACAGCATGTTCCAGATTCATGCCATGCCCGAAAAGCTGAAGTGAAGCGAGGCAAATTATGAAAGCCGGCTTTAAGCGTTATCTCGTTCCCGCCGGCGTGGTGGCCGGCTTGTTTGCCGTCGCCTGGATCGCCGTCACGCAGGGGCCGATGGCGGTGCCGGTAGTGAAGACATCCGAAGCCAGTATGGGAGATTTGCATCCATCAGTATTCGGCATCGGCACGGTGGAGGCGCGTTTGTCTTACGCTATAGGACCGATCCAGGCCGGGCGCGTGCTGAGCGTGCGGGTGGATCATGGCGACAGCGTCAAGGCCGGTCAGGTGTTGGGAGAGATCGACCCGGTCGACCTCGACGAACGCATGAAAAGCGCCGGCCTGGCAGCGCAGCGTGCGCGGCTCAATGTGGAATCGGCCGAGGCGCAAGTCAGGGAAGCGGCGAGCCGCCACAAACAGGCGCAAGCCAATGCGCAGCGCTACCAGGATCTGGTGGCGAAGCATTTCGTCAGCCAGGAGGCGGCGGAGTCGCGGCGCAACGACGCGGATATCGCCCAGGCCGCGCTGGATGCGTCGAAATCCAATCTGGAAGCCAGTCGGCGCGATATGGCCAAGGCCGGATCGGAGCGTGATGGCGTGGCGCTGCAGCGCGCCAATCTCAAGCTGGTCAGCCCGGTTGACGGCATTGTCATCGCCCGCGAGGCCGAGCCCGGCAATACCGTGGTGGCGGGACAGGCCGTGCTGCGGGTGATCGATCCAGCCAGCCTGTGGGTGAAGGCGCGTATGGATCAGTCCGGTTCGCGCGGCCTTCAGCCGGGCCTTCCGGCAGAAATAGTGTTGCGCTCGCGCCAGGGCGTTGTCCTGAAAGGGCGGGTGGCACGGGTCGATATCCAGAGCGACAGCCTGACCGAGGAACGTCTGGTGAACGTCGTCTTCGACCAGAAGCCAGGCGAGATTTTCGTCGGCGAACTGGCCGAGGTCACGGTGAAGATGGCCTCTTTGAATAATGTGCTGATCGTGCCCAGCGCCGCAGTCAGGCGGGTGCAGAATAAAAACGGCGTGTGGCGGGTGGAGGCCGGCAAGATGCAGTTCTCTCCGGTGACCATCGGAGTGCAGACTCTGGACGGCCGCACCCAGATTCTGAACGGACTGAAGGCAGGCGACGCGGTGATCGTATACAGCCCGGTTGACCCGGAAGAAGGAAAAAAAGTGAAGGCTGGCAAGGCAGCATGATTAACCTCGCCTACCGCGACGTCGCCAACGGTTTTGGCCGCTATCTGCTCACCAGCCTGGGGCTGGGGCTGCTGATCGGCGTGACCCTGACCATGGCGGGGGTGTATCGCGGCATGGTGGATGATGCCAGGGCTCTGATCAACGGCAGCGCTACCGATATCTGGGTGGTACAGCGCCACACCCTTGGCCCTTACGCTGAATCATCCACCCTGCACGACGATGCCTGGCGCGGCATCGTCGGCTTGCCCGGTGTGGCTGAAGCGGGCAACGTGGCCTACCTCACCATGCAGGTGAAGCACAGGGACAAGGATGTGCGGGTGATGATTGCCGGCTTCGAATCGGGCAAGCCAGGCGAGCCGATGCGGCTGGTGGCTGGCAGGCCGGTGACACGCTCCCATTATGAAGCAGTGGCGGACGTCAAGACCGGTTTCCAGGTCGGCGACAGGGTGCGCATCCGTCGCCACGAATACACCGTGGTGGGTCTGACCAGCCGCATGGTGTCGTCGGGCGGCGACCCGATGCTGTTCATTTCGCTCAAGGATGCCCAGGAAGTGCAGTTCCTCAAGGATAACGACGCCATCGTCGGCGACCGTGAACGGCTGGCTGCCAACCCGCAGTTTAATCGCCCTGGCGTACCCGGCTTGCTCAGCGCGGTGGAGGCCGACCGGTTTTCCAACCATAACGTCAATGCCATACTGGTGCGCGTAGCATCCGGCACGGATGCGCGCCTGGTGGCGGACAACATCCTGCGCTGGAAGCATCTACAGGCTTACACTCGCGCCGACATGGATCAAATTCTGGTGGCCAAGCTGATCGCCACCTCGGCCAAGCAAATTGGCCTGTTCCTGGTGATTCTGACGGTGGTGAGCACCGCCATTGTCGCACTCACCGTGTATACCATGACCATGGGCAAGATCAAGGAAATCGCCGTGCTCAAGCTGATCGGCGCAAAAAACCGGGTGATCGTCGCGATGATCCTGCAACAGGCGCTGGGACTGGGCGTGATCGGCTTTGTCATCGGCAAGACGGTGGCGACCTTCTGGGCGCCGATTTTTCCGAAATATGTGTTGCTGGAGATGAGCGATGCCG
The DNA here is from genome assembly GCA_964351305.1 of uncultured Sulfuricella sp. Taxonomy (GTDB): domain Bacteria; phylum Pseudomonadota; class Gammaproteobacteria; order Burkholderiales; family Sulfuricellaceae; genus Sulfuricella. The sequence continues at coordinate 3,582 of CAYGNO010000170.1, forward strand.
GCCGCGCCTTTGCCATCACTATCGTGATCTGTACGCTGGCGAGTATTCTCGCTATTCGCGCCGCGCTCAAGGTCAGTCCGGCGACCGCGATTGGAGGCGGTTGATGGCTAATCATGCAGAAAAGCCGGCGATCAAGCTGGAGGGGCTGGTCAAGCGCTACGGCATCGGCAGCAGCGCGGTGGAGGCACTGAAAGGGGTGGACATGGAAGTCTATCCCGGCGAGGTGGTCGGCCTGCTCGGCCCCAGCGGCTCCGGCAAGACCACCCTGCTGCAATGCCTGGGTGCGGTGATCGACCCGACGGCCGGGCGCATCACGCTGGGCGGTGACGTCACCTTCGACGATGACTGGAAAATTTCCGATCTGCGCGAATTGCGCCGAGACCGCATCGGTTTCATCTTCCAGGCGCCCTATCTGATTCCCTTTCTCGATGCCACGGAAAATGTTTCGCTGTTGCCGATGCTGGCCGGCAAGTCGAACAGAGAGTCAACCGCCCGTGCCATGGACCTGTTCAAGGTGCTGGATATCGCCCATCGAGCCGGAGCAAGGATATCCGAACTGTCTGGCGGAGAAGCGCAGCGCGTGGCGATTGCCCGCGCCCTCGCCAACAATCCGCCGATCATTCTCGCCGACGAGCCGACCGCGCCGCTGGACGGCAAGCGTTCCCTTACCGTAATGAGCATGCTCAACGAACTGGCGGCGCAGTATCGAACCGCAATTATCGTCGTCACTCACGACGACAACATCATTCCCACCTTCAAGCGTCTCTACCGCATTCGCGATGGGCGGGCGCATGAAGAGGCAGGAGAGGGAAGGTCATTCGAAGTGTAGTAATCTGAATGGCGATAACCGTGTGAGAAGAGAGCGCTGAGCAGGAACAGAAGGAACGTCGATTGACGATGGGCTGAAATCATTCAGGAGAAAATTTATGCATTCATTTTTTATCAAGGCGATTCGCCTAGTGGCAACAACCGGAATCGTACTGAGTTTGACTGTGGCGGGCAGGGTGGCATCGGCACAGGACCACGACCACGGGCATGAGCATGGCGCATCTTCCGGCGCGCCGTCGGCCCTGGCTCTCAAACAGGGCAAAAAATGGCCTGCCGATGCCAGCCTGCGCCAGGGGATGGGCCACATCCGTGATGCGATGGAAGAGCCGATGCCGGCCATTTATGCGGGCAAGGGCGATACAGCCCAGTTCGAAATCCGGGCCAAACGGGTGAATGAACAGATCGCCTTTATGGTGCAGAATTGCAAGCTGGACAAGGACGCCGATGCCATGCTCCATCTCGTGCTGGCGGAAATCATCGCCGGCGTGGAGGCGATGGAGGGGAAAAACAAGAAGCTGGATCGACGCGGCGGCGCCGCGAAG
>CAYGNO010000171.1:0-4898 GCA_964351305.1 uncultured Sulfuricella sp.
GAACATATGGTTAGAACGGAGGATTCCGGGCAACGAGTATGAGCATGCAACTCAAAAGCCACTTACTTTGGCAGAAAAGCCGCTTCGACGATGCACAAAAATCGGTGATTGCGTCCTTGATACCACGGGCGGCAGCGGCAGTTCGTTGAATGAGCGTCCGGCAGCGCTTGCTGCGGGCCAAGAGGAGGGCGGGATAAGTTCGGTCATGCGCAATTATCCCCGCCTGCGGCGAGGCGTGCTTGTAAAAATTTGCAGGCCGCTTTTCAAACCTTGAATGCCAGGAATTCCGCGAACATCGACTGCGCCCACTGAAGATCCTCGCCCCTCGGGTTCGGGTCATGGAATTGTTTGACGGTCTGCGCGATGAGCCCGTCGCCGCGAAATTTGTAGCGGGAATCGATGCGGATCGCTTCCATCGGGTCGATGCTGGAAAACACGTAACAGACCCCTTCCGGCAGCAGCTTTTCCGGCAAGTTTCCCTTGGCGCGGGCGGCGATCTCGCGGGCGGCGATGCGGCCCAGACGGTTGGCCATGTGACCGCTCTTCGGATAATGGCCGAAGAGCGGCGATACTTTATCCATGAGGTCGCCGATCAAAAACACCCGCTCGTCTTCCCTGGCATGCAGATGCACCGGATCCTGGTCGGCCCAGCCGGTAGGCTTGCCTGCGCTGTCCCTGGCGATGAGGCCGGCTTTCCACACCAGGTCGCCGGCCTGCTGCGGCGCCATCAGGATGGCATCGTCGAAACGTATGTCGTCGAAGTCGGTGGAAATGGTCTTGTTGAAGGGATCGACGGATTTCACCCTGGCATTGGGCACATAGACGATCTGATCCTTGTACTGTTCGGCGAAAATCCGGCTGAAGCCCAAAAAGCTGGGGTTGGGATCAAGGACGACGAGCCTGCCCTTGATCTTGCGGGACTTGAGCAACCAGCCGATCATGCACGCCCGTTCGTAGGGCGAGGGCGGGCAGCGGTAAGGCATGGGCGGGATAGTCATGACGAGATCGCCGCCCTTGAAGTTGCCCAGTTTCTCCTTGAGCGCCGCAGGCTCCTTGCCCGTGATGTAGGCACAGGGATAATGCAGCAGGGTTTGATCGATGGCGCGGCGGTCGTTGCCGTACCAGGCTTCATAGTCGTAGCGTATGCCCACGGCGAGGATCAGCCAGTCGTAATCCAGCGTGCCCTGCGCGGTGACGACCCGGCGCTGGTCCCGGTCGATGGCGGAAACTTCGGTCTGGATGAACGTGTAGCCGTAGGCGCTGGCGGCGGTGGCGTAATCATGGACGAGGTGTCTGGTGTCGATGAGATTCACCAGCCACTTGTTGCTCAGCGGGCAGGACCAGAACACCGGGTTCTTTTCCAGCAGGACGATTTCCAGGTCGGGCGCGAGATCGCGCAAGTGGCGGGCGGCGCTCAGCCCGCCCCAGCCGCCACCGACGATGACCACCCGCCGGCCTTTGCCGCGCGGCAGCAGCCCGGCCGCCTGCCCGACGAAGGGCGCCGCGCACAGGGCGGCGGAAGCGGCAAGAAAAGTGCGGCGGCTAAAGGAAATTTTCTCTTTATCCTAGAAAAAAACTATTGAACCGCAGAGGACGCGGAGGACGCTGAGGAAAAACAAGACATTGCCAATGTTTTGCCGAGTCACCCATTAGGTTAGTGTGTTTTTTACGTCAAGCATTTGAGTTCCTCCGCGTCCTTTGCGTCCTCTGCGGTGAATCGCCATTTTTAGGTTTATCGAGAAGTCGCTTCTTCAGTCCACCAGTCTCTTGAGATCATAGGTGCTCGCCTGTTCGCACTTCCCGCCGGATTTGCAGCCTTTCAGTATCCACAACGAAATCAGCCCTGCCAATTCATCGGCCCGGCTTTTTCGGGCCATCGCCATCGGCGTGCGCCCCCCCGTCGAGACGACGTTGACGTCCGCCCCCGCCTCGAGCAGAGCTTTCGCGTTCTCGATCCGGTTGGTGTAAGCCGCCATGTGCAGCGGGGTGTTGTTATCCATGTCCTTGGCGTTGACGTCGGCACCGACCGCCAACAGCGCTTTCACGGCGGTGACATCGGGATTGGTCGCCGCCAGGTGCAGCGGTGTGCTGCCGAGGCCGGTGCGCGCGTCCCGCATTGCCGGGTTTTCTTTGATGATTTTGGCAACCTCCGCGCCGCTGCCTATTCTCGCGGCATCGTGAATGATCTGGTCGTTTTGGCCGAGCACCTGCTGTGCATGGGCTGCTGAAGCCAATGTAATGATGGATAGCATGACGATTAACAAACTTGCCCAACACTTATTCGTGGATTTCATTCACCCTCTCCTTATATATGAAGCCTGTTTAAGCCGCTGCCTTCAGCGTGAAATCGGCATGAATTTCGTCCCACGGCACAAACACTTTACCCTCCTCGTTTTTCTCGATCAATCCCAGCGCCAACAGTTTTCTTGCGTCGGAATGAACGTTGCTGTAATTGCGCCCAAGGTTTTTGGCGAGCGCATAAATAGACATGGGTCCACTGGCCTTGAGCGCCTCCAGCAGAGACCAGCGGGTGGAGGTCAGGGTAGCGAGCAACATTGGCATATCGGCAAAATATAGCGCCTCTCGCGGCATGACTTCCCGGCCTGCCTCTGTGCACTTCCATGCATCCAGGACATCCGCGCCCATCTCTTTCAGGGACCGCGTCCCGACTTCAAGCTTCTTCATCATTCACCTCCGCCAATTTTTTCACATCTCCGAGAAAATCCACCACCAGTTGTTCCGGACTGACAAACTTATAGGGACGCTCCTTTTCCCCATAATGGATGTGATCTCCTTTGCCGGTTTCATTGTCGTAACGCACAATGCAACGCCCCTCCTTCCCGCAATAAAACCGGTATTTCAACCTGTGCGGACGGTCTGCCGTAGACATTGGCAACAGCCAAAGCACCATTTCAACCACCACGCCGCTTGGATAAATTTTCTTGAGGTCGCGGATCAGCTTTGCTTTCATATATCGTATTGTAACAATATATTGTTAATGCGCAATACAACGTCCAACCCCGCTCGCTAAGCAACCCACCACCCCGTATAATTGGCCGCATTCCGGCAACTCGCGCACCTTCCATCCGTGACCTCGCAGCACTTTTTTATCGGCGGACCCTCTGGCCAACTCGAAGTGGCTGTCGCCATGCCCAGCGGCGAATGCCGCGGCATCGCCCTGGTCGCCCATCCCCATCCGCTGCATGGCGGCACCATGGACAACAAGGTGGTGACGACACTGGCCAAGACTTTCAGCCGCCTCGGGCTGGCTGCATTTCGCCTCAACTTCCGCGGCGTCGGGCAAAGCGCGGGGGAGTTCGATCAGGGAATCGGCGAGACCGGGGACATGCTGGCGCTGGCCGGTCATGCCCGGCGCGAGTTGGGCAACCTACCCGTAACGCTGGCCGGTTTTTCCTTCGGCGCCTACGTCCAGACACGGGTGCTGGAACGGGTTGAAGCGCAACGGCTGGTGCTGGTCGCCCCGGCGGTGAAGCGCTTCGAAGTCGGCGCCGTGCCGGCCGATACGCTGGTAATCCACGGCGAACTGGACGAAGTGGTGCCGCTGGCCGACGTGCTCGACTGGGCGCGCCCGCAGAATCTGCCGCTGACCGTGGCGCCGGGCGCGGGGCACTTTTTCCATGGCCAGCTCACCCTGCTCGCCAGGATCGTGGCCGATAAATGCCGCTGCTGAACATCCAGAACCTGCGCAAGTCCTACGGTCCGCTCGAAGTCGTGGCCGGGATCGACCTCGCCGTGAAAAAAGGCGAGTGCTTCGGCCTGCTCGGGCCGAATGGGGCGGGCAAGACCACCACCCTGCGCCTGGCGCTGGGGCTGACCGCGCCGGACGGCGGCACGATTTCCATGCTCGGCCTGCCGGTTCCCGGCCAGGCGCGCGAGGCGAGGATGCGGGTGGGGGTGGTGCCGCAGATGGACAACCTCGACCCCGACTTCACGGTGCGCGAAAACCTGCTCGCCTATGGCCGCTATTTCGGCCTGAAGGATGCCGAGACCGCCAAACGCATCCCGGCCCTGCTCGAATTCGCCGGCCTCGAACACCGCGCCGACGCGCGCATCGACGCCCTCTCCGGCGGCATGAAGCGGCGGCTGACCCTGGCGCGGGCACTGGTCAACGACCCCGACCTGATCTTTCTGGACGAACCGACCACCGGTCTCGACCCCCAGGCGCGGCACATGATGTGGCAAGGCTTGCGGCGGCTGCTCAACCAGGGCAAGACCATCCTGCTCACCACCCATTTCATGGAAGAAGCGGAGCGCCTGTGCGACCGGATCGCGATCATGGATCATGGCAAGATCATCGCCACCGGCAGCCCGCACGAATTGATCGGAAACCACATTGAACCGCAGGTGGTGGAAGTCTATGGTGAAGGGGTGGCAGGCTGGATGGCGGCGCACAGCGGCACGTATTGCGAACGGGTCGAAAAGGTCGGCGAAACGGTGTTCTGCTACACCCGCAACAGCGAGGCGCTGGTGCAGCAATTGTGCAACCGGACCGATCTGCGCTACCTGAACCGCCCGGCCAGCCTGGAAGATGTATTTCTCAAGCTGACTGGGCGCGACTTGCGCGATTGATAATTCTTAAATCCTTTGCGGTAAGAAATGGCAGTAATATTCTCCATTATGTTCACGCGTAGTTATTTCCGCCTGCCCACCCTGAGCCTGCGCTTCGTCCCGGTGTGGCGGCGCAACTTCCTGGTATGGCGCAAGCTCGCCATCCCCTCCATCCTCGGCAATCTGGCCGACCCGGCATTTTACATGCTGGGTTTGGGCTACGGCTTGGGCGGTCTGCTGCCCGAAGTGGGCGGCGTGCCCTACCTGACCTTCCTCGCCGCCGGCACGGTGTGCTACAGCACCATGAACAGCGCCACTTTCGAGGTGCT
>CAYGNO010000172.1:0-4863 GCA_964351305.1 uncultured Sulfuricella sp.
CCCTTCCAGCCCGGCATATCCTCATAAATCGGTTCGCACTTGGCCAGCATTTCCGCACCTGACGGCAAGATATCAATCGTTTCTCCGTCCACCTTGTAGCCGGTACAGAGACGCACGACATCCATGCCATCCATTACGTCAAGTTTAGTAACGCACAACCCGCTCACGCCGTTGATCTGGATCGAGCGCTTCAGCGCGGCCGCGTCGAACCAGCCGCAGCGCCGCGCACGACCGGTGGTGGACCCGAACTCGTGCCCGCGCTCTGCCAAGCCCTGGCCAACCGGGTCAAGCTTGTCTACCGCATCGTACAACTCGGTAGGAAACGGCCCTGCGCCTACGCGAGTGGTGTAGGCCTTGGTGATGCCCAGGACGTAATGCAGCATCTGCGGTCCCACCCCGCTGCCGGTGGCGGCATTCGAGGCGATACAGTTGGAGGAGGTCACGAACGGGTAGGTACCGTGATCGATATCCAGCAGCGCGCCCTGCGCACCTTCGAACAACAAATTGCTTCCACCCTTGTAGGCTTCGAACAGCAAGCGCGGCACGTCGGCCACCATCGGCTTGATGCGCTCCGCCACGATCAGTGTCTCGTCCAGGGTTTTCTGAAAATCCACAGTGTCGGCATGAAAGTAATTCTTCAGCACGAAGTTGTGATAGTCGAGAATCTCCCCCAGCTTGGCTGCCAGGCGCTCGCGATGGAACAAATCCTGGATGCGGATTCCGCGACGCGACACCTTGTCCTCGTAGGCCGGTCCGATGCCGCGACCGGTAGTGCCGATCTTGCCTGCGCCCTTGGCGATCTCGCGTGCCTGGTCCAGCGCAACGTGATGGGGCATGATCACCGGACAGGCATCGGAGATTTTCAGCCGGTTGCGTACCGCCACGCCAGCGGCCTCCAGCATGTCCACCTCTTCCAGCAGGGCTTGGGGTGACACCACAACGCCGTTGCCGATGTAGCACTGAACTTTTTCGCGCAGGATACCGGACGGAATCAGATGCAGCACGGTTTTTTTGCCGTCGATCACCAGGGTGTGGCCAGCATTGTGACCGCCCTGAAAGCGCACCACGCCCTGGGCGTGATCGGTCAACCAGTCGACGATCTTGCCCTTGCCTTCATCCCCCCACTGGGTGCCGATTACCACTACATTCTTTGCCATGCTGATTCCACCCTTAAACGAATTTTTATTTAAACTTTGACCACGGCCCAACCAGCATCGCCCTGCACCAGAACGCGGTCGTAATTCAACTCTTCCCTGCTTATCTCGTGCCCGGGCAAATCCACCACCACCACTTCACCCTGAACGCGCAAAAGCGTGATTTTAGCCTGTAAATCGGGATCCTGGACATAGGGCGCAAGAATCGCCTTGGGCAATGGAGGCGTCGGCTGCGCGCCGAGCACGGCGCGCAAATCCATGCTGAAGCCGGTAGCCGGCCGGGAACGTCCGAAGGTCTTGCCCACTTTGTCGTAGCGTCCGCCCAGAGCGACTGCGTTGGCCCAGCCCGAGGCATAGGCCGCGAACACCGCCCCGCTGTGGTAATGGTAGCCACGCAACTCGGCCAGGTCGAAACATAGATGGCGGGCACTACCCTGCACCTGGCTACCGATGGTGCGAAGATCGTCCAGCGCCTTGCCGATTTCCGGGTGGTCGGGCAGATGCCGCCGCGCGGCTTCCAGCGCTTCAACGCCGCCATACAGCTGGGGCAACAATCGCAGCGCCTCCCTGGAAACCTGATCCAGGGAAGCGGTCAGCTCGGCAAGCCCTGGAATGTCCTTGCCCTGCATGGCCTGAAACAACTCCAGCTCCAGCTCCGGAGAAACCGCTGCGCGCTCGACCAGGCTGTGAAAAATCGCCACATGGCCGAGATCGAGTTGCACCGATCCGACCCCGGCAAGTTGCAGTGCCTTGATCATCAGCAACTGGATTTCCACGTCGCTTTCGATACCGCCGTGGCCGAACAACTCGGCGCCGATCTGCAACGGTTCGCGGGTCTGCATCTGGCCATCGGGCAGCGCGTGCAGCACGCTGCCGGCATAACACAGCCTGACCACGCCCTGGCGGTTCAGCAGGTGGGCATCGATGCGCGCTGCCTGCGGCGTGATATCGGCGCGCAGCCCCATCAGATGGCCGGAAAGCTGGTCCACCACCTTGAAGGTCTTGAGGTCCATGTCGCGGCCCGTGCCGGAAAGCAGGGAAGGCAGATATTCCAGCAGCGGCGGAACCACCAACTGGTAGCCGCAGCCATGGAACCAGTCGAGCAACTGCCGCCGCACCCGTTCAAAACGCAGCGCCTGGGCCGGCAGCATGTCCTCGATATATTCGGGAAGTAACCAGTTATGCATGATCAATTCATCAGATATAGCAGCAGCAATCCGCCCAACATGGAAGTCAGCCCGACGAAGCGCAACTGCCCGTCGGACATTTCAGTCATTTTGCGAAAAGTTTCACGCCAAAGTGCCGGCGCCAGAAAAGGCAAAACCCCTTCCAGCACGAGCATCAGCGCCAGGGCGGCCAGCAGGCTGGTTTTCACGGATATGCCGAATCAGGCGCCTTATTTGCCAGGGGACTTCAGGTATTTAAAGAACTCCGAACTGGGGTCCAGCACCATCACGTCGCTCTTGTTCTTGAAAGTCTGCCGGTAGGCTTCCATGCTTCGGTAAAAAGCGTAGAACTCGGGATTTCGGCCAAAGGCTTCGGCATAAATCGCAGCCGCCTTGGCATCCCCTTCACCTTTGGTACGCTGTGCATCACGATACGCCTCGGCGAGAATAATCTCGCGCTGACGGTCGGCATCAGCACGAATTTTCTCCGCCTCGCCGGCGCCGGTGGATCGCAGCTCGTTGGCCACCCGCTTGCGTTCAGCCTCCATGCGTTGGTACACCGATTCGCTCACTTCCTGTGGCAGATCTACCCGTTTAACCCTCACGTCAAGCACTTGAACGCCAATTGTGCGCGCATCAGCATCGGCCTTTTGACGCAATATCTCCATGATCTGGTCGCGCTGCCCGGAAACCACGTCATGCACAGTGCGCTTACCAAATTCGGCGCGCAGACCATCATTGATGGTCTGCGACAGTCGCAGATGGGCACGCGTCTCGTCACCGCCTACGCTAACGTAGTACTGCTTGACGTCAACCACGCGCCATTTGACAAAAGAATCCACCAGCACGTTTTTCTTTTCCGAAGTAATGAAGCGCTCCGGCTCGGGCGAGGTCAGGGTGAGCACCCGCGTATCGAAAATACGCACGTTTTGCAGCAGCGGCACCTTGAAATAGAGACCGGGCTCTTTTTTTACCGAGATCACTTCGCCCAACTGGAAAACAATCGCATTCTGGCGCTGATCGACGGTGAACATGGTCAGGCTGAGCAGAATAAAGACTGCGATCAGTCCGGTCATGATGGCATTAAGATGTTTCATGGACGCACCTCCCGTTCACGACTGCGGAAGGCTTCGCGCGAGCGAGCCGTACTTTCCGCCGCAGGGGCAGCCGCATCAGAAGCCTTTGCCGGAGGAGAATCAGCCAGGAATGTCGAACTGCCCCCCGCGCTCTGGATCAGCTTGTCCAGCGGGAGGTAGAGCAGACTGTTACCGCCCTTCTGGTCCACCAGCACTTTGCTGGAATTGCTCATCATTTGCTGAACCGTGTCCAGGTACATGCGGTCGCGGGTCACTTTCGGCGCCTTGCTGTACTCAACCAGGACCTGCTTGAAGCGGCTGGCGTCACCCTCGGCATTTGCAATCACGCGCTGCTTGTAGCCAAGCGATTCCTCCAGGAGGCGCGAAGCGGCGCCGCGAGCTCGCGGAATCACGTCGTTGGCATAGGCCTGGCCTTCGTTCTTGGCACGTTCCTTGTCCTGCCCAGCCTTCACAGCATCGTCGAACGCGGCTTGCACCTGCTCCGGCGGCTGAGCGTTCTGCATCGTCACCTTGCTGACGCTGATACCGGTTTTGTAACGATCGAGAATCTCCTGCATCAGCTTGGCGGCGCGCGTCGCAATCTCGGCACGTCCTTCATACAATACAAAATCCATTTTACTCTTGCCCACTATTTCGCGAATTGCCGTTTCCGCAGCCTGGTGCACCGCATCATCGGGATGGCGGTTATTGAACAGATAATCCTCCGGGCTTTTCAGGATGTACTGCACAGCAAACTGAATGTCGATGATGTTCTCGTCGTCGGTCAGCATCAGCGACTCCTTCAGCATCTTGGTCTTGACATTGGCGCGGTAGCCCACTTCGACCGTGCGCACCTGCTGCATATTCACCACTTCCGCACTTTCAATTGGATAGGGAAAATGCCAGCGCGGCCCCGGTTGCGTGGTTTCGACAAACTTACCGAAACGCAGCACCACACCGCGTTCACCTGCATTGACGATATAAAAGCCGCTGCCCAGCCAGATCAGAATAACCAGAACCGGGATCAGTCCCAAGCCGGCAGCCATCTTGCCGCCCGACATGGGGCTACCGCCGGTTGGGCCACCGCTACCGCCCTTGCCACCGAACAGCGTATTCAGCTTCTGGTTGAAGCGGCGCCACACCTCATCGAGGTCAGGTGGCCCACCGCTATTTTTCTTGCCCCAATCGGGATCATTCCATGCCATATTTATTTTCCAAAATTTTTATGCAGTTAAGTTCAATTTACCGCGTCTGCGGAGGTTCGCACCACTGACCGTGCCGCTTCGGCCTGGTGCTGGCGGCTGCATTCTGCCAACGCCTCTCTCAGCAGATCAAAGCCCTCGCCAGTGCGCGCACTGACCCAAATGCGACTAATTCTACCATACTCATCCCGCTCCAGACCGGACGCCAAGCCGTTGACATCGATTTTATTCAGCACCATCAGCTGCGGGATGTGATCGGCGCCGA
>CAYGNO010000173.1:0-4859 GCA_964351305.1 uncultured Sulfuricella sp.
AAGATCGATCAGCAGATTCGCAAGCTTGCCGAATCCTCGTCCAAGGTGGCGGAACGCCTGCTGCGCGATCTGCTCTACCGGGTGGCATGCAGCCAGCCGGTGAGCGAGCGGATCAAGCAGGTCAAGCAGGCGTTCGGTCTGGATAGCTGTTTGCCGCAGGCGGCCACTGCCGCACAGGTCGACTCGGCCCGGCTCCAACCCCTGCTTCGGGAACTGAAGGAGTTGCTGACGCCGGTCAAGGAGTTGTGGTTGAAATTCACCACGGGCCATAAAGAAAGCCTGAAAAATTTGCAGGAGCCCTTGAGCCGGCTGGTAGAAAAAAGCCGGGCGCTGGATAACCGCCCTTTGCATGGCCTGCTCGCGCAGACGCAAGCGCTGGTGGCAACCCAGCCGGAACAGGACGGTGCCGGGGAAGCCCTGGCGATAGAAGTGGCCACGGCTCTGCTGCTGGCGGAGAATGTGCTGGAAAACTTTGCCCAGCTCAACGATGAATCGGTAAAGCAGCTGGAAATCCAGACCAGGCGCATGTCGGCCGTTTCAAGCGGCCGCCCGGAAGAAATCGATGCGGCGGGAATCCCAAATCTTGGCGAGATCAGCCGCAAAGCCCAGGAAAAACTCCTGCTGGCCCAGGTGGCGCATGAAATTCAGACCAATCTGCGGCGGATTGAGGAAGTGCTGGATGCGTTCTTCAGGGATACGACCAAGCGGGAAGGCATTCCCGCCCTTGACTCCGTCCTGAAGCAGATTTCCGGCGCCCTGACCATTCTCGACCTTGGCAAGGCGGGCAAGCTGCTTGGCGTCTGCCATTCCAGCATCCTGCGTTTCGCCGATCCGGCTTATGAGCCGATCCCACAGGAGCTGGAGGGGGTGGCTGAAGGCTTGAGCAGCCTGGGTTTCTACATCGAAGAAGTCCAGCATGGCCGCGCGGATGCGGAAAATATCATTGGCCGGGCCCTGTTTCGCCTGACGGGCGGGCCGGTGGAAAAAACGGCTGTTCCGCAAGAAGAGGCCGAGGAAACGCTTGCGGAAGAAAGCATCGAAGCCAGCCTGGACTCACAAAAACATCTGGCGCAGGAAAACTTCCAGGAGTGGCAGGCTAACCCCGAAGATTTGGCGGCGCGCCAGAAGCTGGAAAAATCGCTGTCCGGCCTGGCTCAGGACGCCGAGCTGGTGGCCGATGCGGAGCTGAAGGAGCAGGCCACAACCGCGCGGCGTCTGCTCGACGAAGAGCAGGAAGCGCCTGCTGCCGGACTGGCGGGCGCGGTTGCCGCCTTGGCCGAGACCAAGGCGCCCGTGGCGCCCTCGCAGGAAACCGAACGATTGCTGGATGCCTCCGAGGAAGCGATTGACGCCGAATTGCTCGAGACTTACCTGGAAGAGGCGACCGAGGTATTGGCTACCGTCAGCGAGAATCTGCACGCCAGCCATGAGCAGCCTGGCGACCGCGAGGCGCTAACCACGATCCGGCGCGGCTTCCACACCCTGAAAGGGAGTGGACGCATGGTCGGCCTGACCGATCTGGGGGAAGTTGCATGGGCGGTCGAGCAGGTGATAAACAAATGGCTGCAGGATGAGCGGGCCGCCACTCCCGCCCTGCTGAATTTTATCGGGCAGGCGAGCGCAGCGTTCGAGCGATGGGTGGGGCAACTGCAAAGCACGGGCGCGGTGGTGGTCGAGGCCGATGCCCTGATGGCGATGGCGGAGCGGTTAAAGAGCGGTGAGGAAATGGCTGCTGTTGCGCCGCAGGCCAGTGCAATGCCCGCTCCCGTCGAGGAGGAACTCGCGCCCTCGGAGGAGTCTGCTGAGCCAAGTGAAGAAATCAGCCTGCCCAGCTTCGATGTCATTGAGGAGATTGCTGCCGAAATCGGCGCGCCTGTCGTGGAAGAGCCGCTTACCTTCGAGCCGCTGCTTGAAGAGGCTGTGGCGGATGCCGTCGAGCCGGTCGAGGGAATCGGTTTGCCGGTTATGGATTTCGATTTCATCGAAGAGGCGGCTGCCGAAATGCTTGCGCCTGCCGCTGAAGAACCTCTGGCGGCTGTAGTTGAAACCGAGGCGCCTGTCATTGAGGAGCTTGCTTCTGTGGCCCCTGAGCCGGGGGCGGAAGAGATGGCGCCAGAACTGTTGCCGGAAACCGAGATTGTGATCGGCGATGTCACCCTGTCGAGCGCGCTTTTCGACATTTTCATGAGCGAAGCCAGGCAGCGGGTTGCGGTTCTGCGGGAAGAGCTGGCGCGTCTGGAAGATCAGCCGGAACTGCCGATCAGGGAAGACTTCATGCGCGCCGCCCATACCCTGTGCGGCATTTCCCGCACGGTGGGAATCCCGGCGCCGGCCGAGCTCAGTTTTGAGCTGGAGGAATGGCTCAGGGAAATGCTGGAGCATCCGCAGCCGGCTAATGGCAAGCAGGTCAAAGTGACCGGTGATGCCGTCATCGCGCTGAACAAGATGGTGCAGGCGGTCGAAGAACAAAAAATGCCGAAACCGGCAAAGCAGGTAGTGCGCTCGCTGCAAGCGTTGGTCAAGAAAGCGCGTGCGGACGGCGAAAAGGCCGCAGCATCGGCTCTGGCGGAGCGCGCTGTAGCCGAAGCCGTGAAGGCAATGGCCTCGTTCCCCGAGGTGGAGAGGCGAGCCGAAGCGGTTCGGACAGCGGCGTTCGAGGTGCCGATGCCGGCATCACGCGATGACATTGACCTCGATATCCTGCCCCTGTTCCTGGAGGAAGCGCAGGACCTGTATCCGCTGGTCGGCACTCAGGTGCGTGCCTGGCGGGAAAAACCCGCGGACCGGCAGGCGCCGCAGGATCTGCAGAGATCGCTGCATACCTTCAAGGGCAGCGCCCGTATGGCCGGTGCGTTGCGGCTGGGCGACCTGGTGCACAACATGGAAACCCGGGTGGTTGATTCCATGGAGGCAGGGGTTTCGGCGGCCTCCCTGTTCGATGAGCTCTTCGCCTATTTCGACAAGATCGGCGACTTGCTGGATCGCCTGCAGGCTGGGCCGGAGGTTCCAATTGCCAAGGAAATCGCAGCGGATCAACCGGATGTCCAGCCGCTGGCCTCGGCGGTAAAACCCGGCGCGCAACATTTGCGGGTGCGTGCCGATGTTCTGGACCGGCTGGTCAACGAGGCGGGCGAGATCAGTATTGCGCGCTCCCGCGTCGAGGGCGAGATGCAGGGCTTCAAGCAGTCGCTGCTGGAGTTGACCGAAAATGTCATCCGCCTGCGCAACCAGGTGCGCGAGATTGAAATCCAGGCAGAAAGCCGGATGCAGTCCCAGGCAAACCAGACCGGCGGCGTCGCCGAGGCGTTCGATCCGCTCGAGTTCGACCGGTTTACCCGTTTTCAGGAGTTGACCCGCTTCCTGGCCGAGAGCGTCAACGACGTCGCCACGGTGCAGCAGAGCCTGCTGAAAAGTCTGGGCGAAGCCGATGCCGCGCTGCTGCAGCAGGCACGGCAGAACCGTGAATTGCAGCAGGAGCTGATGCACATCCGCATGGTGCCGCTGTCCAGCATGGCCGATCGGCTCCATCGCATCGTGCGGCAAACCGCCAGGGAACTGGACAAAAAGGCGAACCTGGAGCTCAAGGGCGGTGAGGTGGAGCTGGACCGGAGCGTGCTGGAAAAAATGACCGCACCGTTCGAACACCTGCTGCGCAATTCCCTGGCTCATGGCGTGGAAAGCGCGGCGGACAGGATACGGGCCGGCAAGCCGGAAACCGGGGCTATCCGCATCGAGGCGCGCCAGGAAGGCAACGAAATCGTGCTGACCCTGAGCGACGATGGCGCCGGTTTCGATCTGGAGGGTATCCGCAGCCATGCGGTTAAGCTGGGCAAGCTTCCCGCCGATGGCGATATCGCGCCGGCGCGTCTGGTCGACATGATCTTCGAGCCAGGATTTTCCACCGCCCAGGAAGTGACCCAGGTTGCCGGGCGCGGCGTTGGCCTGGATGTGGTGCGCAGCGAGATCGCCGGTCTCGGCGGACGTGTCGAGGCAATTCCCGGAGAGCATGGCGGGGCAGCCTTCAGCATCTATTTACCGCTTACCCTCGCCGTAGCACAGGCCGTGCTGGTGCGCGCCGGCGAAAAAATTTATGCCCTGCCATCGGCGATGGTGGAGCAGGTCAAGGAGTTCAAATCAGCCGGGCTGGAGGAGATTCAGCGGAAAGGCGAGATCGAGTGGCAGAACAACCGCTATCCGCTGTTCTATCTGCCGCGGCTCCTGGGCGACCTGGAGCAGGTGCCGGAGACGCATCGCTACGCCATGACGCTGCTGCTCGGGAGCGGCAGCCAGCATGTCGCGGTGCAAGTGGATGAGGTTCTGGGCAACCAGGAAATCGTGGTCAAGAATATCGGGCCGCAGCTTGCCCGTGTGCCCGGTATTGCCGGGGCGACGGTGCTGGGCAATGGCCGGGTCGCGCTGATCATCAACCCGGTTCCGCTGGCGCAGCGCATGGCCATGCAGATTCCCGCCACCGGCGTGGCGCCGCCTGCGGCGCCAAGAGCGGAAACCGTCGCACCGACCATCATGGTGGTCGACGATTCACTGACGGTGCGCAAGATCACCACCCGCCTGCTGGCGAAGGAAGGCTACCAGGTGGTGACCGCCAAGGATGGCGTGGACGCCCTGCAGCACTTGCAGGAGATTCTGCCGGACGTGATGCTGGTGGATATCGAAATGCCGCGCATGGACGGCTTCGAATTGACCAGGAACGTGCGCAGCGACCCGCAAACTGCGCATATCCCGATCATTATGATCACCTCGCGCACTGCGGAAAAGCACCGTAACTACGCCATGGAACTGGGCGTCAACGCCTACCTGGGCAAACCTTTCCAGGAAGACGAGTTGCTGGGCCACATCGC
>CAYGNO010000174.1:0-4854 GCA_964351305.1 uncultured Sulfuricella sp.
GCGCTGGAACCTAAATCCAGTGCGTCTACCAATTCCGCCACTTTCGCAAAAACCTATAGTGTAATATATTCAATGGTCGGCTGTCAGCTTCTCAGCTTCCGGCTTCCTTATTCCGCGAGCCATCCTACCTGAAAACCCTATGTCTCAACACTATGAAAATTTTCCGGTGGCATCCGTCCTGCTGCCAAAACGGCTGCGCCGCCCGGTTGGTGTCATTTACGCCTTCGCCCGCGCGGCTGACGATTTCGCCGACGAGGGCGACCTCGACGATGATGCGCGACTGGCCCTGCTCGGCGGCTTTCGCGCCGAACTGGACAAAATCGGAGCCGGCCTGCCGCCAGCAACTCCATTGTTCCATGAGCTCAAAGAAATTATCGGTCTCCATCGCCTGCCGTTGCAACCTTTCTACGACCTGCTCGACGCCTTTTCCCAGGATGTCATTAAAAAACGCTATGCTCGCTTCGGCGAGGTGATGGATTACTGCCAGCGCTCCGCCAATCCGGTCGGCCTGCTGCTGCTCCATCTTTACGGCGCGGCAACGGAGCGCAATATCAGCTACTCGAACGCCATCTGCTCCAGCCTGCAGTTGATCAACTTCCTCCAGGATATCGCCATCGACTACCACGGCAAAAACAGGATTTACCTGCCGCAGGATGAACTGGCAAAATACCGCATCACTGAAACGCAAATCGCGCGCGGGGATAACAGCGGCCTGTGGAAACCCTTCATGCAGTTCCAGATCGAGCGCGCGCGCAAGCTGCTGCAGGCGGGCGCGCCGCTCGGCAGCGTGCTGCGCGGCAGGATCGGCCTGGAAATGCGCATGATCATCATGGGCGGCGAAACCATCCTGCGCAAGCTGCACAAATCCGGCGGCGATATCTTCAATGACCGTCCGCTGATCAAGCCCGGCGACTGGATTTTCATGCTGTATCGGGCACTGCGAAAAAAATGAAAGAAAACATCTTGTCACCTGACCAATACTGCCAGGAACGGGCCGCAAAAAGCGGCTCCAGCTTCTACTACAGCTTCCTTTTTCTGCCGCCGCTCAAGCGTCGGGCGATCACCGCCCTGTATGCCTTCTGCCGCGAAGTGGACGATGTCGCCGACGAATGCCACGATATCGCCATCGCCCGCGCCAAGCTCGCCTGGTGGCGCAATGAGGTCTCCAATATCTTCGCCGGCCACCCAGAGCACCCCGTTGGGCAGGCCCTGGCGCCGCTGGTTCGGGAATTCGGCCTGCCCGCCACGGAGTTCGATGAAATCATCGCCGGCATGGAAATGGATCTGACCCACAACCGCTATGCCGATTTCGACCAGCTCCAGCTTTACTGCCACCGCGTGGCGGGAGTGGTGGGGCTGCTTTCCGCCCGCATTTTCGGTTACCGGGATGCGCGCACCGAAGCCTACGCCCACGACCTCGGCCTGGCTTTCCAGCTCACCAACATTATCCGCGATGTCGGCGAAGATGCCAGACGCGACCGCATCTACCTGCCGCTGGACGAGCTGACTCGGTTCGGCGTCAGCGAAGCCGATATTCTGCATGGCCGGGAAACCGGGAATTTCATCAAACTGATGGCGTTCCAGGGCGAACGGGCAAACCGATACTACGCACAGGCGCTTTCCGAGTTGCCTGCGGCGGATCGCAAGAACCAGCGCACCGGCCTGATCATGGCGGCGATTTACCATGCCGTGCTGGATGAAGTCAGACAAGACGGCTACCACGTCCTGAATCAGCGCATCTCGCTGACACCACTGCGCAAACTGTGGATTGCATGCAGGACCTGGCTCAAAGAATAAACCTATAAAAAGCGATTAACCACGAATGTTCACGAATAATCAAAGAATTAGCTATATTCACCCGATTTACCTGTTTGGTGAAACGATATTCGTTTTGTGTTCATTCGTGAACATTCGTGTCATTCGTGGTGTGTACGGTCTTTAAGATGAAAGTCGCGGTCATCGGCGCCGGCTATGCCGGCCTGGCAGCGGCGGTGGAGCTGGCTGCACAAGGGGTATCCGCCACCGTCTTCGAGGCTGCCAGGGAGTTGGGCGGGCGTGCACGGCGGGTGGATTACCGCGGCATGGCACTGGACAATGGCCAGCACATCCTCCTCGGCGCCTACCGCGAAACCCTGCGCCTGATGCGCTTGACCGGTGCCGATCCGGCTGAGTTGCTGCTGCGGCTGCCCTTGCAACTGGTCATTCCGGGCCGCTTCCGCCTGCAAGCGGCGCCGCTGCCAGCCCCGCTACACTTGGCGCTAGGCCTGCTTACGGCGCGCGGCCTGACCTGGGGCGAACGTCTCTCCGCCGCGCGCTTCATGAGCGCGATGCGGCACCGGGATTTCCGCCTCGGCGACGACATCGGCGCCGGCAAGATGCTGACGATGCATGGCCAGACAGGCAATCTGCGCCACTATTTATGGGAGCCGCTGTGCATCGCCGCGCTGAATACCCCGCTCGAAACCGCCTCGGCCCAGATTTTTCTCAACGTCCTGCGCGATAGCCTGGCCGGCAGCCGGGCAGACAGCGACATGCTGCTGCCGCTGGCAAACCTGACGCATCTCTTCCCGGAACACGCAGCCGCATTCCTCAACAGCCATGGCGGCAAAATCATCCGTTCCCAAACAGTGCTTGCGGTCAAAGCCGAGGCTGCCAGCTTCTCCCTCGAAATGCGACCGGGGCCGGAAAAATTCGACCGAGTCATTTGTGCGGTGCCGCCGCAGCGGCTGGCAGCGCTGACCGCCAACCTGCCCGAACTGGCGGAAGCAAGGGCACAGGTCGCCCGCTTCGGTTACCAGCCGATCTACAGCGTATTCCTGCAATATCCTGCGGCGACCTGTTTGCCCCGGCCCATGATCGGTCTGTATGGCGGCCTCACTCAATGGGTGTTCGACCGCAGCCAGATCAACCACGAAGCCGGTCTGCTGTGCGCCGTCATCAGCGCGGAAGGGCCGCACCAGACATTGGATCACGATGAACTGGCACAGCGTGTGCATGACGAACTAAGTGCGATCCTTCCCGACCTGCCGCAACCCCTGTGGCACAAGGTCATTGCGGAAAAGCGCGCCACTTTTGCCTGTAGCCCAGGCATGGAGCGCCCCGGCCAAGCCACGCCGCTGCCGAATTTCTACCTCGCCGGCGACTACACCGCCGGCGATTACCCCGCCACTATCGAAAGCGCGGTACGAAGTGGGGTAAAATGCGCACAACTTATTCTGGAATCGCCATGAAAAACTACCAGGCACCGCAAGATATAATGAAAGGCCGCGTCATTCTCATCACCGGCGCGGGCCAAGGTATCGGCAAAACCGCAGCATTGACCTTCGCCGCCCACGGCGCCACAGTCATCCTGCATGGCCGCTCGGTAAAAAAACTGGAAGCGGTATACGATAAAATCGAGGCCGCAGGCCACCCGCAGCCGGCGATTTTCCCGCTTGACCTGAACAAGGCGGAAGACAAGGATTTCGCCGCAATGGCTGACGGCATCGGCGGACAGCTCGGACGGCTCGACGGCATTCTGCACAACGCCGCCAAGCTCGACCGTCCGCAGCCGCTGGAAGACCAAACCCTGGAGCAGTGGCTGCCATTGCTGCGCGTCAATCTGG
The DNA here is from genome assembly GCA_964351305.1 of uncultured Sulfuricella sp. GTDB lineage: Bacteria > Pseudomonadota > Gammaproteobacteria > Burkholderiales > Sulfuricellaceae > Sulfuricella. Next base: position 3,606 of record CAYGNO010000174.1, read on the forward strand.
CCGCGCCATTCGCCCTCACCCGCGCCTGCCTGCCGCTGCTGAAAGCTTCGCCGGATGCTTCCATCCTGATGACCTCGGAAACCCACGGCCACACCCCAACGGCCTTCTGGGGCGGCTTTGCCGTCGCCAAGAACGGCGTGGAAACGCTGGTGAAAATCTGGGCACAGGAACTGGAAGTCTACCCCACGCTACGCATCAATGCAGTGGTGCCCGGCCCGGTGCAGTCGCCACAGCGTATCCGCACCTATCCTGGCGAGAGCAAGAATAGCCTGCCCACGCCTGAAACACTGATGCCGCTCTACCTCTATCTGATGGGGCCGGACAGCCAAGGGACGAGCGGCCAGATTATCGAGGCCCGGGGCTAATCCCAGATTGTCCATTGGAGCCAAGACACCACTGTGGGAGCGGCGCCCTCGCCGCGATTTGGCCGCATTCGCGCCGGGGCGGCGCTCCTACAGGTACGAGCATTCCAATGGACAATCTGGGCTAGCCCCTACTTCAGGAAAAATTCAAACTTTTCCTGACCGACCTCGATCACATCGCCGTCCTGCAGGGCATGGGGCTCGTTGCCGATGGCCCGACCGTTCACCCGTGCGGTTTTAGTCCCTTCCACGTGGGTGATGAAGTAGCCCGGCGGTCGCCGCATGATTACCGCGACTTGTTCCCCCTTCGTTCCGAAGGTTTTAAGCGGTCGCTCCAACTCGATTTTCTGGCCGGCAAACTCGCCCTTGATCCCTCTCACCTCGCCCAACGGAAAACCCGCCCGCAGCGACGACCGCGCAGTCGACACCGAAGCATGGCTACCCGCCTCCCTTCCGGCGGACTGCGGCACTGCGCCGATTTCCCGGTCGACGGTGCGTATCATCATGGTCCGGTCGTAATCCATTTCCGGGTTGGCTTTGATGTTGGCGTACTTGATCTGATAAGCGCCGATGTCTATCACGTCGCCGTTTTGCAGAATATGTCTGGCAATGCGGTTGCCGTTCAGGGTCGAGCCGTTGGTGCTGCCCAGATCCTCGAAAATATGGTCGTTGCCCACCGTCTGAATGACTGCATGCTCCTTGCTAACACCCGGATCGTCGAGGTGAATATCGTTACCGGACCGACGACCGATGGTGATCCGCCCCTTGTCGATAAAATGATTCCCTGCCATCGCGCCATTCAACATCACAACCAGTTTCGCCATCGCTTTATCTCCTTGGGGCTCGTTAATGGGTAAGTTGGGCCCAACTTACCCATTAACGAGCCC
>CAYGNO010000175.1:0-4849 GCA_964351305.1 uncultured Sulfuricella sp.
GTTCAGCGTCAAGGCAGAAGGGCCGTCGCCCCCTCCGCCGCAACCATTCCGCAGCCTGCTCAGGCTGCCGCCGATGGCGTTTACCGGCAAGACCGTGGTTGCGATCAACGTCGGCGGCTGCCTGGTGCCGCTGGCTTTTTCGGTTTACCTGTTACGGCATAATCCTCTCAACCCGCTGATGGTGATTAGTGCAGTCGCGCTGGTGGCCGCGGTGTGCAGGCTGACGAGCCGCCCGGTGCCGGGCGTGGGCATCGGCATTCCCATTTTTGTCGCGCCGCTGGTTGCAGCGATGACCTCCCTCGTCATCGACCCGGAATACAGCGCGCCGCTCGCCTACATCAGCGGCACCTTGGGGGTGCTGATTGGTGCTGATCTGTCGCGCCTTGGCGACATCCGAAAAATGGGAACGCCGTTTGCCTCGATCGGCGGGGCAGGCACTTTCGACGGGATTTTCCTCAGCGGCATTGTGGCCGTGCTGCTGACCTGAAAAATATTCTTTCCAAGCCTGGAATAAATTGTTGGGCCCGGGTGTTTACCAAAGCGTAATCCCCCTTAAATGTATTCAACAGGTGAGCCATGAACAAGCCCCCCTGTTTTTTTTGCCGCCGCAGTATCGATGGGCCGCTTGGATATGCGCTATCCGGCGATCTGGACAAGCCCCAACTGCTCAAGGTGGCACAGGCGGTTTACCACCAGCTTAATCCCTAACAAATCTTCACCACGATGTCGTGCAACGTATTGGCGCAATGCGCCATGTTGTGGGCGGCATTGGAGAGGTGACGATAGATTTCGCGGCGCTTGAACATGTTGATGTAGTCGTCGCCCTTGAACAACTCGGCCAGGGCGATGCGATACAGTCTTTCAACCCGCCGCTGTGCCTTGCGTGCCGTATCGGCATCGTCCGCTGCCATCAGGGGGGTGCTGCCCAGCTTGCCGAATCCCGCGACCAGGGCGTCTACGCCTTCCTGCAGCAGCTTGGACTTCTCGACGATAAATGTGTCCGGCGTCACCCCAAGCACGTCCATTTCGCTGACGGTGGTTTTGCAGTAGGTCACGATCCGGTCGAGATCGGCGATTGCCCGGTAAATGTCCTCGCGGTCGATCGGGGTGGAAAAAGCCTCGTTCAGGATATGGATGTTGCGTATCTTGATGAGGTCGGCTTCATGCTCGTCCTGCTTGATTTTTTTCCCCAGGGTTTCATCACCGGTTTTCATGAATTCAACCAGATCGTCCACCGAAAGGCTGACCATCTCGCATTGTTCAGTCAGCAATTTGAAGAAGTTGGGCGTTTTCGGAAACACGCGATTGTAGAGTGTTGAGAGGAGGGATCTGGATGTTTCGCTCATGGCTTATCCTATCGAGTTCATGGTCAGCTGTACGATGAAATAACATGCGATCGCCACTATTGCCGCACCGGGGATGGTAATCAGCCAGGTTATGGAAATCTCTTTCGCTTTCGCCCAGCGCACTGCCTTGGGGCGCTCCGAAGCGCCAATACCCATGATCGAAGTGGCGACGACATGGGTAGTGGAAACCGGCGCACCCACCAGGGAAGCGGCGAAAATCACCCCTGCCGAGGTGAGCTGGGAATCCAGCGCATGCAGCGGGCGCACCCTGTAGATGGCGAAACCCAGGGTGCGCACGATGCGCCAGCCGCCGGACATGATGCCCAGCGTAATCGCCGTGGCGCAGGCCAGCATCACCCAGAACGGCACGGCGAATTCGTGGATGAAGCCGCCCAGCAGCAGCACCAGGGTGAGGATGCCCATGCTTTTTTGCGCATCGTTGGCGCCGTGGGAAAAGGCCAGGCCGGCGGCGGTGAGGAATTGGGCGCGGCGCAGGTTGCGGTTGATCGCCGGGCTAGCGCCCCGGAGCAGGAATAGCATCACGCGGTGCAAGGCAAAGCTGGCCCAGAAGCCGATCAGCGGCGACAGCACCAGCGCCAGCAGCACCTTGGTCACGCCAGTGAAGTGGCCATGCAGAAAAAGCTCGTCGAATCCCCAGGCCACATGCTCTGCGCCGGCAGCCACCACCACTGCGCCTGCCAGCCCGCCCACCAGCGCGTGCGAGGAGGAGGACGGAATGCCGCGCCACCAGGTCAGCAGATTCCAGACAATTGCGCCGAGCAGGCCGCACACGAGAATGGTGAGCGACACCGAGGCTTGCAACTCCGAAAGGTCGATAAATTTACCGATGGTATTGGCGACCGCCGTACCACCCAGGAGCGGGCCGAGGAATTCAAAAAAACCGACGATCAGCACCGCCTGCACCGGAGTCATGGCGCGCGAGGCGATCACCGTGGCAACGATGTTGGCGGCGTCGTGAAAGCCGTTGGTGTAATCGAACAAGAGTACGATTACCACCGCCGCGACCGCCAGAATCAGAACGATATCCATGTTGAGCAGGAAGGAAGAGTAAATGCTGCTAGCCTACCATCATCTAGGAGGTAGGGTGGGCACGTTTTTTGTGCCCACGCGGAGAACCTCCGCTGAACGCGTGGGCACAAAGACGTGCCCACCCTACATGACTTTCGCGCGAAAGCGCTCAAGCGCGTTTTAGTTGCAGCTAACCTAAAGGTTAGCTTTTACTGAAATGCTCTCGAACGCCAGCGTTCGAGAGCATTTTCGACCAGCGAATACACTGCCGGCACCACCACCAGAGTGAGCAGGGTCGAGGTGATCATGCCGCCGATCACCGCCACCGCCAGAGGGCCATTGGTTTCCGCGCCGGCACCCAGACCCAGCGCTGCCGGCAGCAGGGCCAGGATCACCGTCATCGAGGTCATCAGCACCGGTCGCATCCGGATCGGGCAAGCCTCGGAGAGCGCCTCGTCGATGCCTTTTCCCTCTGTGCGCCGCTGGTTGGTGAGATCCACCAGCAGGATGGAGTTCTTCGCCACCAGGCCGATCAGCAGCACCAGGCCGATCATCGAGTAGATGTTGAGCGTGTGGTTGAACAGCCACAAGGCCATCACCCCGCCGATGATCGCCAGCGGCTGTGCCACCATGATGATAAAGGGCTGGATGAAGGAATTGAACTGGCTTGCCAGCACCATGTACAACAAGACCATCGCCAGGGAGAAGGCGAAGATCATGTTCTGCACGGTCTTGCCAAACTCCTCCGCCTGGCCGATCATTTTCACGCTATAGCCTATCGGCAAAGTCTCCGCAGTGGCGGCTTTTACTTTGTTCACTGCGTCGCCGAGCGGGATCGTGGGGGTGCCATAAAAGGTGGCGGCATATTGCAGATCGAAGCGTCCGATCACTGCGGGCCCCAGGGTCTGCTTCACGCTCGCCACGGTGTCCAGGCGCACCAACGACCCATCGCGGGAACGCAGGTAAATCTTGTTCAGATCGGAAGGTTGCCTGAATTCGCCGTCCTTGGCTTTGACCCGGATATCGTAGCGCTGACCATCGCCCGGCACGTCGTTGAATTTGGCGATATCCACGCCACCGGAGAGCATGTTGAGCGCCAACGCCACGTCCTGGCTCGTTAGCCCCGCAGAGGCAATCCGGGTGCGGTCGGGGTCGAGAACGAGTTGCGGCAGGTCGAGCTGCAAATCGAGGTCCATACGTCCCAGACCGGGATCCGCCGAAAGGGTTTGCTGCAGCGTCTTGGCCAGGCGCCCCACTTCGTCGAGATTGGGGCCGTTAATCACGAACTGCAAGGGTTCGCCGCGCTGGCCGCCGACGATCGGATAGGGAGCAGCGAAGGCGCGCGCACCGGGGATTTGCGCCAGCTCCTTGCGGATCACAGGGATCACGTCCTGCTGCTTGATCTTGCGTTCGCCGCGCGGCGCCATGCGCACCACCACCATTGCCTGGTTGACCTGTCCCGCATTGCCAAGACCGATCAGGGCAAATTCGGTGACGATTTCCTTGTGGCGGAACAGCAGCTCCTCGACCATGCGCAAACGGGTGTCGGTGTATTCGATGCTGGAACCGAGCGGGGTACGCAGGTTAATCAGGAAGCGGCCTTCGTCTTCTTCGGGGACGAATGTTTTTCCCACGTTGATGAAGAAATAGCTGCTCGCCACCACGATCGCCAGGGTCAAGGCCACCACCTTCCAGCGGTGGCACAGCGCCTTGTCGAGCAGGTAGCGGTACAGGTTGTCCATGCCGCGAAAGAAACGATCCAGGATGTAATACAGGCGTCCATGCTGCTTTTGCACCTTGAGGTAGCGCGAGCACAGCATTGGCGTCAGCGTGAGCGACACGAACAGGGACACCAGCACGCCGAAAGTCACCACCACCGCAAAGGATTTGAAGAATTGGCCGATGATGCCCCCGAGAAACATCACCGGCGCGAAAATCGACACCAGGGACAGCGTTGCCGCGATCACTGCAAACATCACTTCGCGACTGCCGTTGACCGCAGCGGTAACCGGGTCGGCATCGATTTCCTCGCGGTGGCGGAAAATATTCTCTAAAACCACGATGGCATCGTCCACCACCACACCGATCAGCAACAGCAGGGCGAGCATGGTGAGCGAATTGAGGGTGTAGCCGAAAAAGTAGATCACCGCGACCGCGCCCATCAGCGATACCGGAATCGCAGTAGCGATGATCAGGGTGGAGCGCATGCTGCGCAAAAACAGCCAGACGATCAGGGACGCCAGCAGCGTGCCTTCGATCAGGTGCTCCTTCAGCGAATCGACAATTTCCTGGATGAAGATCGCATCGTTGGAAACGACGCTTAACGTCATGCCCGGCGGCAGCTGCGGGATGATCTCGGTTTCCAGGCGATTCTTGATCGCATCGACAATCGCCACGGTGTTGGTATTGGTGACCTTGACGATGCCCAGGCCGACGGTGGTCTTGCCCATGAAGCGCGCGAGCTGCCGGTAATC
>CAYGNO010000176.1:0-629 GCA_964351305.1 uncultured Sulfuricella sp.
CGGATGCTGTCGGACACGTCCAGGTTGGCAGGCAGCTGCTTCACTGCCCAGCTCGCTTCGCGCTCATTATAACCCAGCGCCAGCAACGCATCCAAAACGTCGTTGCGAGCGGTCGGGCCGGATTCAACCCCGGAAGTCAGCAAGGCCGCCGCCGTGCCCGGCAGTTTGTCGCGCAGCTCCAGAAGCAGACGCTCGGCGGTTTTCTTGCCGATGCCCGGAATCCTGGTCAGCCGCCCCACTTCCTGGGCGGCGACGACATGGGACAATTCAGCAACCGACATGCCGCTCAGGATAGTCAGCGCCAACTTCGGCCCGACACCGCTGATCTTGAGCAGCTGCCTGAAAGCGGCGCGCTCGTCGTGGCTGGCGAAGCCGTAAAGCTGGTGCGCGTCCTCGCGCACGATCAGCTGGGTGTGCAGCGCGATTTTTTCGCCGGTGGCGGGAAGATTATAGAAGGTGCTCATCGGCACGTCGATTTCGTAACCGACCCCACCCACGTCCACCAGCACCAGAGGAGGGTGCTTTTCGAGAAGAGTGCCGCTGATTCTACCTATCATTCAGTTCCACCTATCCGGGTCATGGGTAATGAGTAATGGGGAAAACCATAATCACCAGGATTTGTCATCACC
>CAYGNO010000176.1:639-4848 GCA_964351305.1 uncultured Sulfuricella sp.
CTCTTGAACCGCAGAGGACGCGGAGGTCGCAGAGGAAAAACAAATCCAGGAGACTTGAGGAAGAAACTCATTGCGTAAGCTCACAATCAAGTACGCGCCTTTGAACTCCTCCGCGTCCTCTGCGTCCTCCGCGGTGAATTGCCATTCTGAATCATTTCACCAGCCGTCCATTCTTCATCCTGAACCCGGCGGTTGCCAGCTTTCCCAGCCCCTGCCCGCCATGGGCGTGGCAGATGGCGCAAGCCAATGCGTCAGCCGCATCGGCCTGGGGGTCGCCCTCGAGCTTCAACAAGCGCCTGACCATATCCTGCACCTGTTCCTTGGCGGCATGACCGTTGCCGACCACGGCCTGCTTCACCTGCAGGGCCGTGTATTCCGCCACCGGCAAATCCTTGAGAATTGCGGCGCAGATCGCGGCGCCGCGCGCCTGCCCCAGCAGCAGGGTGGACTGGGGATTGACGTTGACGAAGACTTTTTCCACCACCACCTGCTCAGGATTGTAAGAAGCGATCACTTCGCCCAGGCTATCAATAATCGATTTCAGCCGTTGCGGCAGCTCCCCGACCGGTGTTCGGATGCAGCCGCTGGCCACGTAAACCAGCTGCTGGCCAAGCTTGTCGATGACCCCAAACCCGGTCACTCGCAATCCGGGATCAATGCCCAATATTCTCATGCTGCCCCGGCCAGGAAAGACAACCTGCTGTGACGGGTTTCAGTGCAGGCTAACATTTGCCGTAGGCCAATGTTATGCCGAAGCTAAAACCCGTCACCCTCAAACCGGGATCGATGCCGAAAATGCGGATGACTTATTCCTCGTCCATGACGGCAGTGGTATATACCTCCTGCACGTCGTCGAGGCTCTCCAGGGCGTCGAGCAGTTTCTGCATTTTTGCCGCATCGTCGCCGGTGAGCTCGTTTTCGTTGGCCGGTTTCATGGTGACTTCGCCCATCTCGGGCTGCAGGCCGGCCTTGACCAGCGCTTCCTTGACGGCGGCAAACTCGTAGGGGTCGGTGACCACCTCGATGCTGCCGTCTTCATTCGTGACCACGTCTTCGGCGCCGGCTTCCAGCGCCGCTTCCATCAGCTTGTCCTCGTCCGTGCCGGGGGCGAACAGCATCTGCCCGCAATGCTTGAACAGAAACGCCACCGAGCCGTCGGTGCCGAGATTGCCGCCGTGCTTGGAGAAGGCGTGGCGCACGTCGGCCACGGTGCGGGTCTTGTTGTCGGTCAGGCATTCCACCATCACCGCCACGCCGGCCGGACCGTAACCCTCGTAGCGCAGTTCCTCGTAGTTCACGCCCTCGAGGTCGCCGGTGCCGCGCTTGATGGCGCGCTCGACGTTATCCTTGGGCATGTTGTTCTCATACGCCTTGTCCACCGCCAGGCGCAGGCGCGGATTGCAGCTGATGTCGCCGCCGCCCATCTTGGCGGCAACGGTGATTTCCTTGATCAGGCGCGTGAAAATCTTGCCGCGCTTGGCATCCGTCGCGGCTTTCTTGTGCTTGATGTTCGCCCATTTGCTGTGACCAGCCATAAATCCTCAGTGCTCAAATATTTGAAGAGATGAATTTTACCCCCCCGACGCGCTTTTATAAAGACGGAAAGCTCATTCGTAACGCCGCGCATAACCGGTCACGCCCATCAGCAACCGGACCAGGCCGTAACTGGCCCAGGCTATCAAACGCCGGTAGAGCGGCTGGCGCTTCCAGCGATCCGGCATGATCCGGTGCGCGCCCTCTTCCATCGCCTGCTGCAGGCTGTCGCGCAGGGTCGCGGCGAAGCCGCTGTCGGTCACTACCACATTGGCTTCGCGCGCCAGCAGCAGGCTGAACGGGTCGATGTTGGAAGAGCCGACGGTCGCCCAGTTGCCGTCGATCACCGCCACCTTGGCATGCAAAAAACCCCTGTGATAGCTGTAAATCTCGATACCGGCGTCGAGCAGCACACCGTACAGGGCGCGCGACGCATAGTGCAGCAGCAGGTATTCCACCCGGCCCTGCAGCAGCAGCACCACCCTCACGCCGCGCCCGGCAGCCTGAATCAGCGCCTGTCGGAAATGACGGCCGGGCAGGAAATAGGCGTTGGCCAGGATGATCTCCTGGCGGGCCGAGGCTATGGCGTCGAGATAGGCGTTTTCGATATCGTGGCGATGGCGGATATTGTCGCGCTGGACGAAAGCAGCCTCCATCTCGCCGCTGGCCGCCAGCGGCGGCATGGCGCGGCGCCGGCTGCGGCGCAGGCGCAGCTGCGACCAGGCCGCCAGGGTCCACAGCCGCCGCGCCGAATCGTGGATCTCCGCCAGCAGCGGTCCCTCCACCGCCACCGCATAGTCGTAGCGCGGCGGAGTCTGGCCCGGCGCATCCATGTCGTCGATGATGTTGATGCCGCTGACGAACGCGATCCGGCTGTCGATCACCGCGATCTTGCGGTGCATGCGCCGCAAGCGCCCGCGCTTCAGGCTCCACGGCGAGACTTTCGGTCGGTAGAACAGCAGTTGCACGTTGGCGCCGCGCAGCTCCTCGGCCACCGCCCGCGGCAAGCTCTTCGAACCGAAGCCGTCGAGCAGCACATGCACGGTCACGCCGCGTCCGGCGGCGCGCATCAGCGCGGCGCCGATGCGGCGCCCGGTTTCGTCAGGCTCGTAAATGTAGGATTCCAGGAAAATCTCGCGGCGCGCCTGGTCAATGGCGGCTTCAAGGGCTGGAAAATATTCCGCGCCGTTCTTGAGGAGAGTCAGACGATTGCCCGGTATCAGATCCATTGGCCTAGGGTTGTGCCCTGTGAACGATGGCGGACAGCGCGGCATGATCAGAAATCTTCGACCACGGCCTGCCGCTGTGCACCTCGGCAGAGCTCACGCGCAGCCCCCGCACGTAAATCCGGTCGAGCCGGAACATAGGCAGCGCCGCTGGATAACTGCAAGCGGGCCGGCCCCGGGTCACCCCGAATACCTCTTTCAGATGCATCTTGTGTGCCAGGGTGTCGCAGGCCTCGCCGCGCCAGTCGTTAAAATCACCGGCAATAATCAATGGCGCATGGGGCGGAACCAGGCTCTCGATCCTTTTACGCAATGCCGACAACTGCACACGGCGCCCCTTGGTAAACAGGCCGAAGTGAACGCACACACAATGCAGGGCTTCATCCCAGCCAGGCATGCTTACTTCAACGTGGAGCAAGCCGCGCTGTTCGTAGCGGTGGGCAGAGACATCGACATTTTCCGAGCTGACGATCGGGAAGCGGCTCAGGATCGCGTTGCCGTGATGCCCTGCAGGATAGACCGCATTCTTGCCGTAAGCGTAATCCTTCCAGATGGAGTCGGCGAGAAACTCGTATTGGGAAGAATCAGGCCAGTTCACGTGTTTCTCCGCATGAAGATCGTGAGCGCCCACAACTTCCTGCAAGAAAACCAGGTCGGCATGGATGCCGCGCAACTGGTCGCGCAGCTCGTGCAGCACCATGCGCTGGTTGAACTGGGAGAACCCCTTGTGGATGTTGTAGGTGACGACCCGGATGGCCTGTGTCATTTTTTATCCGTAAGGAGTGATGGGTGATGGGTGATGGGTAACGTCAAAAACAAAACCTCCTCCGGTTTCTCATCACTCATCACTCCTGACTCATCACTTTTCAAGAAGCGTCCAGCATGCGCTGCAACGCCACCCGGGCCAGTACGGCCTCATCGGGCGGCACCTTGATACGGTTCACCACCTGGCCGGCAACCAGGTTCTCCAGACACCAGGCCAGGTGCTGCGGATCGATTCGCGCCATGGTCGAGCACATGCACACGGTGGAGGCCATGAACTGGACGGTCTTGCCTTCGGCCTTGAACTGTTCCGCCAGACGGTTGACCAGGTTCAGTTCGGTGCCCACCAGCCAGCGCGTGCCGGGCTTGGCTGCGGCGACGGTGTTGATGATGGTTTCGGTGGAACCGACGTAATCCGACAGTTCGCACACCTCGAAGCTGCATTCCGGGTGGGAAATCACCAGGCCGTCCGGGTGCTCCCGGCGAAAGCGCTGGATGTTGGCCGGCGTGAACATCTGGTGTACCGAGCACAGACCCTTCCAGAGGATAATTTTCGCCTTCCTGACCTGCTCCGGCGCGAGACCGCCGAGCGGCTGGTCCCAGTCCCACAGCACCATGTCTTCCAGCGGAATACCCATCTTGTGGCCGCTCCAGCGCCCCAGATGCTGGTCGGGGAAGAACAGCACCT
>CAYGNO010000177.1:0-4746 GCA_964351305.1 uncultured Sulfuricella sp.
TCGACGAAGCCATCATCAACTACATCCGCCGCAACTACGGCATGCTGATCGGCGAAGCTACGGCCGAGAAAATCAAGAAACAGATCGGCTCCGCCTTCCCCGGCAGCGAAGTGCGCGAAATGGAAGTGAAAGGGCGCAATCTGGCCGAAGGCATCCCGCGCAGCTTCACCATTTCCAGCAACGAAATCCTCGAAGCCCTGACCGACCCGCTCAACAGCATCGTCAGCGCGGTCAAGTCGGCTCTGGAGCAGACCCCGCCGGAACTGGGCGCGGACATCGCCGAAAAGGGCATGGTCCTGACCGGCGGGGGCGCGCTCCTGCGCGACCTGGATCGCCTGCTGATGGAAGAGACCGGGCTGCCGGTGATCGTCGCCGAAGATCCGCTTACCTGCGTGGTGCGCGGCAGCGGCCGGGCGCTCGAGGAAATGGACAAGTTGGGCAGCGTCTTTACGAATGATTAAGCATGTAGGGTGGGCACGCCTTTGTGCCCACGCGGAAATATCTCCATTGACCGCGTGGGCACAAAGGCGTGCCCACCCTACCGACTAAGATGGATCACCAGGCGCCGCCCTTTTTCAAGCTTGGCCCCAGCCCGCTGGCGCGCTTCGTCTTTTTCGCCTCGATTTCCCTGGTGCTCATGGTGTTGGATGCCCGCCTGAACGCACTGGATTCGCTGCGCCAAATGATTTCGGTAGCTGTCGCTCCGCTGCAGCGTCTGGCCATGACCCCCGCTGAACTTCTCGACCGGACCGGCAACTTTTTCGTAACCCAGGCGCGCCTGCAAAACGAGAACGCCCTGCTCAGGCAGCGACAGCTGGTGCAGGCGGCGCAATTGCAGCGGATGCAAGCGATGCAAGCGGAGAATGCTCATCTCCGAAACATTCTCGGTGTTCAGCAGCAGCGCGGCGAAAGCGTGGCGGCAGTTGAAATCGTGTATGCCGGGCGCGATCCGTTTTCCCAGAAAATCACCGTAAACAAGGGCTCGAACCACAAAGTCCAGGCCGGGCAACCGGCACTCGACGATGTTGGCGTGATCGGCCAGGTCACCCAGGTCTATCCGTTCAGCAGCGAGATCACCCTGCTTACCGACAAGGATCAGGCAATTCCGGTGGAAATCGTGCGTAACGGCGCCCGCGCCATCGCATTCGGCCATGGACAGGATGGCGCGCTGGAGCTTCCCTTCATGGCGGCCAATGCAGATGTCCAGAACGGCGATACCCTGGTTACCTCCGGTATCGATGGTGTTTATCCCGCCGGGTTGCCGGTGGCGGTGGTGACAAAAATCGAGCGCAATGCTGCTTTTGCCAAGATTACGTGCACCCCGAGCGCGGGCGTGAACCGCCACAAGCAGGTTCTAATTCTGATCGGCGAGGTGCGGCGGTTCCAGAAGCCTGAGCCCACCGACCCTGCTGCTGCGGGAACAAGCGACGGCAAGGAGCCGGTTTTGAAAAAGAAGGGGATCTGACGATATGCATTACCCCGGAGCGCCGGAGCTGCTCAAGCCCGCCAGCAGAAAATTTATCTTGCTGACGCTGGTGAGCGGGTTACTGCTCAACCTGTTGCCCTGGCATGGGCTGGCACTGTCGTTTCGTCCGGATTTCGTCGCCCTGGTACTCCTGTTCTGGGCTATCCGGGAGCCGCGAAAATTGGGGTTCGCCGCGGCCTGGATCGCCGGGCTGCTGATGGATGTCGGTGATGGGGTGATTTTGGGGCAGCATGCTTTTGCTTACACCCTCGGCGTCTATGCTGCGATTGTGCTGCACCGGCGTATTCAGCGCTTCACCCTGTGGCAGCAGGCGTCTCACGTGCTGTTGCTGCTGCTGTTGCTGCAGGCGGCGATGCTGATCATTCGGCTGTTCGGCGGCGCAGCTTTCCCCGGCCCCGGTTATTTCCTTTCCTGCCTGACCGGCGCGGTGTTATGGCCGGCTCTGAGTTTGCTGTTGCTGCTTCCGCAACGCGGCAGGCCGGACTCTGATTCGGTGTATTCCGCAGGCCACAAGTGAAGCGCCCGACCGAACTCAGAAATCATCAGAAGGAGCTGTATTATTTCAGATGGCGGCTGGGTATTGCCGCAGCTGGCGCAGTGCTGCTGTTTACGCTGCTGGTGGGGCGCTTCTTTTTCCTGCAGGTGGCGCAGCACGACCATTTCCACACCCTGGCTGAAAATAACCGTATTTCCATCATTCCCGTCGTTCCCAATCGCGGTTTGATCCTTGACCGCAACGGCATCGTTCTGGCGCACAGCTACTCTGCCTACACCCTGGAAATTACGCCGAGCAAGGTGAAGAATCTGGAGGCGACGATCAACGGGCTGGCAGCCCTGGTCGACATTCAGCCGCGCGACCGCAAGCGCTTCAGGAAGCTGCTTGAGGAAAGCCGCAACTTCGAGAGTCTGCCGATTCGCGCCCGTCTGAACGATATCGAGGTTGCCCGCTTTACCGCCAACCGCTTCCGTTTTTCCGGCGTGGACATCAAGGCACGGCTGTTCCGCCATTATCCCAAGGGGGAGCTGGCTTCCCATGCCATTGGCCATATCGGCAGGATCAACGATGCCGATCTCGAGCAACTGGAAAAATCAGGCGATCTGGCGAACTATCGCGGCACGGACCACATTGGAAAGCTCGGCATCGAGCAGAGTTACGAGAAACAGTTGCACGGTATCACCGGTTTCGAGCATGTGGAAACCGATGCCGGCGGTCGCGCCATCCGCACTCTGAGCCGGCGCTCCCCGGTATCCGGCAACAACCTGACCTTGACCGTCGACAGCCGCTTGCAGGAAGTGGCCGAGAATGTTTTCGCACAATACCGCGGCGCGCTGGTGGCCATCGAGCCGAAGAGCGGCGAGGTGCTGGCCTTCGTCAGCAAGCCCGGGTTCGACCCCAACCTGTTTATCGATGGCATCGACCCGGTCAACTGGGATGCCCTCAACAACTCCCCCGACAAGCCGCTCAACAACCGTGCCCTGCGCGGGCAGTATCCGCCGGGTTCGACCTTCAAGCCGTTCATGGCGCTGGCCGGGCTGGAACTGGGCAAGCGCACGCCCTCCTACACCATCTCCGACCCGGGGTTTTTTACTTTGCCCGGCAGTGCCCATCGATATAGGGACTGGAAGTTGGGTGGGCACGGTTCGGTGGATTTGCACAAATCCATCGTGATTTCCTGTGATACCTATTATTATGGCCTGGCCAACGATCTGGGGCCGGACAACATCTTCAACTTTATCGGCCAGTTCGGCTTCGGAAAGAAAACCGGCATCGACATCGAGGGTGAAAGCACCGGTCTGCTGCCCTCGCGCGAGTGGAAGATGAAGCGTTACAAGCAGAAATGGTACGCCGGCGACACCATCAGCGTCGGCATTGGCCAGGGCTATAACCTGGCCACCCCCCTGCAACTGGCCTTCGCCACGGCGGTATTGGCAAATAACGGCACCGTTATCCGTCCGCACCTGGTGCGCTCGATCCTCGATGCCGGCACCAGCCAGATACAGACAGTGCCTGCCGCCAAGCCCGTCGCCACCCTGGCCTTGAAGCCGGAGAACCTGGAACTGGTGAAGAAAGCCATGATTGCGGTCACCCAGCCGGGCGGCACGGCAACGCGCGTCGGCGTGGGCGCGCCCTACCTTACCGCTGGCAAGACTGGCACAGCCCAGGTGATCGCCATCAAGCAGAACGAGAAATACGTGGAAAGCCGGGTTGCCGAGCGCCACCGCGATCATGCCTTGTTCATCGCCTATGCGCCAGCCGAAGATCCCAAGATTGCCTTTGCCATCCTGGTGGAAAACGGCGGCCACGGCGGCTCGACCGCAGGGCCTATTGCCCGCATGGTGCTGGACTATTTCCTGCTCGGCAAACTGCCGCCACCGCCAGTGCCGCCCGCCGACGAGGAGGAGGATGGGCATGATTAAAATCGACTTGCGGCGGTTATGGTTGCGGCTGACAGAGAATATCGACAGCTTGCTGATGAGTTTTATCCTGATCCTGATGCTGATCAGCCTGGGGGTGCTGTTCAGCGCCTCCGGCCAGGATTTTGCCAAGACCTCCAGCCAGATGGCCAATATGTCCGTAGCGCTGCTTTTGATGTGGCTTGTGGCCAAAGTGCCGCCACAGCATCTGGCGCGATTTGCCTTGCCGGTTTATGTCTTTGGATTGCTGCTGCTGGTTGGCGTCGCTCTGTTCGGAGACGTCAGTCACGGCGCACGGCGCTGGCTGCATGTCGGGGTCACGCGCATCCAGCCCTCGGAGATGATGAAACTGGCCGTGCCGCTGATGCTTGCCTGGTACCTGGACCGGCGCGAAAAAACCCTCAACCTCAAGGATTTCGGCGTCGGCGTCCTGATGCTGGCGGTACCGGTAGGACTGATTTTAAAACAGCCGGATCTCGGCACTTCCTTGTTGATTTCCGCCGCCGGCTTCTATGTGCTGTTCCTGGCCGGCCTGAGCTGGCGCATCATCCTCGGACTGGTTGGAATCGGCGCGGCGAGTACGCCAATTCTGTGGTCGCTGCTGCACGACTATCAGCGCCAGCGTATCCTGACCCTGATCGACCCTTCCCAGGACCCTCTCGGCACGGGCTATCACATCATCCAGTCGAGCATTGCATTAGGGTCGGGCGGGATTTTCGGCAAGGGCTGGCTCAACGGGACGCAGGCACACCTCGATTTTCTGCCGGAGCGTACCACGGACTTCATTTTTGCCGTCTATGCCGAGGAATTCGGCCTGGCCGGCAACCTTATCCTGCTGGCCTTGT
>CAYGNO010000178.1:0-4746 GCA_964351305.1 uncultured Sulfuricella sp.
ACTTGTCCATCCGCGTCGCCGTGGTGGGGCCGGCGGGGCCGACCACTTCGTCGCGTACCGGGTCGACCGGGCCGACGTAGTAAATGAAGCGGTTGCTGAAGTCCACGCCCTCCGGCAGTTTTTCCCCTTTGGCGAACAGGTCGGCGATGCGCTTGTGGGCGGCGTCGCGACCGGTGAGCAGCTTGCCCGACAGGAGCAGGGCTTCGCCCGGTTTCCAGGTGGCGATCTCTTCGCGCGTGACGGTGTCGAGGTTGACGCGGCGTGAATCTGGGGAGGGCTGCCAGTCCACCTTCGGCCATTCGTCGAGATTGGGCGGGGTCAGCACGACCGGGCCGCTGCCGTCGAGGGTGAAGTGGATGTGGCGGGTGGCGGCGCAGTTGGGGATGATTGCGACTGGCAAACCGGCGGCGTGAGTCGGGTAGTCTTTGATCTTGATGTCTACCACGGTGGTGAGGCCGCCCAGCCCCTGCGCGCCGATGCCCAGCGCATTCACTTTTTCAAACAGCTCCAGGCGCAGTTCCTCCACCCGGTTTTGCGGCCCGCGCGCTTGCAGTTCGTGGATGTCGACCGGCTCCATCAGGGCTTCCTTGGCGAGCAGCATGGCCTTTTCCGCCGTGCCACCGATGCCGATGCCGAGTATTCCCGGCGGGCACCAGCCCGCGCCCATGGTGGGGACAGTCTTCAGCACCCAGTCGACGAGGCTGTCCGACGGGTTGAGGATGACGAATTTGGCCTTGTTCTCCGAGCCGCCGCCCTTGGCGGCGAGGGTGATTTCCACCTTGTCGCCCGCAACGATCTCGTAATGGATCACCGCCGGGGTGTTGTCGCCGGTGTTCTTGCGCGCGCCGGCGGGGTCGGCCAGCACCGAGGCGCGCAGCACGTTGTCGGGGTTCAGGTAGGCGCGGCGCACGCCTTCGTTAACCATGTCGGTGACGCTCATCCGGGCATCCCAGCGCACGTCCATGCCGACCTTGACGAAGGCCACCACGATGCCGGTATCCTGGCAGACCGGGCGGTGGCCCATCGCGCTCATGCGCGAGTTGGTGAGTATCTGGGCGATGGCGTCCCTGGCGGCAGGAGAAGCCTCCCGTTCGTAGGCTTCTCCCAGCGCTTTGATGTAGTCGAGCGGGTGGTAGTAGGAAATGTATTGCAGCGCGTCGGCGACGCTGGCGATTAAGTCTTCTTGGCGGATGGTAGTCATGGTATTTTTACTCTCCAGATATAGAATTGTACTACCGTTAATTGCATGTTTCATTGGAAGAGCGACTAAACATGGCTGAAACCCTCCAGGATTACGATGACGGAATTGCCGCGATAGACGCTCATCACATCCGGCCCGGCCTGGCTGCGATCCACTTGCTGGTCGAAGGCGACAAGGCGGCTTTTATCGACACCGGGACGAATTTTTCGGTTCCCGGCGTGCTGGAGGTGATGCGGCGGAAAAACCTGCGCCCGGAAAATATCGCCTATGTGATCGTGACCCATGTCCATCTAGATCATGCGGGCGGCGCGGGCGAGATGATGCGATTGTTTCCCGAGGCGATGCTGGTCGTGCATCCGCGCGGGGCGCGCCACATGATCGATCCTTCCAGGCTGGTGGCGGGCTCGCTCGCGGTTTACGGCGAGGCGGATTTTCACCGGGCCTACGGGGAAATCGTGCCGGTTCCCGCCGAGCGCGTGATCGAGGCGCCGCACGAGTTCACCCTGGAACTGAATGGCCGGCGCCTGCTGTTCCTCGATACGCCAGGTCACGCTCGCCATCATTTCTGCGTCTTCGACGAGCGTAGCGGCGGCATCTTTACCGGCGATACCTTCGGAATTTCATACCGCGAGTTTGATGTCGGCGGGCGGGAGTTCATTTTCCCTACGACCACTCCCGTGCAGTTCGAGCCGGAGGCGGCACATGATTCCATAGCCCTGATCATGTCCCACCATCCACGCGCCGCTTACCTGACCCACTATGGCCGCGTGACGCAGTTACCCCGTCTGGCGGATGATCTTCACCGCATGCTTGACGATTTCGTGAACATCGCCGAGGGAGTGCGTGATGCCGGGGCGATGCGCCATCAGCGGTTGGTGGAAGGACTGGAAAGCCATCTGCTGGAATGCCTTGGTGCGCACGGTTGCAGGCTTGCCCCGGATGAGGTTCGCGCGCTGCTGGAGCACGATATCGAACTCAATGCCCAGGGGTTGGAAGTCTGGATGGATAAGGCATAAAAGCCAGCTTTCCCATGGTTCTCGCGAAATGTTCTATATTAAAAATGAGCATTCCCATTTTGCCCGGATTTTCACCCCCAGACCTTAACTATTCGAGAGGAAGCGCCATGCCCATCGGGGAATTTTGCAACCGCGAGGTGGTGTTCGCCATGAGAAAAACCACCATTCCAGAAGCGGCACAGCTCATGCGCCAGCACCACGTGGGTGACCTGGTGGTCGCGGATGTTGTCGACGGCAGGCGGATGCCAGTCGGCATTGTGACCGACCGCGACATTGTCGTTGAAATTATCGCGAAATCCCTGGATTTTAATGATTTCACCGTGGGTGACATCATGAGCCCGCAATTGATCAGCGTTCAGGAAAGCGAAGGTGTGTTCGAGACAATCGCGCTGATGCGCAACAAGGGGGTGCGACGTATCCCGGTTGTCGACCGGGAAGGCGGCCTGGAGGGCATTGTATCGGCGGACGATATCCTGGATCTGTTGGCCGAGGAAATGACTGAGCTGGCCAAGGTTAGCCCGCGTGAACAGTCCAGGGAAGCCCATCTCAGGCATTAATTTTAAGGAGGTATGACCATGCAACGCCCACTTCAAATCGTCATTCGCGACATGCCTCATTCCGAGGCGGTGGAAACACATATCAGGGAGAAGGTGGAGAAGCTGGAATCGTTTTATTCCCACATTGTTGGCTGCAAAATTTCGCTCGAATTTGCGGGAAAACACAAACACCAAGGCAAGCTTTTTAATGTGCGGCTCGATATCTCTGTTCCTGGCGCGGAGTTGGTGGTCAATCGCGACCTGCATGAAGACCTCTATGTGGCGTTGCGAGATACATTCGATGCGGCAAGGCGTCGGCTGGAGGATTACGGGCGGCGCCAGCGTGGCGATACAAAAATTCATGAATCGCCGCGCCATGGGCATATAGCCAGGCTATTTCCGGATGATGGCTTTGGCTTTATAGGCACGCCGGATGGTGATGAACTTTATTTCAGCCGGGATAACGTAAGCCATTCGGATTTTGACAAGCTCGAAATCGGCAGTGAAGTTCAATTCCTGGAGGAAGCTGCTGCCGAGGGGTTGCAGGCGAAGCGCGTGAGCGTCGGCAAGCATCATTATCCAGGATGAGATGCCAGCCGTTTCGCCGGAAAGGCATCACGAGCGCTTGATGAGGCTCGCGGATGCTATCTATAATCACGATAAACCAGCTTAATTACAGCCGACCCTCTCCAGCCAGGAAGCCCTGATTGCCCCACTCCCCAAACCTCCCCCCATCAAGCAAGGGGGATGGGGCGTTGGGCTTGTTTAGTCGGTTCCTAGTGGATTCCACTAGTCAATCATCGTATTCCCACCTATTGACTATTCAGGGTGTTACCCACTACACAATTATTCTTCCCCCGATAGGTTTTTTTTAATCTGGCGTTAGACTTGAATCACTTATTCAAGGTAACAGGGACGGCTGTGGAAGGCGAGAAGATGAATTTCATGATTGTCAGCGATGATGTGTCAACCTGCCTTTATTTAGAGATACTTGCTCACCAGGATGGCATTAGCGCCAGGTATTTCACTGAGCCTTCAGTGGCGTTGCATGCCTATCAGAGCAATCCTGATCATTGGTCGCTGGTGATTGTCGATATGCTGTCGCCGCTGATCAACGGGTTTTCGCTGGTGGGCAAGATCAGGGCCGCCAAGCTCGATGCCCGGCTGGTGATTCTGGCTACACATGCCCCGGAAGCGATCAAAAAAGTATTCAAGTGCGAGACTCTGTGCGGGTTGTGCCACGACTGTAACGATACAAATAACTGCCATTGTTTTTTTCTGCATAAGCCATTTTATCGTGATTTCGATCGAGTCATTGAGGCTGCACTGGGAAAAGGCATGGTCGGGTTGGCTGCTTGATCCGCCGGTCAGTTCCTGGTTTTCTGTTGGTGATGCATCGCGTCATCTTTGGATAGCGAACTTTCTGCGGGGGTGGCAAACAGTTATACTGTGCATTCACCTAAACAGCGCCTGCACAGGATGAACGCAAAAACCGCTTTGCTCCTTTCCTTCCTGGTTGTTTTTCTTTCTGCCTGTGCTTCTGTACCGCTCCGGACAGATGGCAAGAAGCGTCCCCCGGCTTCATCCGGTCTGAAAATCTCCTCCTTTGTAAAAACTGACATCGATACGGTGGCCGAGATTCACCAGCAGGAGAGCTTCAGCCATCTGCGCACGCTGATGGAAAAACTCTATCGGCGAAACCCCCGCGAATGGAAGAAGGGTGGGCAACCATCCATGGAAAGTGCAATGTTGCGGGCGTTTGATGCAGGACATGACTGGCGCTTTCCGGAGCTGAACGGGAAGCGCGGAGCCGAGTGCTTCTACCTGGCCTTCCAGGAAAACTATCAGGGGGACCGGGTGCTGGCTTTTGTCGCGGGCCTGGCGACCATGGTCATGGCCTCGTACAATGACAAGGCCGAGCTTTATGTCCTCGATGAACTCGATCCGCAGAAGCTCTACAATAGTGCGCGTAATGTCGAGATCGCTGTCTGGA
>CAYGNO010000179.1:0-4730 GCA_964351305.1 uncultured Sulfuricella sp.
ATGCCGTTCTGCTCGACGTTCTGCACCGCATGGATTTTCATCTCCTCGTCGTTAACCAGCTTCATCGCTTCTTCTTCGATGAGCAGCTTCATCGCTTCAGCGATCTTCAACTTGCGCTGCCTGCGCTTGCTGCTGCCGATATTCTGAAACATGCTCTGGATCTGCGAGGTCATTTCCTCCATGCCGGGCGGGGCCAAAATTTCCATGTGCGCCTGGGCGCCAGCCACTTCGATTTCGATTTCCTTATCGTCGAGCTTGCCCTCGCGCAGCATCTTGCGGAATTTCTGGCGAGTGGCGTTTTCCTCGCCAGCTTCTGCTTCGATGTCGCGAGCCGGTGGCAGCAACGCGTCGAGGATGCGCTCCTCGGCATGATCTTCTGCGCGATGGCGCACTTTGAGGGTTTCCTGCTCGCGGGTCTGCTTGATGGCCATTTCCACCAGGTCGCGGATGATGGAATCCACGTCGCGCCCGACATAACCCACCTCGGTGAACTTGGTCGCTTCCACCTTGATGAAGGGTGCGTTGGCAAGCTTGGCCAGGCGGCGGGCGATCTCGGTTTTGCCGACGCCGGTCGGGCCTATCATCAGGATATTCTTCGGCGTGATTTCCTGGCGCAACGGCTCGGCCACCTGCTGGCGACGCCAGCGGTTCCTGAGGGCAATGGCGACGGCACGCTTGGCGGCATGCTGGCCGATGATGTGCTTGTCCAGTTCGTGGACGATTTCCTGGGGAGTCATTGGGATCATAATTCAGTGAGGGGTTAGGAGTGAAGAGTGAGGAGTTGGGAAGTCGTGAGATTTTACTCCTCACTCCTAACCCCTCACTCCTCACTTAATCGAGGCACTCGATTACATGGTTCTGATTAGTATAGATGCACAGGTCGGCTGCGATGGTCAGCGCTTTCTTGACGATCTCCGCCGGCGGCAGGTCAGTGTAGTCGAGCAGGGCGCGCGCCGCGCTCTGAGCGTAAGGGCCGCCGCTGCCGATGGCGACCAGGCCATATTCCGGCTCCAGCACGTCGCCGTTGCCGGTGATGATCAGCGAGCTTTCATGGTCGGCCACCGCCAGCATGGCTTCGAGCCGGCGCAGGATGCGATCGGTGCGCCAGTCCTTGGCCAGTTCCACGGCGGAACGCAGCAGGTTGCCCTGGTGCTTGTCCAGCTTGGCCTCGAAGCGCTCGAACAGGGTGAAGGCATCCGCCGTACCGCCGGCGAACCCGGCCAATATCTTGTCGTGATGCAGGCGGCGCACCTTACGCGCACTGGCCTTGACCACGATGTTGCCGAGCGTAACCTGGCCGTCGCCGCCCAGCGCGACCTGAGAGCCGCGCCGCACCGAAAGTATGGTAGTGCCGCGAAATTGTTCCATGGATTCTTCCTCAACCGGCTATGCCGGCTCACAGTTCAAGACTGTCATTATACTGTCACCTGTCCGCGCCACACTACAAGGCATGCAAACAAGCCTATTTCCCAAATCGCGCCGCGCCACAGCCAAGCTGGACATGATTGCCCTGTTCGACCGCGTGATCTGCATGGTGTTCGGGCTCATGCTGATCTTCATCACCATCGGCATCATGGTGGGGGTGGCGCGCCTGTTCCTCAATCTCGGCGACCTGCTGATCAACGACGACATCACCCGCCAGTACATGCTCATCATTTCGGAGGTGCTGACCCTGTTCATCCTGATCGAACTGTCCCGCTCCCTGGTGGACTATTTCAGCACCCACCGCCTGCGCATGACCTTCATCGTGGATGCCGGAATCGTATTCGTGCTGCGGGAAATCATGATCAAGCTGTTCGAGCACCAGATTGCCGTCGAGGAGATTTATGCCCTGAGCGTGCTGCTGTTCGTGCTGGGGAACCTGCGCATCGCCTCGGTGCTGGTGTTCCAGCGGGAGAAGATGATGCACGCCGAGGCATTGCCGCCTCCTGCGCCGGGCCGCGCCGAAAAAACGGGGGTGGCCTGAGTTCATGCGG
This sequence comes from uncultured Sulfuricella sp., assembly GCA_964351305.1. Classification (GTDB taxonomy): domain Bacteria; phylum Pseudomonadota; class Gammaproteobacteria; order Burkholderiales; family Sulfuricellaceae; genus Sulfuricella. The sequence goes on from CAYGNO010000179.1 coordinate 1,977, forward strand.
GGATGCCTGGCGGACGGCGGGAATCAGCAGATTTTTCGGCGCTGGATGGTGACGAACTGGTCGACGCCCATGATGCCAAACAGGGCGCGTATCATTTCATTGGCATTGCGGATCAGCACTTTTTTGCCGCTGCCGCTCAGTCTGGCCAGCTCGCCGACGAAATTGCCGACGCTGACGAAATCCACGCGCGGCACAGCGGTCATATCGATGCAAACCTCGGCATGCGCGGCGGCGAAACGCGACATTTCCTGAAGCTGATGTTCGCTGGCAGCAGAAATCACGCCGCTCAGGTAAAAGACATCCTCGTCGTGCGGCGCAGCGGAAGGTTCGGCCACCGCTGCGGCTTGCTTGCATTGGGAGATCGGCTCCCAGGAAGGCGGCGACACTTCAAACGCGACGGCGTATTCCACCGCCAGATCCTCGAATTCAGCCTGCAGCCCCTGGCACTGATAGAGGTTGAGCAAAAGCTGCCAATGGGCCTGCTCGTCCTCGCCACCCTGCCCGAGCATGCCCTTGAGCAGATCGGCCAGGCGCGGCGCGCTGACCGGGGTGATTTTCTTCCCGCTTTTTTTCAAATCCTGCAGGGTTTCCACCAGGCGGCGGCTGCCCGAGGCGTCCAACCCCTCCAGCCGTGAAAAATCCACACGCAGGCCGGCGCCTTTTTGCGCGGCCTGGATCAGGCTCTGGAACAAGGAATCCTTGTCGCCCCTCAAGATGCCGATAAGCGATACATAGCCTTCGACCGCGGAGTCAGCCGGGGATTTTGTGGTTCCGGCGCCGGGCACCTTGGCATCGTTCCAGATCGGCGCCGTGCGCTCGAACTTAACGACGAATTCCAGTGCCAGCTCCTCGAATTGGCGCTTCTCGCCCTGAATCTGGTAAATCTCGAACAGCATCAGCCAAGGCTGGGCGTCCGGCCTTTCCGGGAAGCTCCTGATGTAATCCAGCAGCAATGCAGCCGCCTGGCCGGAGTAGTTGCTGGCATAGAGAACCGCCGACTCCTCCACCACCGAGTGGATTTCGGCGGCAGCGACGGCGTCCGGCAAAACACCGCCGATGGTGGTCAGCATTTCGACTTCGGGGCGCGGGGTCGTAGAAGCCCCTGACGGTTGCGCTGCGGGAGGAACCGGCTTGGCGGAAACCGGGGGCGCCTGTACAGGCCTGGCAGCGGTGGACAAACCGGGATCAGGCCTGGATGCCAGATCCTGATTTTTGCGAAAGAAAGAAAACCCCACTGTTGCCCACCTATCCTTACTAAGTTTAATCCAGATAATCCATTAGAGCCAAAACACCGCTGTAGGAGCGGCGCCCTCGCCGCGATTTGCGACCGCATTCGCGCCGAGGGCGGCGCTCCTACAGGCACGAACATTCCAATGGATAATCCGGGTTTGATACGGTCTAAGTATAAGGCCCGTCACCCCATTGCTCAACCAGGAAAAACCTTAGCATTGGCGCCATTATTTCTGGCAGGCCCCAGCGCGTAAGCCGCCATGCCGGCCAGCGCCAATGTCCACACCACCATGGCCCCGGAGGGCAAGTCGAACATCACCGAAAGCCCCAGCCCCAGGACGTAGCCCGCCGCGCCGACGACATAACCCGCCGCCAGGCGGATGCGGGACGGATAGAGGCGGCAAGCCAGCGCCGGCACGATCAGGCTGGCGAACACCAGGTAGACGCCGACCAGCTGCACCGAGGCGGTGACGGCGAAGGCGAACAAGCCGTAGAAGCCGAGCCGCCCGAGCCGCTCCCCCAGCCCGAACCACAGGGCCAGGATGGCGGCAGACAGGGCGGCCACCGGCAGCAGTTGCGCGTAACCCACCCACAAAATCTGGCCTGCCAGCAAATCCCTGAGATGTTCGCCGCCATGCGGGTTGTTGGCCACCAGCAACATTCCGCCGCTGGCGGCCAGCACGAACAGCACGCCGATCAGCGCCTCCTGCACGTCCGGCCAGCGCTTTTCCGTCCAGGTCAGCAGCAGGGCGCCGAGCAGCGCTGCCGACACCGCCGCCGCCTGCGCCACCCAGCCTTCCGGCTCGAAGCCGAAGAGGTCCGCCGCGATGACGCCGAGGGTGGCGATCTGGGCAATCGCCAGGTCGATGAACACGATACCGCGGGACAGTACCTGCATCCCCATCGGCACATGGGTTGCCAGAACCAGCAGGCCGGCCAGGAAGGCTGGAACGAGAATGGAAAGACTCAGGGCATCAAGGTTCATTTGAGCGCATCCAGAAGTCTCTGCACCGTATCGTCGAACAGCCCGAACAAATCCTTCGCCCGATCCGAACCGCCCACGGTAAAGGGCAGCGCCACTGCCGGGATTTTCGCCCGCTCCGTCAGCCACTCGGAGGCGCGCGCATCGTTGTAGGCGGCGCGTATCACCATTTTCGCCGGCTGCCGCTGCAACTGCGCCAGAAACCCCGACAGGTAGGTACTGCTCGGCTCGACGCCGGGCTTCGGCTCCAGCGCGGCCACCTGCTTCAGCCCCAGCCAGTTCTCCAGGTAGGGAAACCCTTTGTGCTGGACAACGACAGGAATTCCCTTGAGAGGCGCTGCCAGCTTTTCCCAGTGGGCGATGGCCGTTTTCCAGCGTGCCGCGAACTGGATATGGCGTTGCCGGTAATAATCGGCGTTGGCGGCATCGATCTCGGCCAGGCGCTTTGCCAGCGCATCCGCCACCAGCGCGATATTGCGCGGGTCGGTCTGGATGTGCGGATTGCCGCCCGGATGCACGTCGCCCTCGGCGCGGTCGAGGCG
>CAYGNO010000180.1:0-3110 GCA_964351305.1 uncultured Sulfuricella sp.
AGTTGGTAGAGTCCCGGATTGTGATTCCGGTTGTCGTGGGTTCGAGCCCCATCAGCCACCCCACAAACAAATAAAAAAACCGCCAGTCCAGGCGGTTTTTTCATTGACGAGCGTTAATCAGCGCCTTCCCTGCCCAGCTTTAATTCTTGCAGCAATCAAAATACGGTAAACTGCTAACAACTTAGCGGATGCATCCTATTCGCATAAAACCATAGAGGCAGAACATGGCAAACAGCGCAAGCGATCTGGTTAAGGACATTGGCGGCCTGGTCACACTCCCGGATGTTTATTTGCGCATCAACCAACTGGTAGAGGATCCGAACAGCACCACGGAGGATATCGCCAAGGTTGTCAGCCGGGACCCTTCCTTTACTGTGCGCCTGCTGCGCGTAGCCAACAGCGCACTATATGGGCGCTCTTCCACTGTCGACACCGTCTCCAGGGCAGTAACGCTGATAGGCACTTTGCAGATACGCAGCCTGGCCCTATCCATGTCCGTGGCAAGCAGTTTCGCTGGCCTGCCCAACGAACTGGTGTCGATGAAAAATTTCTGGCGGCACAGCCTGCTTTGTGCCCTGGTCGCGCGCCACCTGGCGAAAGAAGCTCGTCGCTGCGACCCTGAAGCCCTGTTCACCGCCGGGCTGCTGCATGATATCGGCGAACTGGTGATCTTCAACCGCATGCCTGAACAGGCCAAGGAAGCGCTACTTATCGTGCTGGACAGCCAGGATGAGGTGCCCATCTACGAAGCCGAACGCCAGGCAATGGGCTTCGATCACAGCGAAGTGGGCGGCGAACTGGCGCGGCTATGGAAGCTCCCCCCCTTGCTGGAAAACTGCATCGCCCACCATCACGACATTGCGAATGCCGAACTCTACCCCAGAGAGACCGCGCTGGTACACATTGCCAACATCGTTGCGCTGATGGCGGAACTGGACACGCTCGATCCCGAAGATGTATCACCAATCGATCCGCGCGCCTGGGAAGTCACCGGTCTCACCGTGGAGTCGGTGGAGCCGGCGGTACGCCAGGCACAGGAAGAGATCATAGAAGCCGAGAAACTGTTTCTAGACAAACGGTAGCCGGTCCACCCTATCAGGTAAACATCCATGGCACTCTCATCCAGCCCAAAACCGCCGCCGCCTCATCCGACACTGCCCGGCTTCGAGCATGTACGACGCTCGTGGAACGAATCCTACCAGTCCTACGCGGCCCGCATCCTGCCGGGTGAATACTATGTCACCCGGCATGACGAGGGCGTTTATACCACTCTCGGCTCGTGCATTTCCGCCTGCATCCGCGACAAAGTGCTTGGCATCGGCGGCATGAACCACTTCATGCTCCCGGCCACGGAGGCATCCGAAGCCGATGCCTGGAAAGCCTCCAGCCAGAATTCCGCCACCCGTTACGGCAACTACGCCATGGAACACCTGATCAACGAAATTATGCGCAATGGGGGCAAACGTGAAAATCTTGAGGTTAAGGTCTTCGGGGGTGGGCGCATCCTGAAAAACATGACCGATGTCGGTCAGCGCAACATCGCGTTTATCCGCGACTACCTCAAAACCGAGGGCCTGCTGGTGGCATCCGAGGACGTGGGCGAAATCTTCCCCCGCATGGTGGTTTATTTTCCGACCACTGGCCGGGTACGGGTTAAAAGACTGCGCTCTCTGCACAACAACACGATCGCCACACAAGAAATCAGCTACATCGATACTCTCAAAACAAAACCGGTAACGGGCGATGTGGAATTGTTCTGAGCCGATGCAGCGTTGCAGCCCGGCAGCCGCAGGCTTATCTCAGCAAATCAAGACACACGCCCCATCAGCGCAATAGCTTACGCCCCGCCTTGGGGTGTTCCGGCGCATGACAGGCACGGCGGAAAAGCTGTAGATTTTTCTGGGCGTGGCCCAGCACGCTGCCATGAGGATAGCTGCCCGCTTCGTTCGCCATGCCGGCAGACAGGCCGGTAAGCAATTCGATGCCCTCGTTCGCATGCTCCGCGGTATAAATATGAAAAAGCCCCTTGGCGACGGCGTCCACGACCTTGCTCTCCAGCATCAGGTGGCGCCGGTTGCGATGGGGAATCAGCACCCCCTGGCTACCGTCCAGTCCGGCAGTTTCGCAAATACGGAAATAACCCTCGATTTTTTCATTGATTCCGCCCACCGGCAGGACTTCGCCGTGCTGGTTGACCGCGCCGGTGACGGCAATACCCTGCCGGAGCGGCTGGCCGGACAAGGACGAGAGCAGTGCATAAAGCTCGGCGCAAGAGGCGGAATCCCCTTCCACGCCATGGTATTCCTGCTCGAAAACGATGGAGGCATTGAGGGAAAGCGGCGCGATATGAGCGAATAACGCAGCCAGATAGTTTTGCAGGATGAATACGCCCTTGTCGTGAATCGGGCCGGATAATTCCACTTCGCGCTCGATATTCAACAGACCGTCCTCGCCGGCAAAGGTGCGGGCCGTTATCCGCACCGGGAAGCCGAAGCGGTAGTCGCCCAAATCGACTTGGGTCAGGCCGTTGATCTGACCGATTTTCCCGCCCTGCAGCTCGATCATGATTTCGCCTTCGGCAATGGACTCTCGCAGGCGCTGGTCAGGGTAATCGTGCCGCCAGACACGCGCCTGCAGGGCCGCATCGACGTCTGCCGCCTCGACCAGGCCGTCCTTGCGGGCGCGGCAGAGCGCAGCGCTTTCCATCACCAGCGCCTCGGCGCGACCGAATATCGCGCTCTGGCGCGCCTGATCTTCGACCTCGCGGTGCGCATCCTCCAGAAGGCGCGCCACTGCGGCTGCGGAGAAGTGGGGCAGCCCCAACTGGCGGCAGGCATGAGCGACGAAAACCGATGAGGCGCGCCGGGTCTCCTCGCTGGCGGAAAAACTCTCGGCAAAATCCACCTTCACCCGGAAGCGGCGAGCGAATTCCGGGTCTGCCTCCTGCATTTCATAATACTGTTCGCGCGAACCGATCAAAACGATCTTGACCTCGACATCCACCGCCTCAGGTTCGAGAGAAACCGCCGCAATCGGCGTGAATGCCGTTCCCGGCTCCTCAATCTGCAATCTGCCGCTGCGCAGGAAGCGCCGCAGCTTTTCCCACACCA
>CAYGNO010000180.1:3210-4665 GCA_964351305.1 uncultured Sulfuricella sp.
TCCTCAATCTGCAATCTGCCGCTGCGCAGGAAGCGCCGCAGCTTTTCCCACACCAACTCATCGGCCAGCAAATCGCGCAGGTGCAGCATGAGGAAGCCGCCGTGCGCCTTGAGCAAGCTGCCGGCGCGGATGCGGGTAAAATCCGTCACCAGCACATCGTTCACTGACTGATACTCGATGCTGCCGAACAGCGACCGGAACAGCGGATTGTCCTCGACGATCACCGGCGCGCCGGAGAGGCCGCCATTATCCACCACCAGGTTGACCCGGTGGCGGGACAGCGCCCTTTCCAGGCTTTCCTGGCGGCTTTCCTCATCGTCATCGGCAGCCTGGAACAGCGCCAGGTTGTCGAGCACGTCATGAACCATGTCGTCCAGCCAGGCATTCAGCTTGGCAGCATCCTTGATCTGCTTCTTCAGCCCGGCGCGGATATCCTGCAAGCCGCGATCCAGCAGCGGCTTCACCACTTGGCGGCGCAGCGTCGCCAGCGCCTCGTTCATCACCCGTTCCAGCGGCCGGGTTTTCTCGAAATAAAGAGCTATCATGGCACGCAGTTCCTGCTCCGCCTGCTCGACTGCTGCCCGACGAGCTTTCGGCAATGAAAGCACTTCGTCTTCGACCAGCGGCTGCCCCGCCTCGCCCAGTAAGGTGAACACCATCCGCCCGTCATCGCGGTGGATGCTGAAATTGCGCACTTCTGCAAAGGCGGAGAGTTCGGCATAAGCCTTGACTTCCTCATCCTTGTAGGCTTTTTCGATATGCGCGCTTTCGGTCTTGAAATCCTGCCCCGCCAACTGCCGTGGGATTTCCGTCACCAGGGATTTCGCCATCTGCTGCAGGAGCTGGCGCAGCTGGCGCCCCTGCCCGGCCGGCAGGCGCAACGCCATCGGCCTTTCCGGGGTATCGAAGTTGTGCAGATAGCACAGGTCCGGCGGCACCAAGCGCTCGACGGCACCCCCCTGCATCGCCTGCCTGAGCAGGGAAGTGCGACCGCTGCCGACTTCGCCCAGCACGAACAGGTTATAGTCCGGCTGGTCCATCCCCAAGCCGAAACGGGTGGCCGTTTCGGCGCGTTCCTGGCCGATCCAGGGCAACGGCAGGTTGAGCAGCTCGGAAGTATCGGAGAAGCCTAGCGAATCGGGGGCTATGGTCAGTCGAAGATCAGCGGGCGTCAGATTTGAAATTGGCATTTGCTAATCACGGAAACACAGTGGAACAGTGGATTCCTGCATCCTGACTCTAATTGCCAGCAATGCCGCAATCATCAGGAAACCCTCTGGTTTTTCTGCGTCTCGGTGCCTCTGTGGTGAAGAATTTATTACTTGTTTCCACTCATTGCGCACTGATTCGGCTCGACCAGCAACGCCAAATCGCCGCTCCTCACGCCGATACTGCCGACAGCATGCACCGCTGCCACATAATGCTTGTCCTCGTGCAACCTGTCCCAGCTTTCCG
>CAYGNO010000181.1:0-4651 GCA_964351305.1 uncultured Sulfuricella sp.
TCGAGCAAGGCTGCAGGCGCTGCCAGATGACGCCGCCGAGGCGCTCAAGCTGCACCACCATGCGGGAAAGTCCGGCCAGATACAGGCCCAGGAAGACCAGGAGCAGGTTGGCAACCAGGTACAGGGCCTGTTTGACCGGCAGCATGTCGCTCAGCAGCATGCTGCTCGCACCGGCCGCGCCCACCAGCACCCCCGCCGCGCCGTAGCTGGCGATGCGGCCCAGGCTGTAGGCCAGATGGAAACGCCACTGCGGCACATTGGCCGGCATTTGCAGGCTCAAGGCGCCGACGATGCCGCCGCACATGCCGACGCAGTGGGTGCCGCCGAGCAGGCCGACCAGCAGCGCCGAGATCAGGCTGACTTCAGGCATGGTTTTGGAGGATTAGAGATCATGGCCGGCCATTTTGACACAGCCCGGTAGGGTGGGCACGTTTTTTGTGCCCACGCCGTCAGACTTCCGCGTGGGCACAAAAAACGTGCCCACCCGACTTAACTTTTCAGGTAAGGTGGCGCGTCTGGATCATGGTTATTCCTGGTATGTCTGAAAAATCCTCTCTGTGGCGGGCGATCTTCACCCGCAAAATGCTGATCTGCGTTTTCACCGGCTTCAGTTCCGGCCTGCCGCTGTATTTCCTGATCAGCCTGGTGCCCGCCTGGCTGCGCTCCGAGCAGGTCGACCTCAAGGTGATCGGCCTGTTCGCGCTGATCCAGCTGCCCTATATCTGGAAGTTCCTCTGGTCGCCGCTGCTGGACCACTTTGCCTGGCCAAAGATAGGCCGGCGGCGGGGCTGGATGCTGTTTACCCAGATCGCGCTGCTGCTTTCCGTGCCGCTGTTCGGCTGGTTCGAGCCGAAGCTGGATCTTTGGAGCATCGCCTACCTGGCGCTCGCGGTCGCCTTCTTTTCCGCCACGCAGGACGTCGTGCTGGATGCCTACCGGCGGGAAATCCTGTTCGATGTCGAGCTCGGCCTGGGCAACTCCATCCACGTCAACGCCTATCGCCTCGCCGGCCTGGTGCCGGGCTCGCTGTCCCTGATCCTGGCCGACCATCTGCCCTGGAGCAGCGTATTCCTGATCACCGCCCTGTTCATGCTGCCCGGCGTCGTCATGACGCTGATGGTGTCCGAGCCCGATCTGGTCAAGTCCGGCCCGAGAACGCTGCGGGCGGCGGTGGTCGAGCCGTTCCGCGAGTTCATCAACCGCCAGGGCTGGCGCTCCGCGCTGCTGATCCTCGGCTTTATTTTTCTTTACAAGCTCGGCGACAGCATGGCCACCGCCCTGGCGACGCCGTTCTATCTCGACATGGGATTCACCAAGACCGATATCGGCCTGATCGCCAAGCACGCCGGCCTGTGGCCCAGCGTCATCGGCGGCTTGCTGGGCGGGGTGTGGATGATGCGTCTCGGCATCAACCGCGCGCTGTGGCTGTTCGGAGTGGTGCAGGTCGTGTCGATTTTAGGTTTCGCCGTGCTGGCGCAGGTCGGTCACGACAAGGTCGTGCTCGCCCTGGTGATCGGCTTCGAAGCCTTGGGAGTTGGCTTGGGCACCGCAGCCTTCGTCGCCTTCATCGCCCGCACCACCCACCCGCTTTACACCGCCACCCAGTTCGCCCTGTTCACCAGTCTGGCGTCGGTGCCGCGCGCGTTTATCAATGCCTCTACCGGATTTCTGGTCGAGGAATTAGGCTGGTTTTCTTTCTTCCTGCTGTGTACGCTGCTGGCGTTGCCGGGGATGGCGTTGCTGCTTAAGGTTGCGCCTTGGAAAGAGGGGGAGGATAAGTATTTGTAGTTGGGGTTTGTGCGCTACGCGCGGACGCTGTGTGGAGACGCCGTAACATTGACCACAAAAACTTTACAATAAACAATAATAACATTTACAATGTTGCGACAAAACCTTTACAAACAAAGCCATGAAACTCGCCACAACAAAGCGCGCTGAAATCATCCGCCGATTCCTGCTGAATTCAATTAAAGCAGGCAATTCGCACTTTCTTCACGATGCGATGGAAACCTTTGGGCTAACCCGGCAGGCTATCCACAATCACTTAACGGCTTTAGTCAGGGCAGGCTATCTTGCGGCAGCGGGAAATACTCGCGCCCGTACGTACATTATCGGCCCTACGAGATTCCATAGTGGAACCTTTCCTCTAAAAGCGCTGCGAGAAAGCGATGTCTACTACCGTGATTTCGGTTTCGTATTTAACGACCTGCCCCGCGAGTTGGAGGATATTTGCCACTACGGTTTTACAGAGATGCTGAACAACGCCATCGATCATTCTGGCGGTACCGATGCTGATGTAACTGTGGATAGAACCGCTGAGACCATAACGATCAGCATTTTGGACAATGGCGAAGGAATTTTTAATCACATTGCCCGCATCATGGGCTTGAGCGACCCTAGAGAATCCATACTGGAGCTCAGCAAAGGAAAATTGACGACTGACCCGGATAATCACACCGGGCAGGGTATTTTCTTCACTTCTCGCGCCTTCGATCAATTTGCCATCTTCTCTGGCGACCTGATTTTCTCGCACAATGATGGCGATAAAAATGACTATCTTTTGCACAACGAGAGTGTGCACATCGGCACTCATGTGTTGATGCGTATCGCATTAGATAGCGACAAAAATCTCACCTCCGTGTTCTCTGATTTTACGGGCAGCGAAGAAGAGGATTTTGCTTTCAATAAGACAGTGGTTCCTGTAAAACTGGCGCTGTACGAAGGCGAACGACTAGTATCAAGGTCGCAAGCTAAGCGAATACTGAACCGGGTCGAAAAATTCAAGACTGTGTTGCTGGATTTCAAAGATGTGGATTCCATCGGACAGGCTTTCGCTGATGAGGTATTTAGAGTTTTTATTCGGAGAAACCCACAGTTAGAACTTATCCCAATACACATGACTGAAGGAGTCGCGCAAATGGTTCAAGCGGCTAGAAAAAATAACGATTGGCTGCCGCCGTCCTGAGCGGTCGCATCACCAAGAATAATCATAATCCACCGTCAGCGGCGCGTGATCGCTGAAGCGCTGTTCCTTGTAGACCGCGGCGTCTTTCGCCATCGCGGCAATCCCCGGCGTGGCGATCTGGTAGTCGATGCGCCAGCCGACGTTCTTGGCCCAGGCCTGGCCGCGGTTAGACCACCAGGTATAGGCCTCGCCGGTGGCTTCCGGGTGTAGCTGGCGGTAGACGTCGACCCAGCCGATTTCGTCGAATACCTTGGTCATCCAGGTGCGTTCTTCCGGTTGGATTTCCAGTTTTTCAGGTCGATCTCCTGGTGGGCGATGTTCCAGTCGCCGCACAGCACCACCTCCCGCCCTTCTGCTTTCAGCGCTACAAGGTGGGGAGCGAAATAGTCCAGGAAGCGGAACTTCGCCGCTTGCCGTTCCTCGCCGCTGGAACCGGAGGGCAGGTAGAGCGAGATGATGCTCAGTTTGCCAAAATCGGCTTGCAGGTAACGGCCCTCGGCATCGATCTCGGCGATGCCCATGCCTTCGACCACATTGTCCGGCTTAAGTCGCGAGTAGATGCCCACGCCGCTGTAGCCTTTTTTTTCGGCGGCATGGAAGTAGCCGTGAAAGCCCTGCGGCGCACGCATCTCCGGCGTCAGATCGGGCAGTTGCGCCTTGAGTTCCTGCAGGCAGACGATGTCCGCCTGCTGCTGGGGCAGCCATTCAAACAGCCCCTTGCTGGTGGCGGAGCGGATTCCATTGAGGTTCAGGGTTATAATACGCAATCTATTTCTCCGTGAATTAAGGCAGGGTCATGCAGGATTTTCATCAGGATTTCATTCGCTTCGCCATCGAGCGCAACGTGTTGTGCTTCGGCGAATTCAAGACCAAGGCCGGACGGCTGAGCCCCTACTTCTTCAATACCGGCCTGTTCAACGACGGCGCATCCCTGGGGCAACTGGCGCAATTTTACGCCAAAGCCATTCTTTCCGCCCCGTTCCCGTTCGACATGCTGTTTGGCCCGGCCTACAAGGGCATTCCCCTGGTGGCGGCGATCGCGGTGGCGCTGGCCGGGCACGGCCGCAACCTGCCGTTTGCGTTCAACCGCAAGGAAGCCAAGGATCACGGCGAGGGCGGCGCCATCGTCGGCGCGCCGCTGGCCGGGCGGGTGCTGATCGTGGACGATGTGATTTCGGCAGGCACCTCGGTGCGCGAATCGGTGACGCTGATCAAGGCGAATGGCGCCGAACCCTGCGGCGTGATGATCGCGCTCGACCGCCAGGAGCGCGGTACGGGAGCGTTGTCGGCGACCCAGGAGGTGGCGCAGGGCTATGGCATTCCGGTGGTCAGCATCGCGACGCTGGATGATATGATCGGCTACTTGCTGCAAAAGCCGGAGATGGCACAAAATCTGCAAGCGGTTTTAGAATATAAAAATCATTATGGTGTTTCTTAAAGGAGTCACTATGCGCATTCGTTTCTCATTGTTGCTGATTCTGCTCGCCAGCTTTCCGGCTGTAGCGGGGAAACTGTATTCCTGGGTGGACGAGCATGGGAAAACCCATTACGGCAATATCGTCCCGCCCCAGTATGCCCAACAGGGCAGCACCGAGCTTGACAAGAAAGGCGTGGCGGTCAAGAAAACCGACGCCGCCCTGACGCCGGAGCAGCGCAAGGCCAAGGAAGAGGAGCTGGCGCAGCAAA
>CAYGNO010000182.1:0-4636 GCA_964351305.1 uncultured Sulfuricella sp.
ATGCCGAAACGCATGGCGGCGGCGACCGTGGCGCCGGCAAAGCCGCCGGTGGCGGAGGCCGGCGAGAAGGCATGGCTGAAAATCAGGCCGAAGGCATGGGGGATTTCGGTGACATTGAGCGCCAGCACCACCAGCGCAGAACCCACGTAGCCGACGATCATGAACGGCACGAGAAAGGAGGTGAATTTTCCGATCGAGCGGATGCCGCCCAGAATTACCAGGGCGGTCAGCACCATCAGCACGACGCCGGTGACCCACGGCTCGACGTGAAAAGTGGCCTCGAAGATCTTGGCGGTGGCGTTGGCCTGCGCCATGTTGCCGATGCCGAAGGTGGCGAGGGCGGTAAACAGGGCGAACAGCCAGCCCAGCCACGGCAGCCCGGCGCCCTTGGCAAGGTAATACATGGGCCCGCCGCGCATTCCGTGCTCCCCTTTTTCGCGGTATTTGACCGCCAGCACGGCCTCGGAATACTTGGTCACCATCCCGACCAGGCCGGTCATCCACATCCAGAACACCGCGCCGGGGCCACCGAGGGTGATGGCGGTGGCGACGCCGACAATGTTGCCGATGCCGACTGTGGCCGCCAGTGCCGTCATCAGCGCGGCGAAGTGGCTGATGTCGCCGGCGTGTCCGTGATCCTTGTGAAAAACCAGGCGGAAAGCCATCGGCAGGACGCGGAATTGCAGGCCTTTCAGCAGCACGGTCAGGTACAGGCCGGTGCCCACCAGCAGGGTCAGCATGGGCGGCCCCCATACCCAGCCGGACAGGGTCGCGATCAGTGCTTCGATGGTTTGCATGTTGTTTCCCCCTGACCGCCGTGGCGGCTTGTTCTTGTGGTGATTCTGCGGATTATAACCAGAAACGCCCCGGTTGATGGGATGGCCGTCTGCTTGGGTGCGATTCAAACTGATGTGGCGCAGAACAAACATGTAGGTTGGGTTGAGCGGCCTTATCGCGAAACCCAACAAACCCAAACTTCAAGAACAGGTTTTGTTGTTGTTCAGGTTTGTTGGGTTTCGCAAAGAACCGCTCAACCCAACCTACATGACTGCATTTCACATCAGCTTGAATCGCACCCGTCTGCTTGTTTGTCTAAAAAGGCGATTAACCACGAATGACACGAATGTTCACGAATTGGCACGAATGGATTTGAAGCATGGCTAGCATGAGACAATTCGTGAACATTCGTGGTTAATGGCTTTTCTGTTTTATGCCAGCCAGTCTTTCGCCACCAGAAATTCGCGGTACAGCCGCTCCTCTTCCGAGCCCTTGTCCGGTTGCCAGTCATAGCGCCATTTGACGATGGGCGGCAGCGACATCAGGATGGACTCGGCGCGCCCCCCCGATTGCAGGCCGAACAGGGTGCCGCGATCCCACACCAGGTTGAATTCGACATAACGGCCACGGCGATAGGCCTGGAAATCCCGCTCGCGTTCGCCGTAAGGCGTGGCGCTGCGGCGCTGCAATATAGGCAGGTAGGCGGCGAGGAAGTGCTCGCCGACGCTTTGCGTCAGGCCGAAGCTGAAATCGAAATCACGCTCATGGAAGTCGTCGAAGAAGATGCCGCCGATGCCGCGCGGCTCGTTGCGGTGCCTGAGGTAAAAGTATTCGTCGCACCACTGCTTGAAGCGGGGGTGATATTCCGCGCCGGACGGCGTCAGCGCATCGCGGCAGGTGCGGTGGAAATGCACGGTATCTTCGACGAAGCCGTAATAAGGCGTCAGATCCATGCCGCCGCCGAACCACCACACCGGCTCAGCGCCGGGCGGTTGCGCGCAGAAGAAGCGCAGGTTGAAATGGGTGGTGGGCACATAAGGGTTGCGCGGATGCAGCACCAGCGACAGACCCATCGCCTCGAAGCCGTATCCGGCCAGCTCGGGACGCTTGGCCGTGGCGCTGGCTGGCAGCTTTTGCCCGCGCACGTGGGAGAAATTTACTCCGCCACGCTCGAACACCTTGCCCTCCTCGATCACGCAGCTCAAACCTTCCCCACCTTCCGGGCGTTGCCATGCATCGCGCAGAAAGGAGTGGCCGTCGGTCTGCTCCAGCAGAGTTACGATGCGTTCCTGCAAATCGGTGAGATAGGCTTTGACGGCGTCGCGGTCCATATGGGCGCCTCTAAAAATTCAGAGTTCGCCCAAATGCAAGGCGCGGAAAAAATTTCGCAGCGCGGCATATGGGTGATATGTAAGCAAGAAATTTTTTCCGCAACGCAGCAGTTGGGATGAAATCTGGGTTTTTAGAGGTGCTCATATTCAGGGGCGGATGATCCTGCCGGTTAGCAGGTGCTGGATGGTGGAGGGTGCTTTACGGGCGCCGACCCGTCCTGGCAGCACCAGGACGCCATTGCCGAAGGCTTTGACGCAGGCGGAACGGGTTTTTAACGGTTTCAGCCCGGCGCGGTTGGCGCTGGTCGAAACCAGGGCCGAACCGAGTATCCGGCATAATCCGGCTGCATCGGAGTGCGCGGTCACCCTCACCGCAATGCTTTCATGCCGGCCGCGCAGCCAGCGGGGCGTGTGGCGGGAGGCGGGCATCAGCCAGGTGTGCGGTCCCGGCCAGGTCTGGTCGAGTTGCCTCGATTGTTCCGCCGTGGGCGGCAGCACGTAGCGCCGCAGGCGGCTGAAGCGGTCTGCGATCAGGATCAGGCCCTTGGACTGCGGTCTGCCCTTGAGCTGAAGCAGGCGGCGCACGGCGCGAGCGTTGCGTGGGTCGCAGCCCAGGCCATAGCAGGATTCGGTGGCATAGGCGATGATTCCATCACCCTTAAGGTGGGCGCGCACTTTTCGGATCAGGGCGGCGGAGTAAGGCATTCGTCCATTTTTCGTCGAATAGATGATTTTGTGGGAGCGCCGCCCCGGCGCGATTTGCCACTGAAAATCGCGGCGAGGGCGCCGCTCCTACAGGGAGGCTTGCAGCTCCTGGTTCTTGGCGGCGATCTGCTCGGCGGTGCGGGCGCGGTCGTCTTTCAGGCGTTGAGCCAGGCCGCTGTCCTGCAATGCCAGGATCTGGGCGGCGAGGTAAGCGGCATTTTTGGCGCCGGCCTTGCCGATGGCAACCGAGGCTACCGGTATGCCGCCCGGCATCTGCACGGTGGAGAGCAGCGCGTCGAAACCATTGAGAGGCCCGTCTTCCATCGGCACGCCGATTACCGGCCGGATGGTGTGAGCGGCCACTGCGCCCGCCAGGTGCGCGGCCAGGCCGGCTGCGGCGATGAACACGGCGCAGCCGCGCTGATCGGCATCCGCCACATATTCCGCTGTGGCCGCCGGAGTGCGGTGGGCGGAGGAAATCCTGACTTCGTAGGGCACGCCAAAAGAGGTCAGGGTGTCGAGGGTGGATTTCATCACGGGCAGATCGGAATCCGAGCCCATCAGGATGGCAACGAAGGGTGTGGTCATGGTTTCAGCCTATAAGCTATAAAATGAGAGCCAATAAACAATTGGCCGCGAAAAGGCGCAAAAAGCACAAGAAAAGAAACCACCATTTTTGCGTTTTTTGCGCCTTTTCGCGGCTACCTTTTCTTTTCTATCGCCCGGTAACCGATGTCATGCCGCATCTGGCAGCCGTCGAACTTGATCTGCTCGGCGATTTCGTAAGCACGCCGCTGCGCCAACTGCACCTTGTCGCCCAGCGCGGTGACGCACAGCACGCGACCGCCGCCAGTGACGACCTTGCCGTCCTTCATGGCGGTGCCGGCATGGAACACGTGATAGTCGCGCGGGGTTTCTTCCAGCAGGTCGGTGAGCGGCGGCAGGCCGTTGATCACATCGCCCTTGCGCGGGTCGTCTGGGTAGCCGGCGGCGGCCAGGACTACGCCCAGCGCGGTGCGGCGGTCCCATTCCGCTTCGACCGTGTCGAGCGTGCCGTTGACGGCGTGTTCCACCAGGGTCAGCAAATCGCTCTTCAGGCGCAGCATGATAGGCTGGGTTTCCGGGTCGCCCATGCGGCAGTTGAATTCCAGCACCTTGAGATTGCCCTTGGCGTCTATCATCAGGCCGGCGTAGAGAAAACCGGTGAACATCTCCCCTTCCTGCGCCATGCCCTGCATCACCGGGCCGATCACTTCGCGCATCACGCGCGCGTGCAGCGCCGGCGTGATGACGGGAGCCGGCGAATAAGCGCCCATGCCGCCGGTGTTGGGACCCTGGTCGCCGTCCAGCAGGCGCTTGTGATCCTGGCTGGTGGCGAGCGGCAGCACGTGCTTGCCGTCGGCCATGACGATGAAGCTGGCTTCCTCGCCGAGCAGGCATTCCTCGATCACCACCCGGGCGCCGGCAGCGCCCAGCTTGTTGCCCGCCAGCATCATGTCTACGGCGGCGTGCGCTTCGTTCAGGTCCTGGGCCACGACCACGCCCTTGCCCGCCGCCAGGCCGTCAGCCTTGATCACGATGGGCGCGCCCTGCCGGGCTATGTAGGCGTGGGCCTGGGTGGCGTCGGTGAAGGTGGCGTAAGCCGCAGTGGGGATGCCGTGCCGAACCATAAAAGCTTTGGCGAAATCCTTGGAGCTTTCCAGTTGTGCCGCGAACTGGGTCGGGCCAAAGATTTTCAGCCCTTCGGCGCGGAAGGCATCGACGATACCGGCGGCCAGCGGCGCTTCCGGGCCGACCACGGTAAAGGCGACCTTTTCCTGTTG
>CAYGNO010000183.1:0-4620 GCA_964351305.1 uncultured Sulfuricella sp.
AGGTAATGGTGCCGGCGCCGATATTCACGTTTTTCCCTACCGTGGCATCGCCGACGTAACTCAGGTGGTTGATCTTGCTGCCACGGTCAACCTGGCTGTTCTTCAACTCGACGAAATTGCCGACATGCACCGCATCCGCCAGTTCGGTGCCGGGACGGATACGGGCAAACGGTCCGATACGTCCATTGCCACCAATTCGCGCCTCTTCAATCAGGCTGAATGGCGCAATCCGGGTCCCCTCGCCCACACTGACATCGCGCAGAACGCAATTGGCTGCGACCGTGACATTATCCCCCAAAACCACCCTGCCTTCAAAAACACAGTTGACGTCGATGCTGACATCCCTGCCGCAGACCAATTCGCCGCGCACGTCGATGCGCTTTGGATCCATCAGCCGCACGCCTCGCTCCATCATCTGGGCGGCAACTTCATGCTGGTGCAGGCGTTCCAGGTGTGCCAACTGAGCGGCGCTGTTTACTCCCATCACCTCCCAGCGGTGACCGGGGTGGCAAGCATTCACTCTCACGCCATCGGCCACGGCCATGGCGATAACGTCAGTCAAATAGTACTCCCCCTGGGCATTGTCGTTGCGCAAGGCGCCTAGCCATTTTTTCATCTGCGCACCGGGTAGCGCCATGATGCCCGTATTCACTTCGTGTATGGCGCGCTCGGCCTCGCTCGCATCTTTGTGCTCGACGATGGATTTCACCTCGCCTTGCGCATCGCGCACGATGCGACCGTACCCCTCCGGGTCCGGCAAGGATACTGTCAGCAAACCGACCGAGTCACCGTTCATTGCGTCCAGCAGCGCGCGCAGCGTACCGACGGAGATCAGCGGCACGTCACCGTACAGGATCAGCGTGGCCCCGTCATCATCCAACTCTGCTGCCGCCTGCTGCAATGCATGGCCGGTTCCAAGTTGCTGCACCTGATTTATCCAAGAGACATCAGTGTCAGCGAATGCCTGCGGCACGGCTTCACCGCCATGCCCATAAACCACCAGCAATTTTGCGGGGCCCAGTTCTCGCGCGGCGTGGATGACATGGCCGAGTAATGGACGGCCTGCAAGCGGGTGCAGAACCTTCGGGCAGGCGGAGTGCATGCGCGAACCTTTTCCGGCCGCCAATATAACGATGTTCAGTTTGGATATCATGGTTGTTCCGCCCTATAAAAAATGGCAGCCCGAAAGGCTGCCATTTCACACATTACCGACCCGCCCGCGCCTTCATTATCTTTGCTTGCGCAGTCGTTGAATGGCATGCAGCTGCGCGACGGCCTCGGCCAGCTCGGACTGTGCCTGGGCATAGTCGATTGATGCCGAGCGGTCGCGCATGGCCTCTTCGGCTCGCTGCTTGGCTTCCAGTGCCTTGACCTCATCCAGATCTCTGCCGCGTACTGCGGTATCGGCAAGGATGGTCACCACCAGGGGCTGAACCTCGAGCAAGCCGCCGGAAACGTAGATCAATTCCTCTTCGTCGCGATCCGGCAGCTTGAGGCGAACCGAGCCCGCCTTGATCCTGGTAATCAGCGGCGCGTGGCGGGGGTAAATGCCCACTTCGCCCATTGCGGCCGGGACAACGAGGAATTCCACCACGCCCGAGAAAAGCGAGCGTTCCGCGCTGACTACGTCCACATGCATTGTCATTGCCATGGTTGATTCGCCTTAGGGGCTGTCCATGGATAACTTGGACAATTATGGGTATGCTGGCGGGATGCGATGCAAGGCGCCGGGCGCGCCGCATGGCCATTCCCTGCAAGCGACCGGCAACGCCGCAGCGCGCCCGCCAGTGCGGCCAGAATGTTCGAGGTATTCATGGACAGCCCCTCATATGGTTTTTGCTTTTTCCACGACTTCGTCGATGGTGCCAACCATGTAGAAGGCCTGCTCCGGCAGGTGATCGTAATCGCCGTTGACGATGCCCTTGAAGCCCGCAAGCGTATCCTTGAGCGACACAAACTTGCCGGGGGAACCGGTAAACACCTCGGCAACGAAGAACGGCTGGGACAGGAAGCGCTGAATCTTGCGCGCACGGGATACCGCCAGCTTGTCTTCCGGAGCCAGTTCATCCATGCCCAGAATCGCGATGATGTCGCGCAATTCCTTGTAGCGCTGCAGCGTCGACTGCACGCCGCGGGCGACATTGTAGTGCTCCTCGCCCACTACCAGCGGATCGAGCTGGCGGGAAGTGGAATCGAGCGGATCCACCGCAGGATAGATGCCCAGTTCCGCCACTTGGCGCGACAACACCACGGTTGCATCCAGGTGGGCAAAGGTGGTGGCCGGGGACGGATCGGTCAAATCGTCCGCAGGCACGTACACCGCCTGGATGGAAGTAATGGAGCCCTTCTTGGTCGAGGTAATGCGCTCCTGCAAGCGGCCCATTTCCTCTGCCAGGGTGGGCTGGTAGCCCACCGCGGAAGGCATCCGGCCCAGCAGCGCGGACACTTCCGTGCCGGCCAGGGTGAAGCGGTAAATGTTGTCCACGAACAGCAGCACGTCGCGGCCTTCGTCGCGGAAGAATTCCGCCATGGTGAGGCCGGTCAAGGCTACGCGCAAACGGTTGCCAGGCGGTTCGTTCATCTGGCCGTAGACCAACGAAACTTTATCCAGTACGCCGCCTTCTTTCATTTCATGATAGAAGTCGTTGCCCTCGCGGGTGCGCTCGCCGACGCCGGCGAATACCGAATAGCCGCTGTGCTCGACCGCGATGTTGCGGATCAGCTCCATCATGTTCACGGTCTTGCCCACGCCGGCGCCGCCGAACAGGCCGACCTTGCCGCCCTTGGCGAACGGGCAGATCAGGTCGATCACCTTGATGCCGGTTTCGAGCAGTTCGGTTGAAGGCGACAGCTCGTCGAAGGCCGGAGCCTTGCGATGAATAGCCCAGCTTTGTTCATTGCCGATCGGGCCTAACTCATCGATCGGGTTGCCCAGCACGTCCATGATACGGCCCAAGGTCTTGGTACCCACCGGCACGGAAATCGGAGCGCCGGTATTGCTGACTCCCATACCGCGACGCAAGCCGTCCGTTGTGCCCATGGCAATGGTACG
Source organism: uncultured Sulfuricella sp. (assembly GCA_964351305.1). Taxonomy (GTDB): domain Bacteria; phylum Pseudomonadota; class Gammaproteobacteria; order Burkholderiales; family Sulfuricellaceae; genus Sulfuricella. Next base: position 3,053 of record CAYGNO010000183.1, read on the forward strand.
CACCACGCCATCGCCGAGTTGCTGCTGCACTTCCAGCGTCAGGTCCACGTCAGCCAGTTTCAGCGCATCGTAAACCTTGGGCAGAAATTCGCGCGGGAACTCCACGTCCACCACCGCACCGATAATCTGCACGATTTTACCTTGGCTCATCATCACTTCCTTAATAAATACAATTCGTTCAAAACAAGCGTTCTTCACGTTTGCCTCCTCTCCCGCTCGCGGGAGAGGATTGAGGTGAGGGCAGCCGATTAAACCGCAGCGGCGCCCGCGACGATCTCTGACAATTCCTTGGTGATGGCAGCCTGACGGGTTTTGTTATAGATCAGCTTGAGCTCGTCAATCACGTTACCGGCATTGTCCGAAGCCGCCTTCATCGCCACCATCCGGGAGCTCTGCTCGGAGGCGATGTTTTCCGCCACCGCCTGATAAATCAGGGTCTCGATATAACGCACCAGCAGCTCGTCAATGACCTGTTTCGCATCCGGCTCGTAAATATAGTCCCAGTGCCCGCTCGCGCTACCCAATTCTTCGCCGCTGATGGGCAGGAGCTGCTCCATCACCGGCTCCTGCTTCATGGTATTGACGAAGCGGGTGAAGCAGATATGCAACGCGTCGATGCGGCCATCATTGTAGGCGTCGAGCATCAATTTAACCGGCCCGATCAGCTTCTCCATATGCGGCGTATCGCCCAGATGTGTCGCCTGTGACAGTACGCTGGCGCCGATGCGCTGCATGAAACCCAGGGCCTTGTTGCCAATGGCGCAAACTTCGACGCCATGCTTGCCGCCTTCCCATTCCTTCATCCTGGCCAGAACCATGCGCAGAACATTGGTGTTCAGGCCGCCGCACAGCCCCTTGTCCGAAGTCACCACGATCACCCCGATACGGCTCGGGTTCTCGCGCTTCACCAGAAAAGGATGTTTGTATTCCGGGTTGGCGTGGCTCAAGTGTGCAGCCACATTGCGGATTTTCTCCGCATACGGTCTGGCCGCGCGCATCCGGTCCTGCGCCTTGCGCATTTTGGAGGCCGCCACCATTTCCATGGCCCGGGTGATCTTCTGGGTATTCTGGACGCTCTTGATCTTGGTCCGAATTTCTTTACCGCCAGCCATCAGTCAACTCCGCTGTGAATTCGCTACGCTCAGTAAACGGCACTGGCTTTGAAATCGTCGATCGCCGCGCTCAACGCTTTTTCCGCATCAGCGTCCATTTCCCGGGTCTCTTCGATCCTGTCACGCAGCGCGCTGTACTTGCTCTTGATGAACGCGTGCAAGGCCGCTTCGAAGGCCAGCGCCTTTTTCACGTCGACATCGTCGAGATAACCCTTGTTCACGGCAAACAGCGTGAGCGCCGTGTCCGCCACGGTCATCGGGGCGAACTGGGCCTGTTTCATCAGTTCGGTAACCATTTTCCCACGTTCCAGCTGCTTGCGGGTCGCCTCGTCAAGATCGGACGCAAACTGGGCGAAGGCCGCCAGCTCGCGGTACTGCGCCAGCGCCATGCGAATTCCGCCGCCCAGCTTCTTGATCACCTTGGTCTGCGCCGCGCCGCCGACGCGCGACACGGAA
>CAYGNO010000184.1:0-4596 GCA_964351305.1 uncultured Sulfuricella sp.
CATAATCCACATTGCAGGATATTTTGATATGCCTGCACCCGCCGGTTGCCCTAACGATATATTGCGCTCCAGGATAGGCGATTGATCATGAACTGCTCTTCTTATCGCCAATAACAACATCGTCGACTAATGTGTAAGTTAAACACGGGAAAAAAGCAATAATATTTGCTCCTGCCTGCAGGCAAGCAACCCGCCAATATAAAAGTGACTTACTATCGCTAGCTGAAGAACCACCAGATAAAGCCTACGAAGAGCATGGATATCATTGCCTGGTTTGTCCCCGCTAGCGCCCTGGATGACCCCCGGAAAAGCACACGCCACAGAGGCATCGCGAAGTCCCTGCTGGCCATTTCGCTGGTCACGATACTGATGTTCTTCGGCGACCTCCTGATAAGGGGGAGCCTGCCGCTTACCGAGTACGCTTTATTCGCCATCGCCATCATTACCCCCGCCATGGGGGCGCTGCTGATACGCTTCACTGGCGACATCACCCTGGGTCTGGTGACGACCAACTTCGGCGGCATTCTGATCGTTGCCGTATGGGCCTTCCTGACCGGCGGCATCACCTCTTTTGCCCTGCCGGTGTTTCTGGCGAATATCGCCCTGCTGAGCACCTTCGGCAATGCAGCCATCCTGCTGGTCATGGGGATTGTGCTGATGGCTGCGCTGATATTTTTGTATCTGGCGACGACCGTAGGCTGGCTTCCGGCAAGCTTGGTCCCGAGTACGGCTACGCCGGCGCTGATGCTGACTAGCATGCTGGGTTCGGTCGGGCTGGTGGTGCTTGCCGGCGTCGTCGTGGCGCGCGACCGAGCCGCCACCAAAGCCCATTTGCGGGCTGCGCAACATGCCGCCGAGCAATCGAGCCGCGCCAAAACTGTGTTCCTGACTTCGATGAGCCATGAGTTTCGCACCCCGCTGAATGCGATCACGGGATTTGCCGAACTGCTCCGTTCGGACGGGGAGAAACAGCTCAACAAGGAACAGCTGGGCAGCATCGAGCACATACTGACCGCAGGACAATACCTGCTGGGCCTGGTGACCCAAGTGCTGGAAATGAGCCGCATCGAGTCTGGCGAATTGAAGGTAAACATGATGCCCGTGCGCGTCGGCCAGATCGTTGCGCCCTGCCTGTCGATCATCGGACTGGAAGCCAAAAAAAGGGACGTCACGCTGGCCAACGACTGCGGCGATCGCGCAGAATGGGTCGTGTGGGCCGACCAGGTCCTCGCTCAGCAGGTCGTCCTGGGTTTGCTATCCAATGCAGTGAAGTTCAATCGAACCGCCGGCACGGTCAGCATCACCTGCCAGCCATCCGGCAAGGATTACCTGCGCATCTGCGTCGCCGATACCGGCGTGGGAATAGCCAACGACAGGAAGAACGATGTGTTCGTGCCTTTCGCCCGCCTCGGCGCCGAAGCCTTGACGATCCCGGGCGCCGGTCTCGGTCTTGCCATCGCGAAACGCTTGACCGAAAGGATGCGGGGACATATCGGCTATGAATCCACGTTGGGGGTGGGCAGCACTTTCTGGATCGATCTGCCGCTGGCCGAGTCGCACGCGACCGCCAGTTGATGCTTACTGCAGAGCCTTGCCGGCCTGTCTGGCCCACTGCCTGATTTCATTCTGATGCGCCTGATCGTGCTGGAAAATAAACTCTGGCATGTCGCACAACGAGACAGGGCCTACGCCTTCCTGAGTGCCGCTTCTCGCCCACTCCTCGGCTGACAACGTTTGCAGGGCGGCAATATTAGCCCGTCGCGCCGCCTGAAACGCCGCCAGACCTGCGGAAAGCGACAGAGATCGGTAGCCTCTTTCCCGAGCCACCCTGGACCCGTCAAAATCCGCTAGCACCGGCGCGATTTCGCGGCGCAATCGCTGTATCCTCATGCCGAAGCCCTCGGCCTCGAGATCGGCCAGATGCCACACTTGCTCAACCGGCGAGAATGCGCCCTCCGGCCCGGGGATGCAGGCTTCCGCCGGGTTTAGCCCGGCAAATGCCTGTTCCAGAAACCGATGCATGCCTGCCAGCGACGCCCAACGTTCCTGACGTTTGGACTCGGCAAGTTTCATGAATTTCATGTGTCCTCCATTTGTAATTACGACTCCGAATGCGCCGAGGCGATCAGTTTCAGGCCGAGCAGTCCCATGAGCCCGCCGGCGACGCGATCGATGCGCTTCTTGGAATTGAGGTAAGCAGCCCGCGGAGCTTCCGCCGACAGCGCCAACGCGACAATCGCATACCAGCCAGCCTCCACCAGAAACACCAGCAATGGAAGCGCCAAGGCCGCGGCTGGCGGCAGATCGTGCGGCAGCAGGGCAACGAAAATACTGCCATAAACCACGACCGTCTTTGGATTGCTCAGCTGCGTCAACAAGCCGCGCAACAAGGATTTCATGACGGAACCGCGCATCCCGGCCATTGCGCCGGGGCTCGCCATGGTTTCCTCGGCGCTGCGCCAGATGCGCACTCCCATGTACAAAAGGTAGCTGCCGCCCATCAGTTTGAGTGCAAGATATAGCCACGGCGCGCTGGCGAACACGGCCTGCAGCCCGAGCAGTATAAGGATCGAAAATACTACACCGCCGATCCCCATGCCGATGGCGGCGCAGAGACCATCGAGCCGGGAAACCGAGATGGCAGTGCGCGCCACCAGAACAAAGCTGGGGCCGGGACTAATGGCGCCGACCAGCAGCGCGACGACGATGCCTGCCAGTGAAAGAATCAATTCCATTGCGTCTCCTGGATTCGCCAAGTTTGCTCTAATGTCGTAACACCTCTATACCGTCTCAGCGGATGCAGACGATGCTCTCAAAAGCCATCAGCGTGTACGGACTTAGGCTGGGCGCGGAGAGGTCGCGGCCATCAATCGACCACGAACAGCCTGGCGCCCACCGGCGTAAACGAGCGGTGGACTTCGGCGTTATCGGCGACCTGATAACTCATGCCCGGCTTCAGGATGAATTGCCTGCCATCCTGCAGCTCGGTATGCAGCTCGCCTTCGAGGCACAGCAGGATGTGTCCCTTGGAGCACCAGTGATCGGCAAGATAACCCGGCGTGTATTCGACCATGCGAACCCGTATCGCGCCGAACTGGCGCGTGCGCCAGGTGGCCACGCCGTTCTCGCCCGGGTGCTCTGTGGGTTCGACCGCCGACCAATCGGTGGTGGCGAAAGGGATTCCGGTCATGTCCATGCGTGCGATTCCCAATCCGGCCATGTGATCGTCATGGAAGATAATACCATCGTCCGAGGGAAGCCTACCGCCCCTACCTGCATGCGCTGCCCGGCCCGACAAACCTTGTCACCTGTGACGATAACACCTCTCGTGATCGTAGGTCCTGTTGTCGCAGTTCCCATACTTCTCCGGGTCATCGCACACTGCGCCACAGAGGGTTCTCTCGCGGGGAATCCTGATTTTCCTGGACGTCTCCCAGGATATTTCAATCGGGTACTCCTTGCCGCCCAGCAGCTTGCCGAGTTCAAGAAGCGCCTGGTCAGGGATGACGACACCGGACTTCAGCTTGGTCGCCAGATTGCCGTGCAGATCGCCTTTGTCGAACCATGTCCAGGTATTATTGACGAAGCTGACGACGTAGTAAGCGCCCTTGATTTCCACTTCATAGGAACCGCTGACCCCGATTCTGTGGCACCCATGCAGCGTGAATTTCATCGCCTCGCTTTCCAGGCTTAATGATCGCGCGTCGCGCTTGACCGTGCCTGTCTTGGCTTTCTTGTCCTGGCACAGCTCGCGGGCCAATTCGTCATAAAAGCGTTTTTCCTCGTCCTTGATCTTTTGCTGGCTCTTCATGAAACGCTTCCAAGCTGGCGTGTCTCCTTTGAAAGTCTCGCCATTGTTGGCAACGTACCATTTGATCAACTCCTTGGCACGCGGCGCCCCATCCGGATCGGGGCTCATGAAATAATGCCAGAATAGGCTGATCAGGATATCCCATTTGTCCATGTTGTCTTCCCCTTGAAACAGTTCTTCCTGGCGTGAATCGAATCCGGGAAGGTGTAATGTGGCTCAAGCCACAACCCACTTTCAAGGTAGATCATGCGGTGGAAAGTGCAACATCGACACTCATGCCGCATGGCTGGTCAGACCGGCGGCGGCTTTTCCTCGAAGACTCCTGCCGCCCGGTTTTTGGTCACCGCGTCCCAGGTGAAGAAACGCCCGTTCATGGCGATGTAGATGCCGGCCGGCAGCACCTGGGCCAGCGCCAGGGCGCTGCCGAGATTGAAGAGTCCGTCCGAACTGCCGAACTTGTAGGGGACCATGGCTCCCGTCAGCACCACCGTCTTGCCGGAGACTTTTTTCGCCAGGGTTTCGGCGGTGACTTCCATGGTGTCCGTGCCGTGGGTGATCACGATCATCCTCTCCCTCGCCGCCTGGCAGGCAGCGGCAATCACGCGGCGGTCGGCAGCCGTCATGCGCAGGCTGTCCTTCATCATCAGGGTCTGGATCCGCACCGGCACGCGCGAGCGTCCCAGCGCCAGCATCTCCGGAATGTGCGTCTGCTTGAAGTACAACTCGCCGTTCAGCTCGTTGTATTCCTTGTCGAAGGTGCCGCCGGTCGCGAACACCGCGATTTT
>CAYGNO010000185.1:0-4594 GCA_964351305.1 uncultured Sulfuricella sp.
CCGCCGCCGACCTGATCAAGCTCGCCATGATCGCGGTGCAGGGCTGGCTGGAGAAGCATCGGATGAAAAGCCTGATCATCATGCAGGTGCACGACGAGCTGGTGCTGGAAGTGCCCGACGCCGAACTGGAAACCGTCCGGCGCGAACTGCCCGGCCTGATGTGCGGCGTGGCGCAGCTCGCCGTGCCGCTGGTTGTGGATATGGGGGTGGGACCGAACTGGGAGCAGGCGCACTGACCTCGACAAGGAACAATGCCGCAGGGCTTGATCCTATTTGCCCAGCAGACCGCTCTGCGCGATGCCATCGAACACGAACTGCACCGCCAGGGCGGACAGCAGGATGCCGAAAATCCGGTTAATCACCTGCATGCCCGTGACACCAAGAAAGCGGTGGAGCTGGCTGGCGGTCAGCATGGCAACGAAGGTCAGCAGCATGATGGCGAGGAGGGCAGCCAGGACGATCAACTGATGCGCGACATGCCCCTCGGCATTCGCCATCAGCAGGATGGCCGCGCCGATGGCGCCGGGGCCGGCAATAAGCGGGGTGGCGAGCGGAAACACGGCGATGTCGTGCTTGTGTTCGGCCTCCCGGTCTTCCTCGTCCGTCGTGGAGGTGGCGCCGGACGTGCGCGCAAACACCATATCGATGCTGATCAACAGCAGCAAAACGCCGCCAGCCGTCCGCAGCGCCGCCAGCGAGATGCCCAGGCTGGCCAGCATGAACTTGCCGAGCAGCGCAAAAACCAGCAGGATCAGCGTGGCGATCACGATCCCGCGGATGGCGATGGAACGCCGCTCCGAAGGGGCGGCTGTTGCCGTCAAGGCGGCGAACATCGCCGCCACATCTATCGGAGCGACCGTTGCAAAGAAAGTTGCCAGGGCAATGCCCGCCGTCTCAAACATTTACGCTCTCATTCCCTTTGCCGCACGCCATTGAGCAGGGGTGCGGGATGGGCTGCCTGCCCACGTTGAACCCCTTTAGCCCCGCACCAAAACCGGGCTTATGTCGATTGAACCCGGATTGTCCGTTAGAGCTAAAACACCGCTGTGGGAGCGGCGCCCTCGCCGCGATTTGCGTCCGCATTCGCGCCGGGGGCGGCGCTCCTACACGCACGAACATTCTAACGGACAATCCGGGTTCAATTAAACGCCATATCCATCTCCACGACAAGCGGCATTCCGCGCTGGCGGCGCACCCGCAACAAGGCATGGCCGAACCGGAAACCGGCTTGCCGACCCCAATCAGTTGATGTGGTTTTTCCTTGAGTTAATCCCTTTCCCGGCAACAGGTTTGGGATTACAATACCGCCCTTCCCGCTCAAAAAATAAGCAATGAAAATCGGCCCCTATTCACTGAATAGCAATTTGGTCGTTGCTCCCATGGCAGGGGTGACTGACCGCCCCTTCCGCAAGCTGTGCCGCAGCTTCGGCGCGGGGCTTGCCGTTTCGGAGATGGTCGCCTCCAATTCCCTGCTCTATGGCAGCGAGAAAACCAAGCGCCGCGCCGACAACACGGGAGAATCCGAACCGGTGTCGGTGCAGATTGTCGGCTCCGATCCGGCGATGCTGGCTGAAGCGGCAAAATACAATGCAGACCGTGGCGCCCAGATCATCGACATCAACATGGGCTGCCCGGCAAAGAAAATCTGCAACGTCATGGCTGGTTCGGCGCTGTTGCAGAACGAACCGCTGGTGGCGCGCATCCTGGAAGCGGTGGTGCAAGCGGTAGATGTGCCGGTGACCCTGAAGATCCGCACCGGCTGGGACAAGAACAACCGCAACGCGATCAACGTGGCACGCATTGCCGAGGCCTCCGGCATCCAGGCGTTGGCCATCCATGGCCGCACCCGTGCCTGTGGCTACAGCGGCGACGCCGAGTACGACACCATCGCCGCAGTCAAGGCGGAAATCCATATTCCCGTGATCGCCAACGGCGACATCACCACGCCGCAGAAAGCCAAATTCGTGCTTGATTACACTAAGGCCGACGCCGTCATGATCGGTCGCGCGGCGCAGGGCCGACCGTGGATTTTCCGCGACATCGCCCATTACCTGAAAACCGGCGAACTGCTGCCGCACCCCGATGTGACCGAGACCCTCTGCTTGCTGAACAGCCACCTGCACGAGCTTTACGCCTTCTATGGCGAACACACCGGCGTGCGCATGGCGCGCAAGCACATTGCCTGGTACACCCGGGGCCTGCCGGATTCCGCCGGGTTCCGCCATGCCATGAACCAGTTGCTAACCACCCGCGAGCAGCTTGACTCCGTCGAGCGCTTCTTTGCCGAGTCGACCGGACATACCTATATGATGGAAAACGAGATGGCAGCATGATCAGCGAAAACGAAATTTCAGCCTGCGTGCGCAAGGCGCTGGATGGCTACTTCAAGGATCTGGATGGTGAGAAGCCCAGCGCGATCTATGAAATGGTGGTGGGATGCGTAGAAAAGCCGCTGCTCCAGGTCATCCTCGACCACGCCCAAGGCAACCAGACCCGCGCCGCCGAAATCCTCGGCCTGAACCGCAATACCCTGCGCAAGAAAATGAAAACCCACGGAATCAAGTAAGGGCCCGGATTCCAAAGCCAACCACGAATTACACGAATGATCACGAATCAACCCGAATGTTTACAAATTGGCGAATGGTTTTTTATTCGTGTGCATTCGTGAAAATTCGTGGTTAAACCGCTTTTAGGAAAATTTAACATGACCAAAATCAGCCGCGCCCTCATCAGCGTTTCCGACAAATCCGGCGTCCTCGAATTCGCCAAGACCCTGCGCCAGTTCGGCATCGAAATTCTGTCCACCGGCGGCACCGCCAAAATGCTCGCGGATGCGGGCGTGGCAGTCACCGAAGTGGGTGATTACACCAGCTTTCCGGAAATGCTCGACGGTCGGGTCAAGACCCTGCACCCCAGGATACACGGCGGCATCCTCTACCGGCGCGACCTGCCCGCCCATGTTGCGGCGGTGGAAGGCTCCGGCATCCCGCCGATCGACCTGGTTATCGTCAACCTGTACCCGTTCCGCGCCACCATCGCCAAGCCCGACTGCACGCTGGAAGACGCGATCGAGAACATCGACATCGGCGGCCCGACCATGGTGCGCGCTGCCGCCAAGAACCACCGCGATGTGGCAGTGGTGACCGACCCGGCCGACTACGCCGCGCTGGCCACCGAGTTGCAGGCGAATGGCGGGGCGCTCAGCAGCGAAACCAAATTCAAGCTGGCAGTGAAGGCCTTCTCCCACACCGCCGAGTACGACGGCGCGATCAGTAATTACCTCACCGCCATCACGCCGGACGGCAGCAAGCAGCAATTCCCGGAACGGCTCAACTTCCAGTTCGCCAAGGCCCAGGGCATGCGCTACGGCGAGAACCCGCACCAGCAGGCCGCGTTCTACGTTGCGCCCGGCGAAAAGGAGGCGAGCATCGCCACCGCCCGCCAGCTGCAGGGCAAGGAGCTGTCCTACAACAACATCGGCGATGCCGATGCCGCACTGGAATGCGTCAAGCAGTTCGACGAGGCGCCGTCCTGCGTCATCGTCAAGCACGCCAATCCCTGCGGCGTCGCCTACGGCGCCAACCTGCTCGAAGCCTATGACCGCGCCTACCAGACCGACCCCGAATCCGCCTTCGGCGGCATCATCGCCGTCAACGGCGAACTCGATGCCGCAACTGCACAGGCCATCGTCGAACGCCAGTTCGTCGAAGTCATCATCGCCCCCAAGGTTTCGGCAGCGGCCAGCGAAATTGTGGCGGCGAAAAAGAATGTGCGCCTGCTGGAATGCGGTCAATGGTCTAAAGAACCGGCCCAGCGCCTGGACTTCAAGCGCGTCACCGGCGGCCTGCTGGTACAGGGCGCCGACCTGTCGCTCTACAATGAGCTCAAGGTGGTCACCAAACGTGCGCCGACCGAAGCCGAGATGGCCGATCTGCTGTTTGCCTGGCGCGTGGCCAAGTTCGTCAAATCCAACGCCATCGTCTATGCCAAAGGCAAAATGACCATCGGTGTCGGTGCAGGCCAGATGAGCCGGATCAATTCCGCGCGCATCGCCGCCATCAAGGCCGAGCACGCCGGCTTGCAGGTCAGCGGTTCGGTAATGGCCTCGGACGCGTTCTTCCCGTTCCGCGACGGCATCGATTCCGCTGCCCAATCCGGCATCGTCGCCGTAATTCAGCCCGGCGGCTCGATGCGCGACGAAGAAGTCATCGCCGCTGCGGACGAGCATGGCATGGCGATGGTGTTCACCGGGATGCGGCATTTTAGACATTAAATTACGGTGATGGGTGATGAGGAATGGGTGATGGTCGAAAGATTTTTATCACCCATTCCCCATCACCCATTACGCAAATTAGGCTTTAAAACATGAAAATTCTAGTCATCGGAAGCGGCGGACGTGAGCACGCACTCGCATGGAAGCTGGCGCAGAGTCCGCGCTCGACCAAGATCTTCGTCGCTCCCGGTAATGCCGGCACGGCGCTCGAACCGGACCTGACCAACCTCGCCATCACCGCGATTCCCGAACTGCTGGCATTCGCGCAACAGGAAAAGGTCGCCTTTACCGTGGTCGGCCCGGAAGCGCCGCTGGCCGCCG
>CAYGNO010000186.1:0-4580 GCA_964351305.1 uncultured Sulfuricella sp.
GCGCTGGCCTGGCTGGAAGACGGCAACAACCGCATCGTCACCCTCGCCGACAGCGACTACCCGCAAGCCCTGCTGAACATTCCCGACCCGCCGCTGCTGCTGTATGTGAAGGGTCGGCTCGACCTGCTCAACCGCCCCGCGCTGGCCGTGGTCGGCAGCCGCAATGCCACCCCGCAGGGCATCAATAACGCCGAGGCGTTCGCCAAATCGCTGAGCGACGCCGGGCTGTGCATCATCAGCGGCATGGCGCACGGCATCGATGCCGCCGCGCATCGCGGCGCATTGCAAGGCCGTGGCGGCAGCATCGGCGTGGTCGGCACCGGGCTGGACAAGGTCTATCCCGCCGCGAACCGCGCCCTCGCCCACGCGCTCGCCAGCCAGGGCGCGCTGGTCTCGGAATTCCCGCTCGGCACGCCGCCGCTGGCCGCCAACTTCCCGCGCCGCAACCGCATCATCAGCGGTATGAGCATCGGCTGCCTGGTGGTGGAAGCGTCGCTGCAAAGCGGCTCGCTGATTACCGCAAGGCTGGCGCTGGAGCAGGGCAGGGACGTGTTCGCCATCCCCGGTTCGATCCATGCGCCGCAAAGCAAGGGCTGCCATGCGCTGCTCAAGCAGGGCGCGAAACTGGCCGAGGCCGCGCAGGATATCCTCGAAGAGCTGGGCGGGCTGGCGGTTGCAACCGCTGCCGCACCCGCGCCTGATCCGGCCACGCAACAGGGCGCAGACTCCGCGCTGCTGGAACAGATCGGCTTCGATCCGGTCGATCTGGACACCCTCGGCAAACGCAGCGGCTTGACGGTAAGCCAGCTATCCGCCATGCTGTTGACGCTCGAACTGGAGGGGCGCATCAGTGCGTTACCCGGCGGCCTGTACCAACGCATTTACTAAAATCACGCTAATCATGTTCGAAATTTTGATGTACTTGTTTGAAAGTTACTTCGACGCGGGCAGTTATCCGGAGCCGGACAAACTGTCGCGCAAACTCTCCGCCGCCGGATTCGAAGGCGAAGAAATCAGCGAGGCGCTGACCTGGCTGTCCGCGCTGCAACAACAGAACCCGGATAATTATCCGGCCAGCCTCGAACATGCCGGCCTGCGCCATTTTGCCGGGCTGGAGTTGCAGCGTATCGGCTTCGAGGCGCGTCAATTTTTGCTGTTCGCCGAGCAGCAGCACATGATCACCTCCGTGGAGCGAGAGATGATCCTAGACCGCGCCGTCGCGCTGCAACAGGAAAACCTCGGGCTGGACAAGCTCAAACTGATCATGCTGATGGTATTGTGGAACCGCCATCAAAATCTCGATCCTCTGCTGATCGAAGAATTGCTCACCCCGTTGAATTCGGCACAGCTCCATTGAGTATCAATACCTGGCATTGAACCCCGCAACCACATTAAATCCCGACACGCACGCATGGCAACCAATCTCCTGATCGTCGAATCCCCGGCCAAGGCCAAGACCCTCAAAAAGTATCTGGGCAAGGATTTTGAAGTCCTCGCTTCATTCGGTCATGTGCGCGACCTCGTTCCTAAGACCGGCGCGGTCGATACCGAGAACAATTTCGCGATGCAGTACGAGACCATCGCGCGCAACAGCAAGCATGTGGATGCGATTGCGAAAGCCGCCGCGCTGGCCGATAACATCCTGCTGGCGCCCGACCCGGACCGCGAAGGGGAGGCGATCGCCTGGCATATATCCGAGTTGCTCAAGGCCAAGCGCGGCCTGAAGAACAAGAACATGCAGCGCGTGGTGTTCTACGAAATCACCCAGTCGGCGGTGCGCGAAGCGGTCGCTCACCCTCGTGAAATCTCAATGCCGCTGGTGAATGCTCAGCAGGCGCGGCGCGCGCTGGACTATCTGGTCGGCTTCAATCTGTCGCCGTTGCTGTGGCGCAAGATCCGCCCGGGTTTATCCGCTGGCCGCGTGCAGAGCCCCGCATTGCGCATGATCGTCGAACGCGAGCTGGAGATCGAGGCGTTCAAAACCCAGGAATACTGGACGGTGCATCTGGACAGCCACAAGGATCATCAGCCGTTCAGCGCCAGGCTGTTCCAGTATCAGGGCAAGAAGCTCGAGCAGCTCAGCATCGGCAGCCAGGCCGAATACGACGCGATTTTCGCCAAACTCAACGATGCCAAGCTGCCGCCCAAGGTGGTGCGCGTCGAGAAGAAGGCCAAGCAGCGCTATGCCGCCGCGCCGTTCACCACTTCCACGCTGCAGCAGGAAGCGGTGCGCAAACTCGGCATGACCGCCGACCGCACCATGCGCACCGCGCAATCGCTGTATGAAGGCGTGGACATCGGCGGCCAAACCGTCGGTTTGATCTCGTACATGCGTACCGACTCGGTGTCGCTGGCGAAGGAAGCGGTGCAGGAGATCCGCGACTACATCAAGGATAATTTTTCGGCGGAATATCTGCCGCGCACCCAGCCGGCCTACAAGAGCAAGACCAAGAACGCGCAAGAATCCCACGAGGCGATCCGCCCGACCTCGATCCTGCGCACGCCTGACAGCCTGCGCAGCCATTTGAGCGCCGATCAGGCGCGCCTCTACGAGATGATCTGGAAGCGTACGCTTGCGTGCCAGATGGCTCCGGCGCGCTTCGATACGGTCAGCCTGGACATCCGTCTCGGCGGCGACACCACGCTGTTCCGCGCTTCCGGCCAGACCCTGGTATTCCCCGGCTTCATCGGCGTGTACATGGAAGACGTGGACGACGCCGAGGAAGAAGAGGGCGGCAAACTGCCGCCGCTGGCCGAGGGCGATGTAATACCTATCGACAAGCTGTATGGCGAACAGCACTTCACCCAGCCGCCGCCGCGTTTTTCCGAAGCCAGCCTGGTCAAGTCGCTGGAAGAGTATGGCATCGGCCGCCCGTCCACTTACGCCACCATCATCTCCACGCTGCAGGCCAGGGAATACGCCGTTATCGACAAAAAACGCTTCGTCCCGACCGATGTCGGACGCGTCGTCACGCGCTTCCTCACCGACCATTTCACCCGCTATGTGGATTACGGTTTCACCGCCCACCTAGAGGACGAGCTCGACGAAGTTTCCGCAGGCAAGCGCGACTGGATCGGCGTGATGGACGAATTCTGGAAAGGCTTTTCCGTCCTCATCAAGGAAAAAGCCAGCATCGACCGCCCAGTGGAATTGATCGACGAAGCCTGTCCGGAGTGCGGCAAACCGCTCGCCAAAAAACTCAGCAAATACGGCAGCTTCATCAGTTGCACCAACTACCCGGAGTGCAAATACAAGCGCAGCCTGAGCGGCGAATCCCAGGATGACGCCTCCGTCAGAGTGGAGTTGGGCGTGCATCCCGAGGCCAACCAGCCCGTGTTGCTGCTGCGCGGCCCGTACGGCCACTACGTGCAGCTCGGCGAAGCGGTCAAAGGCGAAAAGATCAAGCCCAAGCGCGTGTCATGGCCGAAGGAAATGCCGCTGGAACAGGCCGATCTGGCCGGCGCGCTCAAGCTGCTGGCCTTGCCGCGCGAGCTCGGCGCGCACCCCGAAACCGGCAAGAAAGTCATCGTCAACATCGGCCGCTTCGGCCCCTATATCGGCCATGACGGCAAGTTCAAATCCATCCCGCGCAGCGACAGCATCTTCGACATCGGGCTGGAGCGTGCGGCGGAACTGCTCGCGCAGGCGAGGGACGGCAACACCGTGCTGCGCACGCTGGGCGACCACCCGGACGACAAGGCTAGCGTCGAGATCTGCAGCGGCCGCTACGGCCCCTACGCCCGCCACGGCAAGGTCAACGCCACGCTGCCCAAGGGCGTATCGCCGGATGAGATTACGCTGGAAGAGGCGCTGGAACTGATCGCCGCCAAGGCGGCGAAGGGCGGGACAGGGAAGGGCAGGGCGGCGAAGAAGCCGGCCGCTAAAGCCAAAACGGCGGCAAAGCCCAAGGCAAAAGCCGCAGCCAAAGCCGAACCGAAGACGGCTAAACCTGCGGCTAAAAAAACGACTGCTGAAAAGGTAGCTAAGCCCGCCGAAAAGAAGGCCGCAACCGCCAAGGCAGCCAAGCCTGCCGCGAAGAAAACTGCTAAGAGCAATACCAAACCGTAGGGCGTCAATAAGCGCAGCGCATTGACGCCCTATGCCTTACGCGCGTTTAAAGCACATGAGGATTTCGAGTACCTCTCAACGCCGCAGACGCCCTCCGGAGCAATTTTCAAGACAGCTTCTCAGGGCATGATTTCCACATATTCGTAGACTTCGCAGTCGCGCAGGGTCTTGCGCATGTCCAGCGGAGCTTTCGCGTACCAGGCAAGCGGGTCGTGGCGGTCTATTTCCCTGCCCAGGAACCTGACCAGGTCGCAGATCGGTTCGACGACGTTTTCGCGGTAGCGCTGGTCATCTTTCACGTAGGCGAGATAGAGGTTCTTCAGACAATTGCCGCGGCACCATGGCTGCGCTTCGCAGCGGTCGCATGGCATGTCCGGGTGCGGCTGCAGCGGGCTGGGCTTGAGCCAGTTACCGATCACGTCGCCTTGCAGCATCTCGGGCACGTACATCATGTCTGGGCAGGGGAAAATCTTGCCGTCCGGCATCACATTGAGGATATGCGTGGATACCC
>CAYGNO010000187.1:0-4549 GCA_964351305.1 uncultured Sulfuricella sp.
CGGCGGAATACCGAACAGCTCGAAATGGTTCTTGCTGAAATCAAAATTCATTGCGTACCGTTCATGCATCCGTCTAGAAACCGACGCTCTCGCCGCAACCGCACGAGTTCTTGACATTAGGGTTATTGAATTTGAAACCCTCGTTCAGTCCTTCGCGCACGAAATCCAGCTCGGTGCCTTCAAGATAAACCAGGCTCTTCGGATCAACGAGAACCTTCACTCCAAAGCTTTCAAACTGGCTGTCGGTGTCGTTGAAATCATCGGCAAATTCCAGCGTGTAGGCCATGCCGGAACAACCGCTGGTGCGCACGCCCAGCCGCAAACCCACCCCCTTGCCGCGTTTTGCAATGTAGTTTTTGATATGGGTGGCGGCCTTCTCAGTCAGGGTAACAGCCATGCTCTATCTCCTTTTAAGGCGTGATGGGTAAAGGGGGATGAGTGATGGCCGAAGTGTTTTCATCACCCATTCCTCATCACCCATCACCATATGACTCATTTCTTAAAATCAACCTTTGCAGGCTGCGGTTTCAACCATCGCGCCATGCTTGGACTTGTAATCGGCCACGGCCGCCTTGATGGCGTCTTCCGCCAGCACCGAGCAGTGAATCTTCACCGGCGGCAACGCCAGTTCTTCCGCAATCTGGGTGTTTTTGATGGTAAGCGCCTCGTCCAGGGTCTTGCCCTTGACCCACTCGGTCACCAGCGAGCTCGATGCGATCGCCGAGCCGCAACCGTAGGTCTTGAACTTGGCGTCCTCGATCACACCGTCCTTGTTCACCTTGATCTGCAGCTTCATCACGTCGCCACAGGCGGGCGCCCCGACCATGCCGGTGGCAACGCCTTCGTCATCCTTGCCGAAGGTCCCGACATTACGGGGATTTTCATAGTGATCCAGTACTTTTGTGCTGTAAGACATTTTAACCTCCTGTAATTAATGCGCTGCCCACTGTACGGTACTAAGATCGATGCCTTCCTTGAACATGTCCCACAGAGGAGACATTTCGCGCAAACGGCCGATCTTCGCCTTGACCAGATCAATCGCGAAGTCAATTTCTTCTTCGGTGGTAAAACGGCCGATCGTGAAGCGGATAGAACTATGCGCCAGTTCGTCGCTGCGGCCCAGGGCGCGCAGCACATAGGAAGGTTCCAGGCTCGCGGAAGTACAGGCAGAGCCGCTGGAAACCGCGAGTTCGCGAATCGCCATGATCAGCGATTCACCCTCGACGAAGTTGAAGCTGATATTGAGGTTGTGCGGCACCCGTTGTTCCATGTCGCCATTGACATGCGCTTCCTCTATCTGCGACAGCCCGTTGTAGAGCCGGTCGCGCAGGTAGCGAACGCGCTCGTTCTCGGTGGCCATTTCCTCGCGCGAGATGCGGAACGCCTCGCCCATGCCGACGATCTGGTGCGTCGCCAAGGTGCCGGAGCGCAGCCCGCGTTCGTGACCGCCACCGTGCATTTGCGCTTCCAGACGAACGCGCGGCTTCCTCTGCACGTACAGCGCGCCGATGCCCTTCGGGCCATAGGTCTTGTGGGCGGAGAAGGACATCAGATCGACTTTAAGTTTGGCCAGATCTATCGTCACCTTGCCGGTGGCTTGGGCGGCATCCACGTGGAACAGCACACCCTTGGCACGGCAAACCTCGCCCAACGCAGCAATATCCTGTATCACCCCGATCTCGTTGTTGACCAGCATGACGGAGGCGAGGATGGTGTCAGGGCGCAGGGCGGCCGTGAATTTCTCCATATCCACCAGGCCGTTTGTTTCCGGCATCAGATAGGTGACTTCATAGCCTTCGCTCTCGAGGTGGCGCATGGTGTCGATCACCGCCTTGTGCTCGGTCATCACCGTCACCAGATGCTTGCCCTTCCCCTTGTAAAAATGCGCGGCACCCTTGATGGCGAGGTTGTTCGATTCGGTTGCGCCCGAGGTCCAGATGATTTCCTTGGGATCGGCATTGACCAGCTTGGCGACCTGCTCGCGCGCCTCCTCAACGGCCCTTTCCGCATCCCAGCCAAATTCATGGGAGCGGCTCGCCGGGTTGCCAAATTTTTCGGTCAGGTAAGGAATCATTTTTTCCGCCACTCGCGGATCAACCGGCGTGGTTGCAGAATAGTCCAGATAAATTGGTTGCTTAATCATTTTCCACCTTCTCCACTTGCCAAGTTTTTCTGTTCGCCACGTCCGGTTTAAACCGCCACCAGCCATGTGGGTTGGGTTAGGCGCGGTTTTTTGCGCCGTAACCCAACAAACCTAATCTTCCTTCAAAATGTTGGTGTCGCCTGGAGGCATCACCCTCTCCCCAACCCTCTCCCACAAGGGGAGAGGGAGCAAACGTGAAGGGCGACTCAAACCGCCACCAGCCGTTTCAACCCGAGAATTTCGCCCTGCAATACCCGCAAGAAACGCTCGACCTGACTCATTTCATTATCCCTGCCCAGGCTGACGCGCACCGCGCACCGCGCCAACTCGCGCTCAACACCCATGGCCAGCAATACCGGGCTCGGGTCAGTGCCGCCGCTGGAGCAGGCTGACCCGCTAGCCACCGCAAACCCGGCACGGTCCAGCGCCATCACCAGCGTTTCGCCGTCGATGCCCGGAATGGCAAAATAGCTGGTATTGGCCAAACGCTCGGCGCCATCACCGAACAGCACCGCACCCATCGTCCGCAAACCCTGGTCCATCCGCTCCCGCATTGGCTGGAGCTGAAACTCGGCCAGGCGGCTCGCCGCCAGCGCGCAAGCCGCACCGAAACCGACGATCGCCGGCACGTTCTCGGTGCCGGCGCGCAACCCCTTCTCATGCTCGCCGCCAGTGATTTGCGGCTTGATGTCGAGGCGCTTGTCCAGAACCAGCGCACCGATACCTTTCGGCCCGTATACCTTGTGCGCGGAAATCGTCATTGCATGTACGTTCAACGCAGCAAAACTGACCGGCATCTTGCCCAGCGCCTGCACTGCATCGGTATGGGCCATTGCGCCCGCGCCGCGCGCCAGTTCCGCCACCGCCGCCACATCCTGCACCACACCGGTTTCGTTGTTGGCCAGCATCACCGACGCCAGCCCGGTGACCGACTCGCGGAGTGCAATTTTCACATCATCCATTTCGAGCCGGCCAGCAGCGTCAACCGCCAGCCTCCTCACCTTCCAGCCCTGCTCGCGCAACTCCTGCGCCGGTCGTGTCACGCTCGGGTGCTCCACCGCGCTCACCGCGATCTGTGAAGGCTGGCACCGCGCCGCCGCGCCCTTAATCAGCAAGTTGTTAGCTTCGGTGCCACCGCTAACGAAAACCACCTGCGAAGGGTGCGCGCCGACCATGTCTGCCACCTGCTCACGCGCATCGTCCACCGCCTTGCGCGCGGCCCGCCCATACTCGTGACGGCTGGAAGCATTACCGTAACGCTCCCGAAAAAACGGCAGCATCGCCTGCAACACCCGTTCGTCGAGCGGCGTGGTGGCGTTGTGATCAAAGTACGCTGGCAACATCCGTTTTAGTCCCGGCACTACGTCTTGACACAGGCCGGGTATGGTCTTGTATCTCTGCCACGCCGGCCCCACGCTGCTGCGCCACCAGATGTGCCAACGTAACCGAGGCCAGATAGTCGTAAATTTTTCCGCTCAGACTAGTCCACAATTCATGGGTCATGCATTCGCGCTCGTCGTGGCAGTTGCCCAGTCCGCCACACTGCGTGGCATCGATCGGCTCATCCACTGCCTTGATGATGTCCGAGACCGCGATTTCATCAAGGTTCTTGGCCAGATAATAGCCGCCACCCGGCCCGCGCACGCTCTCCACCAGCGCATGGCGACGCAACTTGCCAAACAGCTGCTCCAGATAAGACAGGGAAATTTTCTGGCGCTCGCTGATCCCGGCCAGCGTCACCGGCCCGCCGCCCCGGCGTAAGGCCAGATCGAGCATTGCGGTTACCGCGAAACGTCCCTTGGTTGTCAGTCGCATATTAGTTCCTTCCCATGAAAGTTACGCTGCAACTTTATAATACCTTATTATTTTAGTCAACTATTTTATTCAAATAGTTCGCGTCGAACTGATCCTGGGGCGATGCCAGCGGCTCCATCTCGACCCCCATCTTCTTCAACTGCGCCAGGATCAGCTCGATGCGCTGGTCCAGCACCACGGTGTGGTCAAGCAGACCGTGGATCGCCTTGACTACCGGATCGTTCATGTCGGCACTAATGGCATAGGCGGAAAACCCCATCTTCTGAGCCTTGCTTTCGCGCATGTCCGCCTGGGTCGGATCGATAATCCGCGCCGGAATGCCGATGGCCGTGGCACCCGCAGGAACATCCTTCACCACCACCGCATTGGAGCCCACCTTGGCGCCGTCGCCGATGAAAATCGGGCCAAGGATCTTGGCGCCGGCGCCGACCACCACCCCCTTGCCAAGGGTAGGGTGACGCTTGCCCTTGTTCCAGGAGGTGCCGCCCAGCGTGACGCCGTGGTAAAGCGTCGAATCGTCGCCGATCTCGGCGGTCTCGCCGATGACCACGCCCATGCCGTGGTCGATGAAGACGCGCCGCCCGATTTGCG
>CAYGNO010000188.1:0-4504 GCA_964351305.1 uncultured Sulfuricella sp.
CCTTGCGGGTGCAGGGAGAGGGTTGGGGAGAGGGCGGCGAGTTTCCTGCGATAAAACAATTGGGGGCGACCCACAGGCCGCCCCCCCCAAGTTGCTGCCGTAAAGCTGTTATTTACTTCTTGGCAATTTCCTCGAGCCTGGTCGCGCGGACCAGCTGGCCATCCAGCGCGGCTTCCTGAGCAGTGCCGCCGTAGGCGACAGTGATCAACTGGGAATAATACATCACCGGGATGTTGAACTTGGTACCGAAGCGCTTGTTCACCTCGCCCTGGTAAATTTCAACGTTGGCCTGGCACAGAGGGCAAGGCGTGACGATCATCTCGGCGCCGTGGTCATAGGCGGATTCGATGATGTCCTTGATCTGTTTCTGGCTTTTCTCCGGCTCGGAGAAGGCAAGCGCGCCGCCGCAGCAAGTCACCTTCTGGTCGTAGGATACCGCTTCGCCACCCATCGCCTCGACCAGGTTGTCGAGATACGTCGGATTTTCGAATGATTCACCGGCAAGACCGAAAGGCCGGTTGGTCTGGCAGCCGACGTAACCGGCGAACTTGATGCCCTGCAGCGGGTTTTTTACACCCTTCTTCAGTTCATCGAAGCCGAAATCCTCGACCAGCACTTCCGCCATGTGGCGTGCCTGCTGATTACCCGCGTAGGTCAGACCCGCCTCATTCAGCGCCGTATTGGCATCGGCCAGCGTCTGCGAACTGTGCGCAAGGCGCTCCTTGGATTCACGGGTGGAAAGCCAGCACGCCGCGCAGGTAGCGACCAGGTCCATGCCCGGGTTATGCTTTTCGGACAGCGCCATGTTGCGGGCAGACAGCGTGATGCGCGGCAGTTCGCCACCTTCGGCATAGCCGATGGACGCGCCGCAGCAGTTCCAGTCCGGAATTTCCTTCAGTTCGATGTCCAGATACTTGCACATCGAATCGGTCGACTTCAGGTAGTTGTCCGAGGACGCCTTGGTCTGTGACGAGCAACCGGGGTAAAACGAGTAAGTCTTTTTAGCCATCATTGACTCCTTAGGCGAAATTCTTGCGGCGGTCTTCGATTTCCCGCGCTTTCTTCAGCATGGCATGGAAGCCGGCTTTGTCCTTAACGCCGTGCCCACCGAACAGCTCCATCGGGTTCAGGCGTTTCGCCTTAACCATACCGAGGCCGACGCTCTGCATCGCCATGGCGTTCTTGACGCCTTGGGCGAAACCGTCCTTGAAATAAATGCCGAGGGAAAGCTTGAGTTCGTTAACGCGGCCAGTCTGCGCCAGGTTGTTCCAGAACAGGGTGGCGAATTGCTGCGTCGGCTGCTTCTTCGGCGATAGTCCCAGGCGGTGGGCGTAATTGGCCAGCCCGTGCATGATGTGGGTAATCGGCAGCTTGCGCGGGCAGCGCACGACGCAGTTGTAGCAGGAAGTGCACATCCACATCGAATCGGAGGTCAAAACCTCCTCGCGCTTGCCGGCGCGGATCATCATGAAGATTTCCTGTGGCGGATGCGCCCAGTGCGGACCCAGCGGGCAGGAACCCGCACATACGCCGCACTGCATGCACATCTTGACCCATTGGCCTTCCTCGACCATTTCCTCGACTTCCTTGAGGAAATTATTGCGGTATTTTTCGCTCATAATGCCGTCTCCTAGAAGCCCTTCATCGGGCTCATACCGATTTTCTGAATCAGTGCCGCGTAATCGTTGATCAATTGCGGCACGCGCTCGATGTCGGTAATTGCGACCTCGAAGGTGGACACCCGCTCTTCTTCCAGGGCCATGTTTTTCAGGGTGTCGCCGATCTTGCTCATGCGGACGCTGGCAAGTTCGGATCCCTTGACGAAGTGGCACTGGTAGTCGTCGCCGTGCTTGCAACCCATCATCATCACGCCGTCGTAGCCGCTACTCAGCGCGTCGTTGATCCAGATGGTGTTGACCGAACCCAGGCAACGCACCGGGATGACGCGGACGAAAGCGCTGTAGACGTTGCGGTTCATTGCCGCCATGTCGAGCGCGGGGTAGGCGTCGTTTTCGCAGGCCAGAATCAGGATGCGAGGCTTCTCGGAAAACTCATCGGGAACGTCCACCGCTTTAAGTTGCGAGCCGACGGTATCAATCGAGTAGTTCTCGAAGGAGATCACGCGCACCGGGCAGGCGCCCATGCAGGTGCCGCAACGGCGGCAACGGGACTCGTTGAACACCGGGAAGCGTTTCTCGTCTTCGTCGATGGCGCCGAATGGGCATTCCACCGTGCAGCGCTTGCACTGGGTACAGCCCTCGAGACGCACTTTCGGGAAGCTCAGATCGCCCGAACGCGGATGCGCGGCACGACCCAGACCGGCATTCTCGACTGCCTGAATCGCCTTCATCGCAGCGCCGGTGGCGTCTTCCATCGCCTGCACCATGTCCATCGGACGGCGCACCGGGCCGGCGGAATAAATGCCGGTACGGCGAGTTTCGTAAGGGAAGCAGATGAAGTGCGAATCGGTGAAGCCATACTTGAGTTGCGGCACGTCCGGACCCTGGCGATAGGTCAGGTTGAGCACGGAAATCGGCTGGACGGCACCCTCCACCTGGGAAGCGTTGTAGGCTTCCAGCAGAGAGTTGTCACCCCCTGCTGCGGCAATATCCGCCTTCAGCTTGGTGTCGATATCCACGCCGGAATTCGGCACCTGGCCGGTGGCGAGCACCACCAGGTCGGCATCGTCTATGGCGGTCTGGTCGTTCAGAATCACGTCGTGAAAACTCACCTTGCACTGGTTGCCGGCGGCTTCAACGCTGGAAACCTTGCCCTTGGTGAAGGTCACGCCCTTGGTCTGGCCGCTGCGGTAAAAATCTTCCCCGTTGCCGGGCAGGCGCAGATCGGTGTAGATCACGACCGTATCGATGTCAGGATTGGCATCCTTGAAATACATCGCCTGCTTGACCGAAGTCGAGCAGCAGGAACCGGAGCAGTACGGCAGGTGCTTGCCGGTATCGTCGCGCTGGCCGGCGCACTGAACGAACACCACCCGCTTCACTTCGCCGCCGTCGGACGGACGCTTGATCGCGCCGCCGTGCGCCGCCTTGGCCAGCGCTTCCAGCCCGGCCTGATCGACCACGTTGGCCGACTTGCCGTAGCCCAGTTCGGGCAGGTTGTTGGCATCGTACAGCGAGAAACCGGTGGCCTGAACAATGGCGCCGATTTTCTCGAACACAGTAGGGCCGGACTCGACGCTGATCTCGACTTCGAAACGCCCCGGAGCACCGTCAGTCTGGCTGATGATCGCATTGAGGTAGACCTTGATGCTGGCGTCAGCCTCAATCGCCGCGGTCATATCCGCCACTGGCGTATCTTGCGGATCAGCATACGGCGACTTGCCCGGCGAACGCTTGTGCAGCTTGGCTGCCCAACCGCCGAGTCTGCCGGATTTCTCCACCAGCACGACCTTGTAGCCGGCCTTGGACGCCTCCAGCGCGGCGGTCATGCCGGATACGCCACCGCCCACCACCAGCACGGTACGCTCGGTAACTGCTGCCGGATTACCCTCAGGCAGGGTCATTTTTTTCACTTCGGCGCAGCCCATGCGGATGTAGTCTTCCGCCATCTCCTGCGTGGTCTCGCGCGCTTCATCGGTCTCCGGTTGGCACCAGATCACGCCTTCGCGCAGATTGGCGCGCGCCACGGCGACATCGGTGAACCCGAACGCCTCGGTCTTGGCGCGACGCGAACAGGCGCCGATCATGACATGGGTGACGGCTTCGTTGGCGATGTCGTCGCGGATCATCTTGATGCCTTCGGCGTTGCACAGGAACTCGTGTTCCCTGACCAGCGCGGCCTTGCCTTCCTTTTTCGCCACACTGGCCAGTGCTGCCGTATCCAGGCGGTCGCCCAAACCACAGCCCTGGCAAATGTAGGCTGCCACTTTCATATCTGCCATTTAATTACCCTCCACTCTGGCAACACGGTTGACCACCTGAATCGCGCGCAACGCCGAAGCGGTTGCACTCTGCACCGCGCGGTTCACGTCCAGCGGATTGGATGCGCAGCCCGCGCCGAAGAAAGCGTGGTTGGCCGGATCGGCTTCGATAAAGCCGCTCGAATCGGACACGATTTCCGCCGGGAGATTGGCGCCCTTGACGGACGGCTCCATGCCTACAGCCAGAACAACCAGATCGTGAGGAGTGGCGTAGCGGTGGTAGCCTTCGGTATTCACGCCGTGCAGAACCACGTCGCCGGTCTTCTCGTCCTGGACAGCCTTGGCTACCTTGGATTTGATGAAGCTGACCGTCGGATCCTTCTGCACTTTCTGGTAAAAGTCCTCGAAGCGATCGATCGCCCGGATATCGATGTAATAGATGGTGGACTTGCCTGCATCGCCGTAGGCTTCGCGCACGTAGTTGGTCTGCTTCAGCGAGGCCATGCAGCAGATGCGCGAGCAGTGGCGCAGATGGTTCTCGTCACGGGAGCCGGCGCACTGGATGAAGGCGATGTTCTTCGCTTCCTTGCCGTCGGAGGGACGCAGGATCTTGCCCTTGGTCGG
>CAYGNO010000189.1:0-4387 GCA_964351305.1 uncultured Sulfuricella sp.
GCCAGATCGTCGTAGTAGATGAACTCGTCGCAGTTGGCGATCAGCAGATCGGAGGTGGAGTTCTTGACCCCGACCCCGATCACGGTCTTGTTGTTCTCGCGCAGCTTGCTCACCAGGGGCGAAAAATCCGAATCGCCGCTGATGATGACGAAGGTATCGACATGGGATTTGGTGTAGCACAGGTCGAGCGCGTCGACCACCATGCGGATGTCGGCTGAGTTCTTGCCCGACTGGCGCACATGGGGAATCTCGATCAGCTCGAACGAGGCTTCGTGCATGGGGGCCTTGAATTCCTTGTACCGGTCCCAGTCGCAATAGGCTTTTTTCACCACGATGCTGCCCTTGAGCAGCAGGCGCTCCAGCACCTTGCTGATATCGAACTTTTCGTACTTGGCATCGCGCACGCCCAAGGCGATATTCTCGAAATCGCAGAACAGCGCCATGCTGCGAATTTTTTGGGGGGTAGTCATGACTGGCTCCAGCGGTAATGTGCCTTGTGGGGCTGTGAGTGTTAATGAAATTTCACTGATCAAGTCTAGCAGAATCACCTAGAATATCGCTAAATGCGCGCAGCAACCGAATGACTCGAAGAAATAAAATTGTTGATAGCCTGGACATGAAGCCCCCGAAGGAAACATTGCAAGAAAGTATAGCTCACCAGCGTGAATCGCTGGTGAGCCTATTGCAGGAGCCATTGCGGCGGTTGGCTGCGGAATGCGTTCCGGCATGGGGCGATCGGGCAAAATTGGATGCCATGCTGGGCGAGGCGCTGAAAGCGCTGCCTTACTGCAAGCATCTGTATGCGCTGGACGCCAACTCGATTCAGATCAGCGATAACGTGAGTCACGAAGGGCTGCTGGAAGGCTTTGGCCGGGATCGGGCCAAGCGACCCTACCTGCGCGAAATCACGACCAGCACCGATTTTTTCCTTTCGGACGCCTACATCAGCCTGCGCGAGCGGCGCCCATCCCTGACTGCCACCCAGATTGTGCGCAACGCCACAGGCGAAGCGTTGGGTTTCATTGGCGCCTATTTCGGCCTGCGCGACCTGCCGCTGACGCGCGAACTCTATGAAGAGCCGAGATACTGGCGCCAGATCAAGGGCGACCCCTCCATCCGCGGCACGGTATTCCACCAGACCAGATCGGACAGCGAGATGGACCAGCATGTCGACACGGTGCTGGGCGTGGTGGCCGAACTCATGCTCTATCACGGGGTGTTTCACGTGATTCTGCATTTCTCCAGCAGCCGCGCCGTCGTCTGGGTGATGGAGGACCCCTACCGTTATCGCCTGCTGGATATCGAAGACCTGATCGATCCGGACATCTGCCTTGCCTACCCCCGCACTCCCTACCCGACGGGAGCGCTGGTGCCCGCGGAGCAAGTCCGCGGCGTGCTGGAAGCCTTTCGCACACTACGTCTCATGGACGAAATGTTCTACCTGCGCTCCGGCACGCTGAACATTTTTAACGGCCTCGTCGGCCTGACCTTCTCTTGCGATGGCTCCCATTACATCCCGTACGATGAGTTCCTCCGCAAGGACCACGATTTCTGGACGGGCATTACCTCAAACAAGGGGGGGTGAACCGGGGGCTTCCATTACCGGCAATCCGGGATGCGCTGGGCGTGGCTCTGGGAGCTGATTGCCAAACCGGAAGCCCCGCCAGTGCTTGCGCTACGACGGAAAAGAAAAAGGGCAGAGCAAAATTTGGCCTTTGGAATGTGGTGGAGTGGAGGCGACCGAGGTCGAACACGCTATGCGGTCACGGTAGTAAATGGCGGGACTCCAGTCCAGCTATGCCGTAGATGGCAACTTGAATATTCGCCAAAGAAATCAGGGGGCAGCAAAAGTTTCCTTTACTTCACCAAAGTGGTGTAATATGGTGCATCGATTGATGTGACTCACGGAACCGCCATGGCAAACCGACGAATCCAATCCTACACAGCCCCAGCGGAAAACACTGTTCGGGCTTCGGTCAGTTTTCCCGAAGATCAGTACGCAGAGCTTGAGCGCATTGCTCTGCAGCAGCGAGTTTCACTTGCTTGGGTGGTTCGTGAGGCAGTGCAAACATATCTTGTGACGCGCTGGCCGCTACTTGAGCCAGTTGATAGTTCCTTGACGAACACCGACGAGGCTAAGTCACTATGAATTTTATCGAGAACGAAACCGCACAGAAACTTCGAGGGGGCTACTATACCCCGCCAGATCTTGCTGCTTTTCTTGCCCAGTGGGTAAAGGAGATCGGTCCGAAGCGTGTATTGGAGCCCAGCTGTGGTGACGGGGTATTCTTTGGCGCTCTAGCCCAGGTCAAGGGGTTTCAAAAGGCGAGTGTTTTTGGCTTCGAGCTTGAAGCTGATGAGGCTGCAAAAGCTCGAACTCGCGCCAAGGCGGTTGGCCTGAATGCAACAACCGTTTACACCGAGGATTTCTCCAATGGGCTCTCGATCACATGAATGACAGTAGCGCCAAGTTCGACGCTATTGTTGGCAATCCGCCATTTGTTCGATACCAGTACCTTCCCGAGCCGTTCCAATTACGTGCGGAGCTAATTTTTAAGGAGCTCAACCTTCCATTCACCAAGCACACCAACGCATGGGTTTCGTTCATTCTCGCGTCGATGGCTCTTCTCAGGCACGGCGGACGGCTAGCGATGGTGGTTCCAGCCGAGATCATCCACGTGACACATGCGCAATCGTTACGCTCCTACCTTGGGCGTGAATGCCGCCGTCTGGTGATCATTGACCCCGAGGAATTGTGGTTCAGTGACACTCTACAAGGAGCGGTGATCTTACTTGCAGAGAAGAAACATAGCGAAGCGGAAAAAGGCGAGGGACTTGGTATGTATCCGGTTAAAGGCCGGGAATTTCTTCGGCTCAACCCGTCAACCGTTTTCAACGCTCCGCAATCCATCAATGGCAAGACTGTGCAAGGCAAATGGACACGCGCATTGCTCGACTCGGAAACGCGCTCGCTGTTCGATGAACTTGAGCAGCATGATGAAGTGCATCGGTTCAAGGACATTGCCAAAGTAGACGTTGGGATTGTCACTGGCGCGAATAAATTCTTCCTCGTTCCCGACGATGTTGTCAGGGATTTTCAGCTTGAAAAGTGGGCTCATCCGATGTTCGGGCGCAGCGAACACTGCCCAGGGATCATCTATGATGACCGGCAGCATGCTGCGAACGCGGCCAAGGGAAACCCCACTAATTTTCTGTGGTTCCGCAAAAACGCAGAGGAAGTCGATGCAGCGTTAAGTGCCTATATCGAGTTAGGAGAGCAGCAAAATCTACATACGCGCTACAAATGCCGTGTTCGTTCACCCTGGTATACCGTGCCGTCCGTCTATTCGACTGAAGTCGGTATGTTAAAGCGTTCGCACAACACGCCTCGCCTTATCCTTAATCGCATCGGCGCGTATACGACGGATACGGCTTACCGTATCCGCACACGCGATGTTGGCGCTGAAAAACTCGTTACTTGTTTTGTCAATCCGCTTACAGCCCTAAGCGCTGAACTGGAAGGCCGTCACTATGGCGGAGGTGTACTCGAATTGATCCCATCTGAAATTGAGCGGCTTGTAGTGCCGCTACCCGAAACAATAAATATTGATCTTGCCACCTTGGACGAGCATATACGTAACTTACCTACGTTTCAGGTACTTTCGCAACAGGGTAAAGCCGTGTTAGGGGCAATGGGCTTGTCATGCGCAAAGCAGGAGTGTGTACTAGAAGGGTGGCGCAAGTTAAAGGATCGTAGGCATCGCACATCCTGCGAGCCTGTGCCCGATGTAATTTAATCGACTTCCAGAACAAACCGCGCTGGATCGACTTTGTCTCGGTAAAGGGCGAGCGTCCTACCGATCAAGTCAGGTCGTGCAACATGCTCGCGCATCGGCCCCCAGCTTAGGCGAGTCATAGCGTTCCTCTGTTTATAGGCTACGCTCGTAGTGCTGGTTGTATGGCGAATAGCCAAGTCAAACTCCCCGTGGCTGATGCCTTTCAAAACCAACTGGAATTTTGCAAAGGCTTCATCTACGGTCTTCGACCGAGTTGCCCACACGAGATGTGGAAACACGTCATCGCGGAAATAATACCGATGATCTACATCTTCCGGAAGCAAGCCTTTGTCTAGGTTGACCGAGCCTGTCGCATGCGTACCTGCTGCGTCAGGGATTGTCAGGTCACGTCGGGTGAGAGGCTTGCTTTCCCAAACCAATTCAAATTCAACACCCACTGTCGCAGGTGCTGGTTTTGGCGCGGCGGCTCCTGTTTTCGCGACTGCCGGGGCTCCAAGAGGCTTCGGTTTTTTTGGCGCAGCCTTTGCTTTTGCGAGGGTGTCAATCAGCGTTCAAATTTGACCACCTATCAGCGTCCAATTTTGACCAGG
>CAYGNO010000190.1:0-4369 GCA_964351305.1 uncultured Sulfuricella sp.
CCCGAGCTGCCGTTGATCAGCAGGTTGGGGATCTTCGACGGCAGCACCAGCGGCTCCTGCTCGGAACCGTCGTAGTTCGGGCCGAAATCCACCGTTTCCTTGTCCAGGTCGGCGAGCAATTCGTGCGCGATCCGCGCCATCCGTATCTCGGTGTACCGCATCGCGGCCGCATTGTCGCCGTCGACCGAACCGAAGTTGCCCTGGCCGTCCACCAGCGGGTAGCGCAGGCTGAAATCCTGCGCCATGCGGACGATGGTGTCGTACACCGCGGTGTCGCCGTGGGGGTGGTATTTGCCGATCACGTCGCCGACGATACGCGCCGACTTTTTGTAGGCCTTGTTCCAGTCATTGGACAGTTCGTGCATGGCGAACAGCGCGCGCCGGTGAACCGGCTTGAGACCATCGCGTACATCGGGCAACGCCCGGCCCACGATCACGCTCATGGCGTAGTCGAGATAGGAACGGCGCATTTCTTCTTCGAGGCTGACCGGAAGGGTTTCTCTGGCGAATTGTTCCATGGATGCTCAGTTTCTTATGAACTTACTTGTTGATATACGAAAACAAAATGTTAGCGATTTTAGCATACCGGCGCAGCCCAGGCCAATCCGCAGGGCAACCGCCGTTTTGGCAGTTCCGAATCTATAGTGTATGATAAGAACATCAACCGGTTAGACATCTGATCACGATAGAAACAGGCCCAAACAACAATAGCGCTAAATTCTCAAGGAGAACCAAAAATGAAAATCTCGCTGACTAAACAACTTGTTTTAAGCATCGCACTCTTAACTGGCATTTCTGCCGCCAGCGCGGCTTTCGCGCATGATGTACCTAATGCCGGCTACCTGATCGACACCCGCGGCACCCTGGTCAAGAACAACTACAACCAGTGCTGGCGCACCGGCTACTGGACTCCGGCCATGGCAGTCAAGGAATGCGATCCTGACCTGGTGAAGAAGGAGGAGCCTAAAGCCGCCGCACCGATTGCACCCGTTGCGCCCGTTGCCGGCCCTGAAAAACCCGCTGTAAAGGTGACATTCAAGGCTGAAACCCTGTTCGACTTCGACAAGGCCGTGGTCCGTCCGGAAGGCAAGAAGGAACTGGACGACAAAGTGGTCGCAGGCATGAAGGCCCACCCCGAAGTGGAACTGCTGCTGGTGACCGGCCACACCGACCGCATCGGCACGACTCAATACAACCAGAAACTTTCCGAGCGCCGTGCTGCTGCGGTCAAGGCTTACCTGGTTGACCAGGGCATTGCCGCCGACCGCGTCAAGACTGTAGGCAAAGGCGAATCCGAACCCAACCCCGATGCCGACACCAAAACCAAGTGCCGCAGCATGCCTTCCAAGAAGTTGATCGAGTGCCTGCAGCCTGACCGCCGCGTCACCGTGGAACCGGAAATTCAGGTTCCGACCAAAAAGTAAGCTTCTCCGGTCAGAATAAGCCCCGCCTAGTGCGGGGCTTTTTTTTATGCTAGATTCTGCCGATGATGCCTGATAACACCGTAGACACCCTGATCGACGCACGCTGGATCATCCCCGTCGAACCGGCCAGACAAACCCTGTCCCGGCATTCCATCGCCATTACTGACGGCGTCATCTGCGACATCCTGCCGACCGGCGAGGCTCATGCCAAATACAGCGCCAAACAGCATTTCCGGCTTGACGACCATGTCCTGATCCCGGGCCTGATCAACCTCCACACCCACGCCGCCATGTCGCTGCTGCGCGGCTTGGCGGATGACCTGCCTCTGATGGACTGGCTCAACAATCACATCTGGCCTGCCGAGGCTAAATTCGTGTCGCCGGAATTCGTCCGCGACGGTACGCTCCTCGCCTGCGCGGAAATGCTCAGGGGCGGCGTCACCTGCTTCAACGACATGTATTTCTTCCCCGCGGCGGCAGCGCAGGCGGCGCTCGGCGCCGGAATGCGCGCCGCCATCGGCATGATCGTGGTCGATTTCCCCACCGCCTACGCCGCCGATGCCGACGATTACCTGAGCAAGGGGCTGGCGGTGCGCGACGAATTTAACGGCGAGCCGCTGCTCTCCTTCACGCTCGCCCCCCATGCGCCCTACACGGTGAGCAACAAGACCTTCGTCAAGGTATTGACCTACGCCGGGCAGCTCGACCTGCCGATCCACATCCACCTGCACGAAACCCACGACGAGATCGAGGCCAGCCTCAAGCAATACCAGATGAGACCGCTGGAGCGGCTGCACCGCCTCGGCCTGCTCGGCCCCAACCTGATCGCGGTACACATGGTGCAGCTCAATGCCGAGGAAATCCGCCTGCTCGCCGAACACGGCTGCCACGTAGCCCACTGTCCAAGTTCCAACCTCAAGCTCGCCAGCGGGATCGGCCCGGTAGTGGAAAAACTCGAACACGAGGTCAACGTCGGCTTGGGCACCGACGGCGCGGCAAGCAACAACCGCCTCGACATGTTCGCGGAAATGCGCCTCGCCGCCCTGCTCGCCAAGGGCCAGAGCCGTCACGCAGCCGCCCTGCCCGCCCACCAGGCGCTGGCAATGGCCACCATCCACGCCGCAAAGGCACTGGGGATCGACCGCCTGACCGGCTCGCTCGCCATCGGCAAGGCGGCGGACATCACCGCGGTGGACTTGTCCGCCCCGGAAACCCAGCCATGCTATGATGTCACCTCGCACCTAGTGTACGCCGCCGGACGGGAAAATGTCAGCCATGTCTGGGTGAACGGCAAGCTGCTGCTGGACGAACGGCGCCTCACCACCATCGACATCCATGAACTCAATGCCAGAACCAGCTTCTGGCACGAAAAAATCAGCCGCCAAAATAGTTTCGGCGAAAGGCAACCTTGAAGTTGGCCGGAACTCTAATTTTCTAGCGGGGGGTTAACCTTTAGGCGTTAACCGGAGCAAAGAATGAACAACGACACATTGAACGCAGACAAGCAGGAGCTGGACAAATTCGCCCAGCTCGCCCACCGCTGGTGGGACCCCAACAGCGAATTCAAACCCCTGCACGACATCAACCCGCTGCGCCTCGACTACGTCGACCAGACCGCCGGACTGGCCGGCAAGACCGTGCTCGACGTCGGCTGCGGCGGCGGCATCCTGTCTGAAAGCATGGCGGCGCGCGGCGCCCAGGTTACCGGCATCGACCTCGGCGAAAAAGCGCTCAAGGTCGCCAGGCTGCACCTGCTGGAAAGCGGCCAGAAAGTTGACTACCGCCTGATCGCGGTGGAAGAACTGGCGAAGGATCAGCCGCACCAGTACGACATCGTCACCTGCATGGAAATGCTCGAACACGTGCCCGACCCGGCCAGCGTGGTGCGGGCGTGCGCGGAACTGGTCAAGCCGGGCGGCCACGTCTTCTTCTCCACCCTCAACCGCAACCCGAAATCCTATTTGTTCGCCGTGATCGGTGCGGAATACGTGCTCAACCTCCTGCCGCGCGGCACCCACGACTACGCCAAGTTCATCAAGCCTTCCGAACTGGGCGGATATTGCCGCGCCGTCGGCCTCGGTGTCGCCGGCATTACCGGCATGAGCTACAGCCCCTTCTCCAAAACCTACACCCTCGGCTCCGACACCAGCATCAACTACCTGATCCATTGCCGGCAGGAATAATGAAAGCGGTACTGTTCGATCTCGACGGCACGCTGGCCGACACCGCGCCCGACCTCGGTCACGCCCTCAACCTGCAGCGCGAACGGCACGGCTTGCCGCCGCTGCCGCAGAAAATCATCCGCCCCTATGCCTCGCACGGCACCGTCGGCCTGTTCGACATCGGCTTCGGCCTGACGCCGCAGGATGCCCGCTTCGCGCCCATGCGCGAGGAATACCTGGCGCTCTACACCGCCAACCTGTGCCTGCACACCACCCTCTTCCCCGGAATGGCCGAACTTCTGGACGAACTAGAAGGTAAAGGCATCGCCTGGGGTGTAGTCACCAACAAACCGTCACGCTTCACCAACCCGCTCTTGGAACTGCTGGGGCTGGCCAGTCGCGCCGCCAGCATCATCAGCGGCGATACCTGCGCCCACCCCAAGCCACACCCCGAACCGCTGCTGCGCGCCGCCCGCGAAGCGGGAGCCGGCCCCGCAAACTGTCTGTATGTGGGCGACGCCGAACGCGATATCGAAGCCGCCCACGCCGCCGGCATGCCCTCCCTGATCGCCGCCTACGGCTACCTCGGCACCGACGACCGGCCTGAAACCTGGGGAGCAGACGCCACCATCCATCATCCCGCCGAGATCCTGCGCTACCTCTAAACCCCCAATCCTGCTAAGATGAAACATGGATTGAACTTTTGCTTGCAGAGTTCGTCTGATAGTTCAGCATGGGGGCGACCCGGTTTCGACGTGGGTTGCAAAGCAGCGTAGGGCATAC
>CAYGNO010000191.1:0-4361 GCA_964351305.1 uncultured Sulfuricella sp.
CCCGCCGAGGAACCCGCTGCGCCGCCAGCGCCGCCGCCACCGGTGACGGTCACGGCAGGCGGCGCGGGATCATTGACATTGCTGAATACCAACCAGACCATCGGCGGGACCGAAGGCAGCTTTGGCGGCAGCCCGACCCCGACCCCCACGCCCGCTTCCGCGCCGGCATCGACGGGAACCGGCACGCCGAGCACCTCGTCCCCAGCGCCGGCTTCCAGCGCCGACAGCGCCAAGCCGGCGGGCGATCAACCCGCCGAATCGAAGCCTGCCGAATCGAAGCCTGCAGAATCCAAGCCCGCCGACAAGGCTGCGGATGACAAGAAGGAAGAAGAGAAAAAGGACGAGAAGAAAGACGACAAGGACAAGAAGGAAGAGGAAGGCGCCAAGAAGCAGGATGACAAACCCGCGGCCAAGAAACCGGCCATGTGCAGTTGAGCCCGGACCGCAAGAACATGACAATGCCAGCACGTTTCACGACACTCTTGCTTCTGATCATCGCCACAAGCATGGCCTTTGTGGCAGGCCCAGCCTTGGCCGCTTCCGCAGGCCAGGTCACCCATCTTTCCGGCATTCTTTCGGTCAAGCGTACCGATGGCACCACCAAGCTGCTTTCGGTGAAATCCGAAGTTCAGGAAGGCGATGTGTTATCGACCCAATCCGAGGCCTATGCGCGGATCAAGTTTGTCGACGGCGGCGAAGTGGTCATCCGCCCCGACTCCCAATTGCAGGTGGCTGCGTATTCCTTTGTCGAAAACAAGCCGCAATCCGACAACGTGGCCCTGGGCCTGTTGAAGGGCGGCTTGCGGGCGGTGACCGGCCTGGTCGGCAAGCGCAACCGCGAAGCGGTGAACTATACGACGCCGACAGCCACCATCGGCATCCGCGGCACGCATTTCGGCGCCCTGAGTTGCAACAACGACTGTGCCGGCATACCGACCGTCACCGGCAAACCGCCGGAAAACGGGTTGCACCTGGACGTCGCCGCCGGCGCCATCCTGGTGCGCAACAGCGCCGGCCAGCAACAGATCAACACCGGCCAGTTCGGATTCGTGCGCAGCGCGACCACTCCGCCGATCATCGTGCCGCCGCAACAGGGCATCCAGGTCACGATGCCAGCCAACATCAGCAAGAACACCGGGGCGGGCCGTGGCGTCGGCAAGGGCGGCGAGAGCGAGTGCGTGGCACAGTAGGGCCGGCCACGCGGCCACGGCTTGTTTCGAGCTGCACTGACGCTCAAAAAGGAAAAGGGCTGCGCACCCCGCGGGCGCGATTCATCGGCGGTACGGCGTCTCTTCAAGCGGAGAACAGCTAAAACCCGGAGCAAAACAATATTGTCCTGATGTAATTCATCGCCTATGCTGAAAGTGGCTATCGACGTTTTTTGACTCGATGCGACGCCACCATGAAAAACATAAATCGATCCTGCTTTCCGGCTTTTCTGTTGGCGGCTGGTGTTGCGATTTCCTCAAGTTCCCTTGCAGCCGATGATGAGCGGTTCGACATTTCCCGGTTCAGCATCGAGGGCAACACCTTGCTTCCCGCTGAGCAACTGGCGGCGCTGGTAGGTTCGCATGCTGGCGCCGGGCGCGTGTATGGCGATATACGGAATGCTTTGGCAGTTGTCGAAAACGCCTATCGGGCGGCGGGTTTCCATGCCGTCCAGGTTCTCGTTCCCGAGCAGGAACTGACGCAAGGCGTGGTAAAGCTGCTGGTTGCGGAAGGAGCCGCCGGCAAGCGTGTGGAAACCCTCGCCATGGCAGAGGAAGCGGGAAAACCCGCCGCCAAACAGTCCGTCATCGAGGGACCGGCGAAATCCATCGCTGTCAATGCCGACAATACCGTCGTACCCGTTCCCCCAGCCGGAATGGGCTTGCCAAATGAAGCCCTGGGGGCATTGTTGCGCGAGGCGGATGTGTTGGTTCGAGGCGGCAAGATGGTGGAGGCATACAAGCTTCTGGAGCCAAAGGAAGACGAGTATTCAGGCGAGGTGGCGTTTGATTACATGCTGGGGATTGCCGCCCTGGACAGCGGCAAGCCGGATCGCGCGACCATAGCGTTCGAGCGCGTCTTGATGGTCAATCCAAACTTTTCCGGAGCGCGGCTCGACCTGGCGCGCGCATACTTCGCGATGGGGAGCGATGACCTCGCCAAAAACGAATTCGAAATAGTGCTTACCCAAAGCCCCCCCGAAAACGTAAAGGGCGTGGCGCAAAAGTTCCTGGATGCCATCGAAGAACGCAGGCTTGCAAAAGTCCAGCAAGTGTCGGGATACCTGGAAGCCAGCATAGCGTCCGACAGCAACGTCACCGCAGTAACGTCCGATTTCACCACGGGTGTTCAAAACACCTTCGGGATCCCCGGCGTGTTGCCGACGGGCAGTTCGGTGTTGAGTTCCGGCATAACCGAAGGCGTATCGGCGGGAGTGAACTTCAACCGTGTGCTAAGCGAAGAAAACGGCATCAGCATGTTTGCCGGCGCAGACATCAAGCAGCGGTTCTACAGGGACCTTTCTGCCCTGAACAGTTCGAATCTGGATCTGCATGGCGGATTCAGCATCGCGAGGGACGACAATACCTATCGAATATTCGGCATCCTTGGACAATATCGCCAGGAAGGCATGACCGAGGGAGTGAATGCCAATCGAAATACTCCGGGCATAGGCGTGGAATGGAAGCGCAAAATTGGAGAGCGCGACCAATTCACCTTGTCTGCGCATTACAGCAAGCCGCGCTATCCAACCCAGGATGCGCAAGATACCAACCAGGTCATGTGGAGTGTTTCCTGGCTGCATATTTTCGAGGGAAAGACCAACCCTTTGATTTTTGCCACCGCGAATCAAAGTATTGACCGCGCTTTGCGCCTTCTCGCCACCGGCAGTGACATGAGCCGCACTTCAACGGGCATCCGGGTGCATTTTCAATTGACGCCTTTGACTCAAATGGATGCATTCCTTTCGACCGGCGTTGCCAGGCGTATCGACGACAGCCTGAATGCGCGTTCTGCGCTAACGCCCCCGGTATATGGCCGGGACCTGACGAAAGATGTTTCATTCGGCGTTAATTGGCGTCCCATGTCCAAGTGGACGGTCAAGGCCCAAATGGCGGCTTTCCGAAATGATTCGAATTTGGAGCTATATCAATACCGTCGCACCGAAAAAACCATTTCGGTTCGGTATGATTTTTAGATTGCGAGCGGCATCAGGATCTCATCATGAAATCCGATTTTCTTGGCAGATTTGTTCTATTCATTTTGCTGGCTTTGCTGCCTTTTGCAGATAGCTGGGCGGCTGCGGGCAAGTTCAATTTTGTGGCGGGCGATGTGCGCGTGGTGAATGCCGCCGGCGAGCGCAAGGTAGTCCGCGGCAGTGAAGTCGAAGCGGGCGACTTGATCGTATCCGGCGTGGATGGAATGGCTCAGTTGCGCATGAGCGATGGTGCGCATGTCGCTGTTCGCGCAGACACTGAATTGCGAATTGACGAATACCACTTTGCCGGTACGCCCGATGCGTCCAGCAATGGCGTTCTTTCCTTGTTGAAAGGGACGATGCGCGCCTTTACCGGCGCGATCGCCAGTTTCAACAAGGAAAAGTTCAAAATGAAAACCGCGACCGCGACCATAGGAATCCGGGGCTCCGGCAATGTTCTTCACTTTGCAACAGACAACAGGATAACGCTTAACCACACCATTGAAGGCAGTCATACCGTCACGGCAGTGGACTTGACCGGCGCGGTGCGCACACTGGTAACTCTGCCCGGACAGACTGTCCAGGTAACCCCTGCCGGGGTGATGCGGTTTGTGCCCACTCCGGCATTTATCTTGAGCGCAGCAGCGGGGGTGCCGAGCGCCAAGCCTGAGCAAAAGCAGCAACAGGAAGAGGCACAACCGAAAGCCAAGGAAGAACAGCCAGGCAAGGAAAAGGAAAGCGCGGACAAGAAAGGCACGGATAGCAAGGAACAGGAGCAGGCAAAGCCAGCAGAAACCAAGCCGGCCGCGGAAGCCACGGAGCAAAAGCCGGCAGCGGAAAAGCAGCAGGAAACCGCGGCATCGGGCACAACGACTGGTACCACAACCAAGGCTGCCGAGACCAGCCAGACGCCAGCTGCCGAAACGGCTGCGACTGGGACCCCGGCAACTGGAACCGCCGTCACTGCCCCAGCGGCAGAGACACCAGCAGGCACGGCAACTGGCACAGCAGTTGGAGTAACGCCAGGAGCCGCGGCAGCGGTCACTCCGGGAGCGGCAGCAACGGGAACCCCCCCTGCAACCCCTGATATTGCCGCGCCGGCACCCACGGTAACGGCTCCCACGGTAACGGCGCCTACGGTAACGGCGCCTACGGTAACGGCGCCTACGGTAACGGC
>CAYGNO010000192.1:0-4330 GCA_964351305.1 uncultured Sulfuricella sp.
CTCCTGTATCTTGCACACGTACACGTTCTGGCGCGGAGCGCGGCCGTGCAGGTCGCTTTTGCGCGTCATCAGCACCGGCATGACGACGCCGTCCCGCATATCTTGATTCGCGTTCGCCACCTCGATCAGGCCGAGCTGGACGTCCTCGACGGAAAGATGGGTGCGGGAACGCTCGTAGAAATTTTTCAGCGCCTCCACGGCCAGGCGCGCCTGGTGCTGGTCTCCATGCACGGAGAAGTGCTCGCCACGGCGGGAAATGGTCACGTCGAGCGCGGTGGCGATCTGCTTCAGATTTTCATCCAGCGCGCCGCACAGGTTGGCGAGACGGGCATTGTCCGCGGGGGTAAAAGAAATATCGAGGGATTTTGGAGTCACGGGAGCGGCCTAGGGTCTGTTCATGAATAAGTTGGGCAATTATGGTCGTGCTGGCGGGATGCGATGCAAGGCGCCGGGCACGCCGCATGGCCATACCCTGCAAGTGACCGGCAACGCCGCAGCGCGCCCGCCAGTGCGGCCAGAATGTTCAAATTATTCATAAACAGACCCTTGCTCGAGCACGACGATTTCGCCGCGCAAAGTATGGGGGGAAACCGCAGTGATGGTGACGTTGACGAACTGCCCGATGAGGCGCGGGTTGGCCTTGAAATTGGTCACCCGGTTGTTGTCGGTGCGCCCCATCAGTTCGGTGCCGTCCTTTCTGGAAATGCCTTCCACCAGAATGCGCTGCACCGTGCCGACCATTTTCCGGTTGACGATCTGTTCCTGCTCATCGATTTTTTTCTGCAACCGCCGCAACCGTTCCTGCTTCACTTCCAGCGGCGTATCGTCGGCCAGCTCCGCCGCCGGCGTGCCGGGGCGCTGGCTGAAAATGAAACTGTAGCCCATATCGAAACCGACATCCTCGATCAGCTTCAGGGTCGCCTCGAAATCGGCATCGGTTTCGCCGGGAAAGCCGACGATGAAATCCGATGAAATCGAAAGGTCCGGCCGCACCGCGCGCAGCTTGCGTACCATGGACTTGTATTCGAGCGCGGTGTAGCCCCGCTTCATCGCCGCCAGCACCCGGTCCGAGCCGCTCTGGACCGGCAGGTGCAGGCCGCTGGCCAGCTTGGGCACTTCGCCGTAGACATCGATCATGCGCTGGGAAAATTCAACCGGATGGGAAGTGGTGAAGCGCAGGCGCTCGATGCCGGGCACCTCGGCCAGATAATGCAGCAGATCGGCCAGATCGGCGGTTTCCCCGTCGTGCATCGCGCCACGGTAAGCATTGACGTTCTGCCCGAGCAGGGTGATTTCCTTGACCCCCTGCCCGGCCAGTTGCGCCACCTCGGCGATCACGTCGTCGAAGGGGCGGGACACTTCGTCGCCCCGCGTATAGGGCACGATGCAGTAGGTGCAGAATTTGCCGCAGCCTTCCACCACCGAGACGAACGCGGTCGCGCCATCCACCCTGGCCGCCGGCATGTGGTCGAATTTTTCAATTTCCGGGAAAGACACGTCCACCTGGGGCAGCCCGCTCTTGCGCCGGGCATCGATCATCTGCGGCAGGCGGTGCAGGGTCTGCGGGCCGAACACCAGATCGACGTAGGGCGCGCGGCCGACGATGGCGCTGCCCTCCTGGCTCGCCACGCAGCCGCCTACGGCAATCAGCAAATCGGGGTTGTTCTGCTTCAGGGGGCGCCACCGGCCCAACTGGTGAAAAACCTTTTCCTGCGCCCCCGCCCGCACCGAGCAGGTGTTCAGCAGGATCACGTCGGCATCCTCGGCGCGCAGCGTGATTTCCATGCCCTGAGAGGCATTCAGCACGTCAGCCATCTTCGCCGAGTCATACTCGTTCATCTGGCAACCGAAGGTTTTAATGAAAAGCTTTTTCGCCACGAGGATATAGCCTAACGACCCATCCCCGCTTCTTCTTCAAGGGTAGGCAGCCACATCTGGATCAGCATACCGCTGGGGTCGAGCTGATAGAAAACCTTGGCGCTTTGCGGCAATTGGGTGGGAA
Source organism: uncultured Sulfuricella sp. (assembly GCA_964351305.1). GTDB lineage: Bacteria > Pseudomonadota > Gammaproteobacteria > Burkholderiales > Sulfuricellaceae > Sulfuricella. Next base: position 2,003 of record CAYGNO010000192.1, read on the forward strand.
CAATAGTGCGGTTGAATGTATCGTAAATACGCGCGCCGGGCGCCAGCCGGTAGGTTTCTCCACCGATCTTCACTTCCGGGTAGTTCAGGCCGTTGATCTGCCCGACTTGCGCGTTTTGCGGCAAGAACCTGCCGGCATGGGCTGCCAGGGCGAACGACATGAGGAAAAGAAATAAAAAATGCTTCAGCATGAATACACGATAGCACACTACTTAAAGTGCGGTCTCGGCGGGATTGACGGTCGCGACCAGATCGCATGAAGGGAATATGGTGGTGATAGGTGGACTTGAACCACCGACCCCAGCGTTATGAGTGCTGTGCTCTAACCAACTGAGCTATATCACCAGGTTAAATCGAAGGATGCGAATTCTGACTTTTTATCGCCCGTTTGTCAAGGTCAGACGTTAAACCTGAAGTGCATCACGTCGCCGTCATGCACGACGTATTCCTTGCCTTCGAGGCGCATCTTGCCGGCTTCTTTCGCGCCCTGCTCGCCCTTGCAGGCAACGAAATCGTCGAAGCCGATCACTTCGGCACGGATGAAGCCGTGTTCGAAGTCGGTGTGGATCACGCCCGCGGCCTGCGGCGCGGTGGCGCCGGCGTGGATGGTCCAGGCCCGCACTTCTTTGACCCCGGCGGTGAAATAGGTCTCCAGGCCCAGCAGCTTGTAGGTGGCGCGGATGACGCGGTTCAGGCCCGGCTCGTCCAGCCCCATGTCGGCGAGGAAAGCCTTTTTGTCTTCTTCTTCCAGGTCGGCGATCTCGCCTTCTATCGCGGCGCAGATCGCGACCACCGGCGCATTTTCGCGCTGGGCGAATTCTTCCACCTTGGCCAGCATGGGGTTGTTGTCGAACCCGTTCTCGTCCACGTTGGCAATGTACATGGCGGGCTTGGCGGTCATCAGGCACAGCGGCTTGAGCAGCTCCCGCTCATCTTCGGACTGCGCCAGCGCGCGCACCGGCTGACCCTGATCCAGGTGCGCCCTCACTCTTTCCAGCAGGGCAATCACCTGGACAGCTTCCTTGTCGCCGGTCTTGGCCGCCTTGTTATAGCGCATGAACGCCTTCTCGACGGTTTCCAGGTCGGCCAGCGCCAGCTCGGTGTTGATCACTTCGATATCGGAAATCGGGTCCACTTTGCCCGCCACGTGCACCACGTTTTCGTTGATGAAGCAGCGCACCACGTGGGCAATCGCGTCGGTCTCGCGGATATTGGCGAGGAACTTGTTGCCCAGGCCTTCGCCCTTGGACGCGCCCGCCACCAGGCCGGCGATGTCAACAAATTCGACCACGGCATGCTGCACCTTCTGCGGCTTGACGATGGCCGCCAGCGCATCGATGCGCGGGTCGGGCACTTCGACGATGCCGACGTTGGGCTCGATGGTGCAGAAAGGGTAATTCTCCGCCGCGATCCCGGCGCTGGTAATGGCGTTGAACAGGGTGGACTTGCCCACGTTGGGCAGTCCGACGATTCCGCATTTCAAACTCATGAAAATCCTTTAATTATCATTTCTATTTCAAGCAAACCAAACAGCCATTATAACCCTGTCAGCAATGCCCGCTGCGCTTCGTCCAGGTAACACCATTCACCCTCTTTCAGCCCCAGCGCATCCAGCGTCAAGTTGCCGATCGCCGTGCGGCGCAAGGCGGTGCAATGGTTGCCGGCGGCAGCCAGCATGCGCTTGACCTGATGGTACTTGCCCTGCTCCAGCACGATCTCCAGCTGGTGCTCGGCCAGCTTGCGGCAGGTCAATGCCGCCAGCGGTGCGGGTTCATCGTGCAGCTTCACGCCGGCCAGCAACAGCTCGACCAGCTCGGGCGTCACCGGGTCGTGCGTGGTGGCCGCATAAACCTTGGGGACGTGCCGCTTGGGGGACGACTGGGCGTGAATAAAAGCGCCGTCATCCGACATCAGTAATATCCCCGTCGTATCGTGGTCGAGACGGCCCACCGGCTGCACGTCGCGCCAGGTAAACTGTTCCGGCAACAGGGTCAGCACGCCGGGATGGTGGCTGGGCTTCCTGGAACATTCAAAATTGGCGGGCTTATTCAGCGCGATATAGACATGCTCGCGGTAAACCCACACCTCGTCGAAAAGCGTGAACTCAAGGCCGGTCGTTTCGAAAGCGGCGCGAGGGTCGGTAACCTTTTCACCGGCGATGGACACCTCACCCTCGCTGACCAGCTGACGACACCACTTGCGGGTGCCGAAGCCCTGCGATTTGAGGATCAGGTCTAAAGTCAGCTTGTTCAAGATGCCCTCAACTTAAAACGGCGCGTAGGATGGGTGGAGGCGCTTGCGCCGATACCCATCGCTTTGCGGTGATGAT
>CAYGNO010000193.1:0-4310 GCA_964351305.1 uncultured Sulfuricella sp.
ATCGAGGTTCTGCATCGACAATGAAGACAGCATGAATGTCGCCAGCAGGAAGAACATCACATCGATCATCGGGATGATTTCGATGCGCCCCTTACGATACGTCCTGGGTTTACGCAGCTTCATGGGCGTCACCCTGTTGGTCCAGACGGATGTGATCGATCAAGCGCGTGCCGAGACGTTCCATTTCGTCCATGGTTTGCGATTGCACGCGAGAGAAATAATTGAATCCGAACAAGGCAATCAGCGCGATCAACAAGCCGATTGCCGTTGCAATGAGCGCCTGGGCCACGCCGCCCGTCACCCCTGTGGGATTCACAATGCCGCTGCCGCCAATGATCTTGAAGGCATCCATCATTCCGCCTATGGTACCCATCAGTCCGAGCAAGGGCGCCGCTGTAACAATGGTCTCCAGCACCCACAACCTGCGGGCAAGGGATGTTTCGATCAGCTGGGCTTCGTCCGCCGCACGGGATTCAGTCCACCATGCGGGACGACTCCGGTTGGCGATCACCACCTCGAAAAACCGCCTGAAGTAATGACGTTCATTCAAGCCGTATAGCCTTTTCTCCAGTTCTTCCCAGGCGAAGCCATAAGTCTCGGCGAGGGTGAGCAACTCAAGGGGAAGGCGTGCATAACGCCAATAGATAAATGCCTTCTCAAGCATAATGGCCAGGGCGATGATCGCCAGCAACGACAACGGCAGAATGATCGCCCCGCCGAGTTTTATTGCGATCCAGGTTTCATGTAGGTCTTGCATGGTTATCTCCGAGTTAGGGATGGGATTGAAAATAGGGGAGGGCGCTGAATTGACAGGTGAACAAGCTGGCGCGTTTGAAGTTCGCCATTAGTTCCCGGGAGGAATTTTTTGCGGGAGCGAATCCATCCGTTATGCTTCAAGTGCGCATGCGTCTTAGAACTCCATGCTCAGCGCGACAGAGCCATAAGCCTGGTTTGGCCCCTGTTCCTCGAATTCCCGCGAACGGTAAACGCGCATCACGGCCAGTTTGACGCCGTGTCCGGCCACCGGGCCCTGAGCGCTGACCCCGATGGCCGCCTGGGCAACCCATGGCCGGCGAATGACACTGTGGCTTGATCGAAAGAGGTTGCCGTCGAGTGAAAAATCATGCGCGACGAGTTTTGTTTCCATCGTTCCAAAAAGGTGAACGCCGGGCCGTAGCCTGGCGACCGCCAAAGGGGCGTCACCTGAGCCGCTGCGGATGGATGCGGATGGCGGGCGATTTTCTGCACCAGGTCTGATCGGATAGGTCCCGAAGTCATTCGGCAGATTCCAGCCGATACGCCCTTCGATCCCCAGGGTAGCGGAAGTTTCGATGTTGCCTAGCCGCAGCCCCAGTGAGCGTATCGAATCGACAGAGAAACCGGGGTTGATCGCGCCCGTTCCGCGATAGTCCTTGTATTTGCGGTCCATGGCCAATTGTAGCGCAGGTTCATTCTTCAACTGATGTTGCCAACCGAGAAATCTGTCGGCGCCAATCGCATCGTGAACCCGATCTTGCGACTGTTCCGCGAGAGACAACGGCCCGATGACGCCCAGGGTAATCTCGCGTGTATCGAGCATTTCCGAGCTGCTTTGTGGTTCATGTTTTCGGCGGTTCCACGACATGCCCACGTACAGCAAGCCCGCATAAGGCCGATCGTCAGGGATCAGATCGGTCCTGGCAGGATCTTTCGGTGTGAACATGGATTGGCCAAATTTCACCACCACGTTTTGCGAATGTGCGGAGTTTTCCTCATCGGACCAGAAACCGGGGTTCAGAAACTTGATAAGCTCCGCATGCAGTCGCACCGGCGTGGGCAGGCACTCGGTACGAAGCTTGCCGGCGATGTCGTGCGAAACAGCGGTGAATGCCACGCCGTTCGTATAGTTTTGGTCGGTACCGGTAAAAAGGTCATTCTCCAGCCTTGCGGTCCCCCCGCGGAACCTGACGACTTCATCTGCCTTACAACCTTTGATGCCGGAGGTATTTTCATTGGCGGCTTGTGCGATGGCCGGCGCGATGTGTAAAAACAGCAGGAGCAGCCACGCAGCTTTCCCCTGCCCATGCCTTGTCGTCAGATGCATCGTGGGAAGCGGCCTGCATGGCATCACGCCAGACGCCGCACCAACCGGTGCCAGGCAATGGCCGCGATTGTCACCCACACCAGCGTTCGCAGGCTCATGGCGATCGCCGTGCGCGGCTCGTAGGCTCCACCGGAAACTACGTGCACGCCGAAAGCCGCGAACGTGAGCGCGGTAGCCGTGGCGATGGCGACGGCCAGCCACACTGCCCAGCGTTGCTGTAGCCACAGACCGGCGCCGGCAATGATATAGGCGAAGCCCGCCAGAAAATTAAACCAGAGCACGAATGGCACGTAGTTGCCGGCCGCAATGCGCGCAGCTTCGTCGCCAAACAAAATCGCACCGCCTTCCTTGACGGTCAGCAGACCGAACCCGGCGGCAACCAGGGAAATTACCCAAATCAGTACGCTGCGTTGTCGTGCGGGGGTATTCATGGAATTGCTCCTATGCGGATAAGTGGAGCCGGAATCGAACTTGATCACTGGACGGCGTCTTTCTTGCCGTAGAAATGCTCCACGAAAGGCTTGCGGAATTCGCTGTGACAGTTGTAGCAGTTGGTCTGGAGCTTCTGGAAGGCGAGAATGACGCCCTGGCCATCTTTGGCCTTGGCGGCCTTGCCTACCGCTTGCGCCTGCTCGTGGGTTTCGCCGTCATAGGCCTTGAACTTGCCCATGCTGGTGCCCACGAAGCTCATGATGCGCATTTTTTCCGTCATCGGCGGCTGTGGATGACCGGCGATCAGGGGTGCGGTTTTCTCTACCAGTTCCCAGTCCCCGCGAGAAATCCCGTCGGTGATGGTTTGCATGTTATTGCCCATATCTTTCATGACCTTCTGCAAGACAAGCGGCTCAGCCGCTCGCACGCCAGTTGCGGCCAGCGTCAGGCAGAACGAAGTGATAAGGCTGAGGACAAGGTTGCGAGTGTTTTTCATATCAGGGCAACCTTGGGTAAACAGTTTTTTCTGGCCCATCCAGCCAATGGGGCGCAAAACCTGCGCCCCATAGGCTCAGGCCGCTGTTGAAATGGTGCTGCCGCTGGTTGGCTCGTCTTGACCGAATGCGCCATAAGATGCCGCCAGTTCCATTATTCGAGCCATTACCCTGGCCTCGCCACTCTGCGCATCGCTTGAGGACAGGTTGGTTTCGTTCGACGCCTGGAAAGCCATGGCTTCCTGCGCACTGATTGTTCCATCCTGGTTAGTGTCCGCCGCGTCGAAATTCTGGACCAGGTTGTTGAGCGTCTCCGATGCGCTGCCAGTGGCACTGTCTGCCATGCTGCTAATGTCGCTCTTCGACATGCCGCCCATGCCACCCATGCCACCCATGCCACCGCCCTTGCCGCTCATCCGCATACTTTGGAATTCACTGTCGAGTTGGTCGGCAAGTTTTTTTACACTGTCGGACATCTCCTGCTTGGTAACTTTGCCGTCACCATCGCCGTCCAGTGCCTTGAAGACCTCGTCTACACTGGGAGCATTGCCAGAAGAACTTTTCGATGAGACCTGATCAAAGGCGCTCTGAAGATCGCTTTTCTCAATATACCCCTGACCCTTGGTATCCAGCTTCGAAAATAACTTGTCGGTCATTTTCGACGGATCGGGGCGCTGCATCCCATTCATTCCGCCCATCATCGCTGAAGAACACCCTCCGGCACCACCGATTGCACTGCTCATATCAATACTCCCTATGTAAAATGAACAAATTGCTTTGCAGCAAAACGTATTTAACCGCCAAGGTGTAACCGGCATATGTCAAAGCAGGACTTTTTTGTAACTTATTGTGACAAGATGCCGGGCCGTTACACTACTTTACAATTTTATTGCATGAAAATTGGGTTAACGGGTATAAAAACATCATGACGACACCAGAACACATTCTTATCGTGGACGACGATGCCGAGATCCGCGACCTGCTGGGCGATTACCTGCGGAAAAACGGCTATCGGACCACCGCCGTGGCTGAAGGCAAGGGCATGTTGGCGGCGCTGGATAAGGGGCGGGTGGATTTGATCGTGCTCGACCTGATGCTGCCCGGCGAGGACGGCCTGGTGCTATGCCGCAATCTGCGGGCACGCTCCGACATCCCGGTGATCATGCTCACCGCATGCGGCGAGGACATGGATCGCATCCTCGGCCTGGAAATGGGCGCGGACGATTACCTGCCCAAGCCATTCAACCCGCGCGAACTGCTGGCGCGCATCAAGAGCATCCTGCGCCGGGCCAAGGCTTTGC
>CAYGNO010000194.1:0-4306 GCA_964351305.1 uncultured Sulfuricella sp.
CGGATTTCGGCGCCTGCCTGTTCCCCGGCGATTTCGTTTCCCTGGGCCAGGATGTCGGAAGTTTTTCACGCGTGTACACTTCGGCCGTCACTCCCGAGGCGGTCATCAATGTTGTAGCAAAAACCGTCACCCTGGGCAATCCGGCGGCTACGGCCTCGGGTCGGGGTTGCGTCTGGTATCCGAATCCGCTGGCGTTCAATTCCTCGTTGCGCGCTTACTACAAGGTCAGTATCGCCAACTTCGGCGAAGGTTTCATGTTCGCTGTCCTGGACGCTCCCAATAACCAGGCCGCCATGACGGGCGGTACGCTCTGCGGCACCACCACCGGTGCGCTGATGGGTTATTCCAGCGCAAGTGTCGCCGCGCCGAAATTCGGCCTGGAAATCGACACTGTATCGACCACCACCGCGAACTGCACCGGCAGCAATCGCAACGATCCTTCCTCCGCCGACCACATGGCCTTTGTCTATTGGGGCGCGGCAGCGACGACCAGCGACGACAACTGCCATGGCGCCACCGCCGGCACCCTCGGCAGCGGCTCGCAACCCCTCAATCCGCGCACGCTCACCTCGAGCACCGCGACAGTGCAATCGGCATCCTGGTCGGGCAATGTCGCCACCCTCACGACCGCCGCCGCGCATGGCCTGGCCTCGAATCAGCAGGTCACCATTGCCGGGATAAAACCATCCTTGTACAACGGCAACGTCCAGGTTGCCGTCATCGACGCGACGCATCTCGCCTATGCACTTCAGCCCGGCCCGGTGGCGTCAATATCATGGTCGGGAAATGTCGCCACCATCGCGACAAGCAAGGCTCACGGCCTGGCGACGGGAAACCCGGTGACCATTTCGGGCGTCACTCCCGCAGGCTACAACGGCACCTTTACGGTCGCATCGGTCGCCGACGCAACGCATTTCACCGTCCCCTTATTGGCAGACCCGGGCACGGTTACCGCGGTGACTTCCGCTTCCTGTGCCGCGAATCTGGTCACCGTCGCAACCAGCGCGGCGCATGGCCTGGCTGCGTACAACCAGGTGTTGATTGCAGGGATCACTCCCGCGGGCTACAACGGCGCCCAGACGGTGGCCTCGGTGATCGATGCAACGCATTTCACTTACGGCGTAGCGGCGTGTCCAGACGCGTATACCTCGGGCGGCACCCTCGTCTCGGGCGGCGGCTCGATTTATTCCAGCGGCGGCACGGTCTCCACGGTGGCCGGCATCAAGAACGTGCAGGTCAGCGATGCCAGCCTGCCCTACGCGGGAATCCTGCCGCTGAATACCCCCATCCACGTCCGCCTCGACGTGAATAAAAGTTTCGATGCCACTCCCATCCAGGCGGCCTCCTGGTCGGCCAATACCGTCACCGTCACCACACCCTCGGCACACGGTCTGCTCACGAATCAGCGCGTCACCATCTCGGGCAGCAATCCGGCCGGATACGACGGCACTTACACCGTCGGCGTGACGGACAGCACGCATTTCACCTATGCCCTCGGCGCGAATCCCGGCAGTTACAGCGCCGGCGGACAGATCCGGCCCCCCACCGGTGTTACCGTGCAAACGGCCTCCGCCTCCGCCTCCGGCGTCCTAGGCGCCTACACGGCAACCATCGCCACCGCCGCCGCGCATGGGTTCGTCAGTGGGCAGCCGGTGACGATAGCGAACGTCCTGCCCGCCGCTTACAATGGCACCTACCGGATCGTCGTCGTCGATCCAACCCACTTCACCTACGCGCTGGGCGCCAATCCCGGCGCCTACACCTCGGGAGGCAGCTTGACAGCCGCAGTAGCCCTATCGCTCAAGGCTTATGTCGCCAGCAATTTCCCCAATTGCGCATTGGCGGACTTTCAGAACCTGTCGCGAGACTTGAGCAGCTTCTGCGCGCAGACCCCGAGCGTCGAACAGAGTAATGTGTACATGAATGTCGATGCGGCAACGGGCAAGGCGCTGTCGACGATTTTTTCCGGTTTCACGAATGCCCAGAGCTCCGCCAGTTCCTCCGAGCAGACCGTGACGATTTCCGATTACATCATCAAGACGCAATGATCCGGCGATCGACAAGAAGCAGTTCGCAGGGCTTCACCCTCATGGAACTCGCCGTCGTGCTGGTGATCGTGGCTTTGCTGCTCGGAGGTTTGCTGGTGCCGCTTTCGACACAGCGCGATGGCGAAGCCATCCGCGGCACCGCCAAGTCTCTGGGCGAAGTCAATGAGGCACTGCTTGGCTATGCGATATCCAACGGGAGGCTCCCCTGTCCCGCATCCGCCTCCAGCAGCGGCCTGGAAAGCTTTTGCAACAACTCCGATCCGGCGGTGGCCTGCGTGGCCACCACCACCCTCCAGACCCTCGGTCGCTGCTCCAATCCCTCGGACGGTTTCGTCCCGGCAGCCACGCTCGGCCTCACGCCGGTGGATTCCTCGGGCCTGATGCTCGACGCCTGGAACAATCGCATCCGCTATGCCGTCAGTTTCATCGCCGATCCAGCCACCAGCGGCAGCAGTTCCCGCTACATTTTTACGGGTGTCCAAGGCATGAAATTGCGCACCTTGGGTTCGATGAACAATGATCCCAACCTGCGGGTATGCCCCGATGCCGCCTGCGCCACGCCGCTCACGATGCAGGCAGTCGCGGTGGTCTGGTCAACCGGCAAGAATGCCGGCAGCGGCGGCAGCGGCAGCGACGAGATCGAGAATCCGAATCCCAACAGCGGCGCCCATCCGGACCCGACCGCCAACAAGTTCGTCAGCCACATCTCTACCGACAGCGCCGCGGCAGGCGGCGAGTTCGACGACATCGTCCAGTGGATGTCGCCAAACATTCTCTATAACCGCATGATTTCGGCCGGCCAGCTACCCTGAAGCCAACGCCCGCCCCTCTGGAGGGACAATCAGTTACGTCGGCGTCGAATTCCGCATCAGCCTGAAGCAAACCCGGCCCGGATGGTTAGACAGCAGTTCCAGGCGATAGCCATCCGCCTCGGCTTGTCGAGCTGCCTGGTAAAGGCTGATGCCGTAGCCGCTTTCCGACTGAACCGGGCTGGCAAACAGTTCCTCCGTCACAATGGCGGGGACCGGAGCGCCGTCGTCGCACACCGTCAGCATCGCCTGGGCGGTTTTTTCATGCTCGGCAATCTCAAGCCGGGCCGCGATTTTCAGTTGGGGATTGCCGCGTCGTTTGTCGAGGGCATTTTGCAGCAGGTTCTCGATCGCATTGGTAAACAGTTCTGCCGGCAGTTCAACGCCCTCCAGTTCGCCGGCCGTCTCGAAGCCGATCTCCTGCTCGGCGTAGCGCTGGCGGTTTTCATTCCACCAGGCCAGCGCCCCGGCCTGCAAGCCCTGGTCGCTCACCGGCTTACTCAGCTTGTCCAGCGCTTGCTGCAGGCGCTGGGCGATCACCGGCAATTGCCGGCGCAGCAATGACTGGAATTGGGGCGAGATCACCTCGTCCTCCTTTTCGCGCCCCGCGGCGAGGCACAGCATATTCAGCGATTGGATCAGGTTTTTGACATCGTGCGTGATGCGCGCACCGGTTTCATGAATTGCTTGCAGGTAGGCCATCTGGGTCAATTGGCGGGAACTGAACTTGGCCGCATAGAATTCGCCGATAATCTGGACCAGCAAGGTGATGTGCCAGACCAGCGATGGGCTGAGAGGGTGGCTGGCATACAAGACGATGTGCAGCGGACCGTGGCTGAAGTTTAGCGGCTGGCCTTCCCGCATGCCGAACTCGCCTTGTTTACGATTGACTTGCCACTCCCCGCCTACCACCCAGGGCAGGAGGTTCACCAGTTCGGCGCAGGTGCTGGCGAGGAATTTTTCCGGATGCTGCTCGCGCTGCGAATGCTCGGCCAAGGCATGCATCCAGCTCTCGAAGGGCAAGCCGATCGACAGCAGGTAGCGCGAGAAGAGCGCGCCCAGCCCCGAGAAGCCGGCCAGCGGATTCCAGGTCCAGCTGAACAGGAACAGCAGCAGCGCATTGGTTGCCAATGTCCCCAGCAGCGATTCCACATAACCGAGCTGCAACACCTGCATGAAAGCCAGGCTGCCCAGCACCAGCACTGCCAGCATCAGGAACACGAAAATGCTGTAGACCAGGTCGATGACTTCGGCGCGTTGTTCCTGCCTGCCTTCTTTCGGCAGGAGGGCCATGCCCAGCAGCAGCAGCGGCAGCCCATAGCGCGTCAGCAAGGCAAATACTTCCTGGTGCGACTGGGGGTGCGGGAGTGCCTGCGGCAGGATGAATATCAGCAGCACCATGACCAGATAGGCCAGCGCCATCAGGTAGAAAGCCTTGCTCCAGCGGGC
>CAYGNO010000195.1:0-4285 GCA_964351305.1 uncultured Sulfuricella sp.
GACGGATTGCTATAACCAACTAAATTTGTTCGACTTTTAACCGGACACTACTGATATTGAATAATAAGTTAAACTCGTTGTCCACCCTCTCCCCAGCCCTCCCTCCTTGCGGGAGAGGGGCAATGGTGCGCTTTTGACTTGGAGTTACGCGATTGTGAGTAAAGTGAATCAAAAGCCTACTCGAATGATGAAACGGCATCCGCTGACCAACATGCGTGACCGCTTGACGGGCATGGTCCTGTTTATCGCCTGTCTGGCGATGGGCGATGCTTCTGCGCTCACCCTCACGCCGGTCAAGGTGGCGCCCGACGTTTATGCCTTCATCGGCGACACCGGCGGGCGCACCTATGAAAATTACGGCATGAACGCCAATACCGGATTCATCGTCACCACCGGTGGGGTGGTGGTAATCGACAGCGGTGCGGGTTATCTGGCTGCCCAGGCCATGCATCGCGCCATCAAGCAAGTTACCCGGCAGCCGGTGAAGTATGTGGTGAATACCGGTGGCCAGGATCACCGCTGGCTCGGTAATGGTTATTTCAGGGAACAGGGCGCGGAAATCATCGCCGCTCGACCGGCGCGCGCCGACATGGCACAGCGGGCCGGGGCGCAACTCGATGCGCTGCGGGTCGATCTGAAAGAACGGATGGATGGCACCTTGCCGGTTTATCCTGATCGGCTGTTCGAACAGCGCGAAACCCTGCGCCTCGGCGGTACCGAAATCCGGCTGCTGTATTTCTCCGGCGGCCACACGCCGGGCGACAGCGTGGTGTGGCTGCCAAAACAGAACGTGCTGTTCTCGGGCGACCTGGTTTATGTCGATCGCCTGCTGGGAGTGCTGCCGGTCAGCAATAGCCGCAACTGGCTGGCCTCCTTCGAGGAAATGGAAAAGCTCCGGCCCGCCAAGATCGTGCCCGGCCACGGCAGGGTGTGCGATCTCGACCAGGCGCGGCGCGAAACCCGCGATTACCTGCGCCTGCTGCGCGGCCACATGCGGAAGGCGTTCGACGGCGGGGCGGACTTGCAGGCTGCGATCGACCGCCTCGACCAGAAAGCTTTCTCCCGCCTGCGGAATTATGAAACCTTGAAGGGCGGCAATGCTAGCCGGATTTACCTGGAGATCGAGGCGGAATAGGCTGCTAGGCAGTGCAGTATAGATGCTTGCTCAAAAGCTCCGAGAGCGAAACCCAATGAATGGGGATCCGATGTACAGAAATCCTTGTTGCTTATCGTCCCTTGCAACGTGATGGCGGTGCGCTGAGATGCTGAAGACTTTGTTCGCTTTACCTTCCACCGTGTGGCTGCTGGGGTTGGTGAGCTTCTTCAACGACTCGGCCAGCGATCTGGTCTATCCACTTTTGCCCCTGTATCTGGCCTCGGTGCTGATGGCGGGACCCAAGGCGCTGGGCATCATCGAGGGTGTCGCCGAGGCGACGGGCAGCCTGCTCAAGCTGTTTTCCGGCGTGCTGGCGGACAAGACGCGTTCCACCAAATATTGGGTGGTGTGCGGTTATAGCCTGGCCGCGCTGGGCAGGCCGATTCTCGCCCTGGCCGGCTCCTGGCCGGTGGTGCTGGCGCTGCGCTTTTCCGACAGGGTGGGCAAGGGGCTGCGTTCCTCCCCGCGCGACGCCATGCTGGCGCTGAGCGTGGCGCCGCATCAGCGCGGCCTGGCTTTCGGCTTCCACCGTGCCCTGGACAATGCCGGCGCGGTGGTCGGGCCGTTGCTCGCCGCCTGGCTGCTCTACCGCGGCATGCCGATCCGCGACATCCTGCTGTGGACCTTGGTGCCGGGCGTGATGACGGTCGGTCTGGCGCTGTGCATCCGCGAGCCGCACCGCGAGATGCCACTACACAAGACGGTTTTCAGCTGGACGCTGCAAGGCTTCCCGCCGGTTTTCAAGCGCTATCTGCTGGTGCTGGCGCTGTTCACCCTGGGCAATTCGTCCAACATGTTCCTGTTGTTGCGCGCCCGTGAAATGGGGCTGGCCGAATCCCAGGTGCCGCTGTTGTGGGCGCTGGCGTCGGGGATGGCGATGCTGTTTTCCACGCCGCTGTCGGCGCTGTCGGACCGTCTCGGCAGAACCCGGTTGATCGTCGGCGGCTGGGCGGTTTACGGTCTGTTTTACCTGCTGCTCGGCCTGAACGGCCAAAATCTGTGGCTGCTGTGGCCGTTGTTCGCTTTCTACGGCCTGTTCATGGCCGCCACCGAAGGCGCGGAAAAAGCGCTGGTCGCCGATCTCGCGCCCAAGGAACTGCTCGGCACCGCCTACGGCTGGTTCAATCTCACTGCCGGTATCATGCTGTTACCGGCATCCATGCTGTTCGGCTGGTTGTGGCAGAGCGTGGCCGTCGAGGCAGCCTTTGCCTTTTCCGCCGGTTGCGCTTTGGCAGCGGCGCTGCTGCTTAAATTTTGGGTGATGCGCCCACAGTCGTAATTCTGCAAGGCGAAATCTGAATTTTTAGAGGCGCCCTTGACGCTTCCCTGATCTTCATTGTCATGCTGTCGCTGGTAAAGGCCTGGGCAGGGTGAGGATGGCCTCGAGACCGCCGCCGGCCCTGTTTCTCAACACCAGTTCGCCACCGTGCAATTGCGCGATATTGCGTGCAATGCTCAACCCCAGACCCGTGCCGCCGGTGTCGCGGCTGCGCGAGTTTTCCAGACGGTAGAATGGCTCGAACACTTGCTCAAGAAGGGCTTCCGGTACGCCCGGCCCTTGATCCAGAATGCGGATTTGCAACTGTTTGTCGCTGTCATCCACCCTGAGGGCGGCGAATTTGCCGTATTTGACGGCGTTGTCGATCAGATTGCCCAGGCAGCGCTTCAAGGCCGCAGGCTTGCACGGATAGGGATGGGCAGCGATACCATCCAGCCGGACTTCCTGGCCCATTTCCATTGCGTCCGCCTGGAGACTTTCCAGCAAGGCCATGATGTCCACAGGTTGCACCGGCTCCGGGTTGTCCACCCCGCGCATGAAATCCAGGGTGGCGGCGACCAAGGATTCCATTTCTTCCAGATCCTTCGCGAACTTCGCTCTGAGGTCGTCATCCTCCAGCAGTTCGGCCCGGAGCCGCAACCGGGTGATGGGGGTTTTCAGGTCGTGCGACATGGCGGCGAGAATCCGCGTGCGTTCCTGAATATAGTTGGCCAGGCGTGATTGCATGGTGTTGAAGGCATGTGCCGCGCGACGCACTTCGGTCGGGCCTGTTTCAATCAGGGGTGGGCTGTTGATGTCGTTGCCCAGTTTTTCTGCGGCGCTGGCGAGGGTGTTAAGGGGGCGTGTAGCAAGGCGCACTGCGAGCAGCGAAAGAACAATCACTGCGGCGAGCAGGATCAGCAGATTGAACAATGGTCGGGGCGGCATGGGGAACGCTGGGCCGGTTGGGAGCGCATTGAATGACACGGTTGACCCATCCAGCAAGCGTGTTTCCACTGCGAAGGCGGTTATTTTCTGTGGATGGATACTGTTGGCGAGATGGGGCAAATTGACCTCGTGTTGCCTTGCGGGCCATTCCATTTCGTAAACAGTGACTGTGGTAGGGGGGTATTCCCCAAGCAGGTCACGTAGCATCATGCCGAAACTGGCCGCCTGGTTTGCACTGTCCAGGTTCTGACGGGGTTGGATTGAGCGGGGGGCGTCAAGTGAAATTCGCAGGGTTGGGGAATTGAGGGTCGCCACGAACTTATGCCGATCGGCGGGGGCAAGCGAATTTAGCAGCCGGAGGGTATCGGAGATACGTTGCGCCGATTCCATGCTGTTCGATCGAAACAGCAAACGGTCGCGTTCGCGAAAATGGAAGACGACACTAATTGATTGCACCAGAATCAGACCGCCGAGCAGGATCAGAACCATGCGGCTGAATAGGGATTGTGGCAAAAGGCGCATCATCTTTCCGCCTCCACCTGAGCTGACAGGATGTAGCCTTCGCCACGCACTGTCTTGATGATGGTGGGTTCCTTGGCATCGTCCGCCAAGCGGTGACGGAGTCGGCTCACCTGAACATCAATGCTTCTTTCGAAAGGGTCTGTTTCCCGCCCCTGCATCAAATCCATGAGTTGATCCCGGTTGAGAACCCGGTTGGGGTGATTGAGAAATATCTGGAGCAGGCGGTATTCGGAACCGCTCAGCGGAACTACCACCCCTTCCGGCGAGATCAGTTGGCGCGAGATCATGTCCAACTGCCATCCGGCAAAGCGGAGGTGACGCGCGTCGTCGGTGCGCAGATTTTCCGGCAAAGCCTTGGCCCGGCGCAGGATGCTCTTGATGCGCGCCAGCAGTTCGCGCGG
>CAYGNO010000196.1:0-4267 GCA_964351305.1 uncultured Sulfuricella sp.
GATGTTTATCGTGATTTGAGCCACGTTTTAAAAAAGGAATTCAAGGGCTGGGATAACTGAATCGGCTTACCCGGTGGATGATGAGGAATAACTCATTAAATCCTTGTTTTACCTTGCGAACCTTGGCGTCCTTTGCGGTTGAATGCCGTTTTAGGTTCAATCATACACCAGGAGCAAGCTTTATGCGGCGACCGTCCCTGACTGAATCGCCGGGATGCACGATAACTTTTTCGCCGGGCTGCAGGCCCTTTTCCACCACCGCCTCCAGCCCGCCGCGCCGGCCCAGTTGCACCGTGCGCCTGGCGGCCTTGCCGTTGAAGACGGTGAACACCGCCCATTGCCCCCTGTCGCGGAACAGCGCGCTGACCGGCACTTTGACCGCATCATCGAGGCTCGCCACGATGATGCTCGCATCCACCTTGTAACCGTCGCCTAGCGATTGCCATTTTTCGGCGGGAGAGGTGAGGTCGATCACCACGTTGACGCGCTGCTCCTCAACCCCGAGGGCGGAAACCTTGGTAAAGGCCGCCGGCTCCACCCGCCTGACCAGGCCTTCGAGCGGCTCCGCTTTGCCCCAGCGCAGGAGCCGCACCGGGGCGCCCGGTTTGATCTGCACCGCGTCGGTGCTGAGCACATCCACCACCGCTTCGAGCTCGGCGGGCTGGCCGACTTCCAGCAGCGGCGCACCCACCGCAACGATGGACTCGCTTTCCTGTATTATTTTGAGTATCTGGCCGGCAACCGGCGTACGCACTTCCCAGCGCCATCCAGAGGGTTTTTCGGCAGCTTTGTCGCGAACCTGGAGCAGGGCGGCGCGAGCCACCGCCACGTCGTGTGAGGCAGCCTGCTCGGCGTAGCGGGCCGCCTCTAGTTCGCGCAGGCTGATCTTGGTTTCAAGTTCAGCCTGTTCCATCTGGGCGGCTGAAACGAAACCTTTCACAGCCAGCTTGCGGGTGCGCTCCAGATCGGAGCGGGATTTGTCCAGCGTAGCCTGCCCACGTTCGACTGTGGCCGCGGCGCGCAGCCGGGTGGCTTCGGCTGCGCCCACGCGTTCGGTGAGTTCTCGTTCGGTGCGCACATCCAGCAGGGCAGGCGAGCTGGGGTCGATGACCGCCAGCACCATGCCGGCCGCGACTGCGTCGCCGGCCTTGAGCGTGATCCGCTGGAGCTTGCCGGCGAGCGGCGCGGAAACCACGTAGCGTTCGCGCACCCGGGTTTTGCCGTCATCCTCGATGACCTGCTCGAAAGGGCCGCGCGTGACTTCAGCGACTTCCACCAGCGCCGGTTGCGGACGGAATGCCATGACCAGCCCGCCGAGCAAGGCGATACCGAGAGCAGCGAGGAGAATGCGTTTGGTCCGGGACATGCTTCTTTTTACTCCCTTGTTTTCAATACGGCCACCAAATCCAGGTGATCCACCCGGTGGCGCACGATCAGCGAGCTGGCCACGCCGGCTGCCAGGATGACGAGGGCGGCGTAGGCGTAGGTGCCGGAGGTGATGATAACCGGGAAGGTGATGGTTTCGGCATGCATCATGGAAACGATCAGCGCAGACAGCAGGTAGCCCAGCCACAGGCCGAGCGGGATCGACAGCGCGATTTCAATCGCGAGTTCGCCCAGCAACAGGCCGGAAACCTCGTTACGGGTGAAGCCCAGCACGCGCAGGCTGGCCAGTTCCCAAGCCCGCTCCGCCAGAGCGATGCGGGCGCTGTTGTAGACCACGCCCACCGCGATCGCGGCGGCAAAAGCTGTCACGATGGCGGTGAAAAACAGCAGAAAGCGGGCGTTGGTTTCGCGGAAGCTGCGCAGCAGCTCCCCCTTGACGGAAACCGTGGCGACCTGGGGCATTTCCTTGATGCGCGCATAAAACGCCTTTGACTGCACCGGATCCAGCGTCATAGCCACGCCGGTGATGGATTCTCCCTCGCTCATCAACCGGTTCAGGGCGGCGATGTCCATGTAGGCTGACAGACCGATCAGATCGTTGACGACGCCGGCAACCACAGCTTCACGTTTCGCGCGGGTGGCTTCGAGGGATTCCAGCAGCAGCCGGTCGCCGGGTTTGACCGCCAGCCGTTCCGCCAGCCGCTGGGAGAGCAGGATGCCGTCGGGGGGCAGGGGTACGCGGTGCAAACCGGTATCCAGCAACTGGCGCAGTTGCGCATCCGGCGGGTAGCCGGATACGGCGGTACGGTAGCTGTGATGGCCGGCACGCAGGCGCACCGGAACCGAGCGCATCTCTTCGGTGCGCAGCACGCCGGGCAGGCGGCCGATTTCATGCAGGGCGCTGCGGGCGACCGGATTGACGAACACCACGTTCACATCGCCCCGATCAGCCATGTAGAACTGGACATCGATCAGGTAATTCACCGAATCCCGCCAGAAGGTCCCGGACACGATGATGGCGACCGAGCAGGCAATGCCGAAGGAAGTTAGCAGGGTGCGCAACGGGCGGCGCTCCAGGGTGCGGATCACCATGCGCGCCTGGGGCGAGAGCAGATGCGCCAGGCCGAGCCGTTCCAGCAGCATGCGCCGGTAGCGGGCCGGGGCGGGCGGGCGCATCGCCTCTGCCGGCGCCAGGGACAGGATGCTGCGCACGGTGCCGAGCGCGGCGCCCACGGCGGCTGCCAGGCTGATGCCTGTCGCCACCAGGGCAATCCAGGGCTGGATGCGGTAGATCAGGCGCGGAAAGTGGAAAAACAGGGTGTACATTGCCGTCATTTCATAGCCCATCCAGGCGCCGATGGCGAAGCCGAGAACGATGCCGGCGAGCACGATCGCCAGCACCAGTTTGAGGTAATGGGCGGCGATGGCGAAATCGCTATAGCCGAGCGCTTTCAGGGCCGCGATCTGATCGCGCTGGGTGGCGACCTGGCGGGCCAGCACCACGTTCAGCAGGAATGCCGCCACGCCGAGAAAAATGGTGGGGAAAACCGTGGCCATGGTTTTTTGCTGGTCGATCTCCTGGCTCAGGATGCGGTGCGAGTTCTGGTCTTTGCGGCCGTAAGCACTGAGGCTGCCATAGGGTTCGAGCAGATGGTCGAGGGCGTCGATCACCGCCGCCTCGCTGGCGCCCGGTGCCAGGCTCAGCGACACGCGGTTGAATGCGCCCTCCATGTCGAAGGCGCTCGCCAGGCGCTCGCGGTCCATCCAGAACACGCCGAAGCCCTTGTCGTCGGGGATCTCGCCTCCGCGAGAGGCGAAGATGTATTCCGGCGACAGCACGATGCCGACGATCTCCAGTTCCTCGCGCTTGCCGTTGAGCAGAGCGGCGATACGGTCGCCGGGTTTCAATCCGCGAGCCTTGGAGAAGCCCTCCGAGACCAGGGCCTCGTTGCGGCGGGCCGCTTCCGGCATACGCCCCTGACGCAGGAACAGGCGGTTCAGGCTGGGCTGGCGGCTGCTTTCCAGCCCGATCATGCGTCCGATCACCGGCTCGTCCACGCCCGGGATGTCCAGGGTCACATCCTGCACCACGGTGGTTTCCGCCGCGGCCACTCCCGGCAGTTCGACGATCTGCCATTCCACCGGCCGGGGCGCGCGTTTGACGTCGGCGAACACCTGGGCGAAGCGAGCGCTCTCATAATAGGAATGACGCGACCATTGCAGCGAATCGTAAGTGGAGAGCAGGGCGATAAAGGAGCCGATGCCCGAGGCCACGACCAGGGCGATGGTGAACGCCTGGCTGCGCATCAGCCAGAGATCGCGCAACAGCTTGCGGTCGAGGGCTTTCATTTTGGGCGATGGGTGATGGGTAATGGGAAATGGGAGGGTTTTCCCTCATTACTCATTACCCATTCCTCATTGCCGGTATTTACCATGACAGTTCCGCCGGAGTGAGTTTGTGCGGGTTGGTTTCCACCGAGGCGATATGCCCGTCGGCCATGCGCATCACCCGGTCGGCCATGCCGGCGATGGAGGCGTTGTGGGTGATCACTACCGCCGTGGTGCCTAGCTCCTGGTTGATCCTGGCGATGACTTCCAGCACCACCTTGCCGGTTTCGTAGTCGAGCGCGCCGGTCGGTTCGTCGCACAGCAGCACGTCCGGCCGCTTGGCGATGGCGCGGGCGATAGCGACGCGCTGCTGCTCGCCGCCGGAAATCTGGGAGGGGAAATGATCCATGCGGTGTTCCAGGCCGACCAGCTTGAGTGCTTCTTCCGGCGTCATCGGCTGGGGCGCGATCTCGGTCACCAGGGCGACGTTCTCGCGCACGGTGAGGCTGGAAATCAGGTTGTAGAACTGGAACACGAAGCCGACGTGATCGCG
>CAYGNO010000197.1:0-4217 GCA_964351305.1 uncultured Sulfuricella sp.
GATTGCTATAACCAACTAAATTTGTTCGACTTTTAACCGGACACTACTGATGAGGTATGGGTAATAAAAACCCTCGACCATCACTCATCCCCATTACTCATCACTCCTTTTTGGTTCAAGCTTGTCCGGCTTAGGCTATCGGCTACGCTGATATTGCCCCATCAATTCCGCATGGCCGAGAACATGCCCCTGCATGGCCTTTTCCACCACCGCTTTGGCAGGTCCGCCCAAATCCGGCAGAACGGCATCCAGCGCATACAGTTTGAAGAAATAGCGGTGGCATCCCACGGGCGGGCATGGCCCGCCATAACCCGCGCGCTGCCAGTCGTTCACCCCTTGCAACGTCCCCGGCGGCAACACCTTTGCCGGGACGGCCTCAGACAATTCACCCGCAATCGGCGGCAGGTTATACAGCACCCAGTGCACCCAGGTCATTTTGGGCGCAGCCGGATCGGGCGCATCGGGGTCATCCACGATCAGCACCAGGCTTTTTGTTCCGTCCGGCAGCCCGGACCAGGCCAATGGCGGCGAGATATCCGACCCATCGCAGGTATAGCGCGGCGGGATCGTGCCGCCCTGAAAAAACACCGTGGATGTCAAAATCATGCTCCTGCTCCCCTGTTTTCTGCCTTCCGACATGACGGGCTGAACTGACATTAACAGCACTGCCACAACCACGCACCGCCGGATGGAATAATCGCGAATAAAACGATTCATCGTCACTCTTGAAAATAAGCCACTCGCTTCAATATAGCAGCATTAAGACAATGAGTTGTCGCAGTGGCGGCGCTACAATAGCGGCATGAAAGAAAACAATTCCCTCGGAAATTCATGAAAAACGATAAAGCAGCAGGCGGGCTTGTCTATTCCACCGAGCACGGGAAAATGTGTCCTGAATGCCGAAAATCTCTTGCCGAGTGTGTTTGCAGGCGGAATACGGCTATCCCTGTGTCTGACGGTATTGTGCGAGTTTCCAGAGAAACCAAAGGCCGAAAAGGGAAAGGCGTTACCCTGATCAAGGGGCTCACTCTTGATGCTCTTGCGCTCGCCCAACTGGGCAAACAACTCAAAACAGCGTGTGGCTCCGGGGGCACGGTGAAAGATGGGGTGATTGAAATTCAGGGCGATCACTGTGAACGGGTGATCGAAACCCTCAAGAAGCATGGCTGGGTCGTTAAGCGGGCCGGTGGGTAGCGGCCCTGCCACCTCTGCACCACATTACAATTCGACCGCATTGCCGCAGGGGTTATGCGTCGTTCTCGTAAGTCGATGGCGTCACCCCTGCTCGGACAAGGAATTCGCGCAGTTGCTTGATCAGCATTTTGTCGCAGACATTGCTTTGATGGGGGTGGTGCAGGAATTCCTCGCAACCATTTAGCGTCGCGTGAAAGCGTGCGCCGTGCGCGGAGGTGACACTCGCGCCCAGGTGGTGCAGCAAGGATTCGATTTCTCGCCAGTGGATGTTGCCGCTGACCGGATCATGGAAGATGGCGCGCAGCAGGTTGATATGCTTGTGGCTCATGGCAGGGCTCCTTAATATGCGACCTTGCTCGAATTATTATCCCCTGTGGCGGCAAGGTAAAGCAAAGTTAAGCAGATTTTGCACTGTATGAAATAATGACCATCCTGTATTTGCTTTCGTGTGAGGGACGAAAGCAATAAAACTGGCTAACCGAGATCTCAAAGAACCGATGCCTATACCCGAACATTCCCATTCCAGCACAACGCCACAGCCCGGCCAGACCGATTTGCGCTCTATCGGCCGCCTCTTCCCCTATCTGTGGGAATTTCGCGGACGGGTATTGCTGGCGCTGGTCTTGCTGATCGGCGCAAAGCTGGCTTCGGTGACGGTGCCTCTGGTGTTGAAGGAGATTATCGATGCGCTGGACAAATCGCACGCCGATCTGATCCTGCCGCTGACGCTGATCATCGCTTATGGCCTGCTGCGCTTTGCCAGCACCACTTTTGCCGACCTGCGCGACGTGGTGTTCGGCAAGGTCACCCAACGTGCCATGCGCCGGGTAGGCATGGCAGTATTTCAGCACTTGCATGCGCTGTCGCTGCGCTTTCATCTGGAACGCCAGACCGGCAGCATCACCCGCGATATCGAGCGCGGCACCAAGGCGATATCCAGTCTGGTGGGATTTTTGCTGTTCCGCATCACGCCTACCGTGCTGGAAATCCTGATGGTGTCCGTGATTCTGTTCGTCAAGCTGGACTGGGTGTTCGGGCTGATTACGCTGGTGACGCTGGCGGCATATATCGGTTTTACCGTCACCATTACCGACTGGCGCATGCAGTTCGTGCGCCGTGCCAATACACTGGATTCCGAAGCCTATGGCCGCGCCATCGACAGCCTGCTGAACTATGAAACAGTGAAATACTTCGGCAACGAGCGCTATGAGGCCGCACGTTACGACACCAGTCTGGCAGATTGGGAGGAGGTCGCATTGCAGTCCCAGCGTTCGCTCGGCCTGCTGAATGCGGCACAGGCCGGCACCATCGCCATCGGCGTCACGCTGATGGTGATTCGAGCGGCGAACGGCGTGGTGGAAGGCACGCTCACGTTGGGCGATCTGGTCATGGTCAACGCCTTTCTATTGCAGATGTTCCAGCCCTTGAGCTTTCTCGGGGTCATGTACCGCCAGATCAAGCAGTCCATGACGGATGTGGAACGCATGTTTACCCTGCTGCATAGCCCGAAGGAAGTAGAAGATGCGCCGGATGCGCAGCCGCTGGCCGTGGCGGGCGGTGAAGTGAAATTCGAGCACGTCAGCTTCGCCTACAATGCCGACCGCCCGATTCTGCATGATGTCAGCTTTACCATCCCGACCGGAAAAACCGTGGCCGCCGTGGGCGCGAGTGGCGCGGGAAAATCCACCCTGGCGCGGTTATTGTTCCGCTTTTATGACGTTAACCAGGGCGGCATCCGGGTCGATGGCCAGGACATCCGCCACATCAGCCAGGACAGCCTGCGCGCGGCCATCGGAGTGGTACCGCAGGACACCGTGCTGTTCAACGACAGCATTTACTACAACATCGCCTATGGCCGCCCCGATGCCACGCGCGACGAGGTTATCGCCGCAGCCCGCTCCGCGCATATTCTGAATTTTATCGAAAGTCTGCCGCAGGGCTGGGACACCGTGGTCGGCGAACGCGGCCTGAAACTTTCCGGTGGCGAAAAACAGCGCGTCGCCATCGCCCGCACCTTGTTGAAAAACCCGGTGATTCTGATTCTGGACGAGGCCACTTCCGCGCTCGACACCAAAACCGAAAAAGCCATCCAGGCCGAGCTGCTGGAAATCGCCCGTAGCCGCACCAGCCTGATCATCGCGCACCGGCTCTCCACCGTGGTCGAGGCCGATGAGATTCTGGTCATGGATGCCGGGCACATAGTCGAGCGTGGCCGCCATCCGGAACTGCTGGCAAAAGACGGTGTGTACGCTCACATGTGGGCGCTGCAACAGCAGGCGGAAGAAGAAGCCGCGTAAGTTTCGATAATCTGGACATCAAGGCCAGGCAAGTAATGCCGCACGCAATGAGGAGCCCAGAAAAAAATAAATTGAACTTAACTGTTTTTGCTGTACTCTTAGGCAAGTCTGTGGAATTCAAGTTTCAATTGCGGTACCGCTTAAAGTTGGTCTGTTTTTTTCCTTGATGTTCGATAGGCTGGGCATTTGCCCGTCTTCACCCGGTTATTTTTAGCCGGATTAACTTGATATTGAGGTGAACAAATGGCAACAGGTACTGTGAAATGGTTTAACGATGCAAAAGGTTTTGGCTTTATTACCCCGGATGATGGCAGCGAAGATTTGTTCGCGCATTTCTCCGCGATCCAGGCGGGGGGTTTCAAATCCTTGCAGGAAAACCAGCGGGTCAGTTTTGAAGTGACCGCCGGCCCTAAAGGCAAGCAGGCTTCAAACATTCAAGCTGCGTAAACCGGCAATAGTTTAAGAAAAAGCCCCGGCATGCCGGGGCTTTTTTACGCCTGCGCCACGAAATTTTAGTCAACATACCCTGCGTGAAGACTGATAATTTTAGCGATAACCCATTGATTGAACATGGCCAATATCAAGAAGCTGCCGCCACCCTTGCCAACCGGATGAAAGATAAGTATTATTGCGCGTTTCGTCTGCCCCGCAGAGCAATATCCAAGGAGTTACATCAATGGCAAACACCGCACAAGCCAGAAAGCGTGCAAGACAGTCCGACAAGCA
>CAYGNO010000198.1:0-4196 GCA_964351305.1 uncultured Sulfuricella sp.
TCATTAGGATAGCTGATGGGGAAGGCGCCGGTGCCGTAAAAATCGGAAATCTGGGTTCTCGGCAGGTTGGCGGTAACGAAGTACACGCCCAGTGGCGTTTTCTGGTCGCCTTCCTTGTTCTTTTCGGCGCCGGCCTTGCCGCTGCTGACATAGTAGTCGGCTACATAGCGCGGCGTACCGTTGTCGTTCTGGAACAGGTAGAGCCGGGATTTTCCGGTGTCCACCACCACTGCGTGGCGCTGTTCCGGCTGGAGCTGGACCAGGTATTTGGGCACGCGATTGACCGGCATCTGTTCCAGGTGACGCAGCAGGCGGGCGCGCGCTTCCTCGCGCAGGTCGGAGATTTGCTGCTGGGAGGCGCCGGCGGCGCTGCCGATGGTGCTGAGCGGATGCGCCCGCGCCATCAACAAGTCGCCCCGGATCAGGTGGGCCAGCTTGAAATTGGGGTAGATTTTGAGCAGGGCCTCGATATCCTTCATGGCAATATCCAGACGGTTCTGCCGGACTTCGAGCAGACTCTTGACCAGCATCGACTCGAGATCAGTTGGGCCCTGGTTTTGCAACGCTTCGCGTTTCTGTGCGGCGGGTTTGCTGCCCATCGCCATTGCCGATGGCGCCAGCAGGGAGGCCAGAAAGGCGCACAGCAGGGAGAGGGTCGCGAAGAATGGGCCCGGAGTTGATCTTGGCATGCCGTACAAAGAAAATTCCTTGTTAACGTGAAACTCGCGAAGACTCGTGAAAGCGCTCAAGTGCTGCTACCGGCCAATCCGTTCTTGCTGGATCAGCCACCTGTCTCCAACATTAGTCAGGATAACCGTTTTCTGGGTAGAGGTCGAAAGGACATCGGACTTATAGGCTTGCTTGAAAGTGACGCTAGCGTGACTGGCATCGCTAAAAGTAACGCGCGGCGATTCGATGGCAACGTGGATGGATTTGGGTTTGCCGATGCGTTCCTTGCGGCTTTTCTCCCAGGCAGCGCGGTTCTCGCCGCCGGGCACCTTGAAGTCCTTGGCATAATAGCCGAGGTAGCCGGAGGCGTTTTTGCCCGACCAGGCCTTGGCCCAGCCGTTGAGAGTTTTCAGCACGGCTGCTTCGGCATCGGCTTTGGTCTCCGCAGGGGCGGGAGCCGGCTTGGCTTCGGGCACGACGGGCGCGGGCTTGGCGGTTTCCGGTTTGGCCGACGCCGGGGCGGGTGTGACGATAGGTGCCGGCGCAACCTTGGGAGCTTCGGATTTTGCCGGCGCGCGATTCACTTTTCCGGAAGCGGAAAACAGCTCTTTGACCAGCGCAAGTTTGGTTTGTGCGGTGACATTGCCCTTGTCCAGTTGCAGCGCCTTGTCATAGGCCTGGCTCGCCATCTTGGCGTAGATGTCGCCCAGATTCTCGTGCGCGGTGGCATAGCTGGGGTGGGTGCTGATCGCCATTTCCAGGGCATGGCGGGATTTCTCGTACTGACCCTGGGAGGCATAGAGTACCGCCAGGTTGTTGTAGGGTTCGGGCAGCTCGGGGTATTCCTCGGTAAGCCGGGTGAATATCTGGATCGCTTCCGCATTCTTGCCCTGCTCTGCCAGGATCAGCCCCTTGAGGAAACGGCCCTGGGCGATTTTCGGTCCCTGGGCGTCCCTGGGGCGGCTGGCGAGGTAGCTTTCGAGGCGTTCCAGGGCTTTGTCGTTCTGCCCCTGTTTGTAGAGCTTGTTGATGTCTTGCAGCTCATCGGCGCGTGCAGGCTGGCCGAAGGCGAAGAACAGGGCGATGGACAGGGAGGCTAAGATCGTGGCAATGCGGAAACGGCTCATTGGTAGTATACTTTTCACTATATGGCAAACAGGCTGAATTCTAACAAGAACCGCCCTTTTCACCAAACCTTTGCTTCGAAATCTTTTCAGAATGACCCAAGTTTATGAGCAGTAGCGATAACGCCCCCGTTCCCCATTTCATACGCAACATCATCGAAGCCGATCTCGCCGGCGGCAAGCACAAGAGCATCGTCACCCGCTTCCCGCCCGAGCCGAACGGCTATCTGCACGTCGGCCACGCCAAGTCGATCTGCCTGAATTTCGGTCTGGCGCTGGACTACCAGGGCAGATGTAACCTGCGCTTCGACGACACCAACCCGGAAAAGGAAAGCGAGGAATATGCCCGGTCCATCCAGGACGACGTGCGCTGGCTGGGCTTCCAGTGGGACGGCGAGGTGCGCTGGGCGTCGGACTATTTCGAGGCGCTGTACGATTATGCGGTCGAGCTGATCCGGCAGGGCAAGGCTTACGTGGATGACCTCAGCCCCGAGGAAATGCGCGAATACCGCGGCACGCTCACGGCGCCGGGCAAGAACAGCCCGTACCGCGGCCGCCCGGCGGCGGAAAATATCGACCTGTTCGCCAAGATGCGCGCCGGCGAATTCCCCGATGGCAGCAAGGTGTTGCGCGCCAAGATCGACATGGCCTCGCCCAATATCAACATGCGCGATCCGGCGATCTACCGCATCCGCCGCGCCCATCACATCCGCACCGGCGACAAGTGGTGCATCTACCCGATGTACGACTACACCCACTGCATTTCCGATGCGCTGGAGAACATCACCCATTCCCTGTGCACGCTCGAGTTCGAGGATCACCGCCCGCTTTACGACTGGGTGCTGGACCAGTTGCCGGTGCCGTGCCATCCGCAGCAGATCGAATTCTCCCGCCTGGAGCTGCAGTACACCCTGACCAGCAAGCGCAAGCTGAACCAGTTAGTGACGGAAAATCTGGTTTCGGGCTGGGACGACCCGCGCATGCCCACCATCACCGGCATGCGCCGGCGCGGCTACACGCCCGAGGGCATCCGCGAGTTCGCGCGGCGTATCGGCATTTCCAAGAGCGACAACGTGGTCGACATGAGTGTGCTCGAAGGCTGCATCCGCGAGGACATGGAAGTGCGCGTGCCGCGCGTGATGGCGGTGATCAAGCCGCTGAAGGTGGTGATCACCAACTTCGTCGAAGGCGAAACGCAGTCGCGCGAAGCCGGTTTCCATCCCAACCATCCCGAGTTCGGCAACCGGGTGGTGCCGTTCTCGAAAGAAATCTGGATCGAGGCCGACGACTTTGCCGAAAATCCGCCATCGGGCTGGCAGCGCCTGGTGCCGGGCGGCGAGGTGCGGCTGCGCTACAGCTATGTGATCAAGTGCGACGAAGTGATCAAGGACGCCGCCGGCAAGGTGGTCGAGCTGCGCTGCTCGATCGACCCCGACACGCTTGGCAAGAACCCGCAGGGGCGCAAGGTCAAGGGCGTGATCCACTGGCTTTCCGCCGGGCACGCCCTGGCGGCGGAAATCCGGCTTTACGACCGCCTGTTCACCGTGGCTGAGCCGGACAGCGACAAGGCGCGCGACTTCCGCGAATTCATCAACCCCGAATCGCTGTCTGTGGTGCAGGGCTGGGTCGAGGCCGCGGTGTGCGATGCCGCGCCCGAAACCCGCTACCAGTTCGAGCGTCTCGGCTACTTCTGCGCCGACCGCCGCGACCACCAACCCGGCGGCAAGCTGGTGTTCAACCGCACGGTGACGCTGAAGGATACCTGGGCCAAGGAACAAGGCTGATTATTTACCGCAGAGGCGCGGAGGCGCTGAGAAAACCAAATGACTGGAATCTCTGCGTCTCCGCGCCTTTGCGGTTAGAAGGTTTTATACGATGCTGAAAATTTACAATTCCCTTTCCCGTTCCAAGCAGGATTTCATCCCCATCGAGCCCGGCAAGGTCCGCATGTACGTCTGCGGCATGACGGTGTACGACTACTGCCACCTTGGTCATGCGCGGGTGATGGTGGTGTTCGACATGATCAATCGCTGGCTCAGGGCCGATGGCTTCGATGTCACCTACGTGCGCAACATCACCGACATCGACGACAAGATCATCAGGCGCGCCGCCGAGAACCACGAGTCCATCGATGCCCTGACCGGCCGCTTCATCGCGGCGATGGACGAGGACGCGGCGAAACTGGGCGTGGAGAAGCCCGCCTACGAGCCGCGCGCCACCCGGTACGTGCCGGGCATGATCGCCATGATTCAGGCCCTGATGGACCATGGACTGGCGTATGTGGCGAAGAGCGGCGACGTATGCTATTCGGTGCACAAGTTTCCCGGCTACGGCAAGCTTTCCGGCAAATCGCTGGACGACCTGCGCGCCGGCGAGCGGGTGGATGTCGCCGTGGGCAAGGAC
>CAYGNO010000199.1:0-4180 GCA_964351305.1 uncultured Sulfuricella sp.
CCCAGATTTCCGATTTTTACGGCACCGGCGCCTTCCCCATCAGCTATCCTAATGAATGGGACCGGCAGCAGGGCAAGAACGGCCACGGCATCTGGCTGCACGGTGTGCCCAGCGACACCTATAGCCGCCCGCCGCGCGCCAGCAACGGCTGCGTGGTGCTGGCCAACCCCGACATAGATAAAATCGGGAAGAACCTGCAGGTGGGCCTGACCCCGGTAGTGATCAGCGACAAGGTGGACTGGGTCGACCCCGGGGAACTCGCCGCCCAGCGCAGCGAACTCAGCCGACGTGTCGAAAACTGGCGGCGCGACTGGGAAAGCGTCAATACGGACAAATATCTGCAACACTACTCCATGAACTTCCACGCACCCGGCCAGAATTACCGTTCCTGGGAAGAACAGAAGCGCCTGGTCAACGCCAGCAAAACATGGGTCAAGATCAAGCTGTCAAATATCAGCATCTTCAGCTACCCGGGCAATGAAAGCCTGATGGTGATAACATTCGATCAGGATTACAGCAGCAGCAACCTGAAAAACCAGATGCGCAAGCGACAGTACTGGAAGTTCGACAGCAACGAATGGAAAATCGTCTACGAGGGGGCCGCATGAAATTCCGCCTGACTATGCACGTCTTTGGGATCATCGCTGGCTTGCTCATCAGTACCGGCGCTCTCGCCGCCAATCCGCAGGTGAAAATGCGCACCAACCTGGGCGAAATCGTGCTCGAACTGTATCCCGACAAGGCGCCAAAAACCGTCGCCAACTTCCTGCAATACGTGAGCAGCGGCCACTACAACGGCACCGTGTTTCATCGCTCCATCCAAAAATTCATCATCCAGGGCGGTGGCTTCACCCCGGATTTCCAGTACAAACCAACCCTGGCCCCGGTTCCCAACGAAGCCGGCAACGGCATCAAGAACGAGCGCGGTACGCTCTCCATGGCACGTGCCTATGACCCGGACTCAGCCACCGCACAATTCTTCATCAACCTTGATGACAACAAATTTCTCAACCACCACCGTCCCCACCCCGATTACTACGGCTATTGCGTCTTCGGCAAAGTGGTCAAGGGCATGGATATCGCGAAAAAGATCGGCGGCCTGCCTACAGCGGCTGGCGGGCCGTTTTCCTCCGACGTTCCGGTTGAGCCGGTGGTCATCGAGGAAATGGCGCTGGCGACAGAATCCGCAACGGACAACTCCAGTGTCGCGGAAGCGGCCAAGCCGGTAAAATCCCACGAGAAAACCCCAAAGAGAAAAAAGGACAAGACCCATGGTTAAGCTTCACACCAATTTCGGCGACATCACCCTCGAACTGGATGCCGAAAAAGCGCCAAAGACCGTTGAGAATTTCCTAAAATACGCGGAAAAAGGCTTTTACGACGGCACGATATTCCATCGCGTCATCGATGGCTTCATGATTCAGGGTGGCGGCTTCATGTCCGGCCTGATCCAGAAGGAAACCATGGAGGAGATCGAGAACGAGGCCGCCAACGGCCTGAAGAACGAAACCTACGCCATCGCCATGGCGCGCACCCCCAACCCCCATTCGGCCTCCAGCCAGTTTTTCATCAATACGGCGAACAACGGCTTCCTCAACCACACCGCGCCAACCCCGCAGGGTTTCGGCTATTGCGTGTTCGGCAAGGTCACTGCGGGCAAGGAAGTAGTGGATCGCATCGGCAAGGCCAAAACCGGCAACCAGTCCGGCTACCAGGATGTGCCTCTTGAGGATGTGGTGATCGAATCCGTCGAAATTTGCTGACGTAATGGGTGATGGGTAATGAGCAATGGGCCACTCCCCATCCCTCATCGCTCATCACTCATCACCCCGAATGAAACACAGCCTGTTCATCGCAGACCTCCACCTTAGCCCGGAACGCCCGCAGACCACGCGAGTATTTGAAGAGTTCGTACGCCGCGCCGCATCCCGGGCCGAGGCGCTGTACATCCTGGGCGACCTGTTCGATTACTGGGCAGGCGACGACGACCTGGCCGACCCCCATCACGCCGCAGTCGCAAACACCCTGGCGGAATTGAGCCGGAGCGGCACGGCAGTTTTCATCATGCACGGCAACCGCGATTTTCTCATGGCCGAGAAGTTCGCGCGCGCCACCGGCGCCCGCCCGATCCCCGACCCCACCCTGATCGACCTTTACGGCACACCGACGCTGCTGACACACGGCGATACCCTGTGCACCGGCGACCAGACCTACCTCGCATTTCGCGCTCAGGTACGGGCATCCGCCTGGCAAAAAGATTTTCTCGCCCAACCCCTGGCCCAGCGCAAGGCATCCATTACCGAACTGCGCCGCCGCAGCGAATCGGACAAACGACAAAAGGCTGCCGCCATCATGGATGCCCATCCATCGGCTATCGTCGAGACCTTGCGCGCCCACGACTACCCCCGCCTGATCCACGGCCACACCCACCGGCCTGCCAGACACATCCATGAGGTCGACGGTCACATTTGCGAACGCTGGGTACTGTCGGACTGGGGAGAAAACGGCAGCTTCCTGTACTGCGGCCCCAAAGGGTGCCTTGCAAAACCTTTCCCTCCGGCCTGACAAAAGGTTGAACCGGTCTGCCATATAAATTATCCTAAGAGATTGGCCACATCCAACCAAGAGCAATATGACAATCGTTGCGATCTTCAACCAGAAAGGCGGGGTCGGCAAGACAACCACCAGCCTGAATCTTGCCGCAGGATTCGCGCGCAGGGGGCGAAAAGTCTTGGCTATCGACCTCGATCCGCAGGCGCAACTCTCCGAGATTTGCGGCATTCAGCCTGACCGGGGTGAAGAGACCATCTTCGGCTTCTTTCAGAAGGCCATTCCATTGGCCGTACTGTCACAACCCACGAAAAGCGGGATCGGCATCATTCCCGCCAATGCCGAACTGGCCAAAGTGGACTCCCTCTTCGGCAAAAGCCACAACATCGTCAACAAGCTCAACGTCGGCATCCAGAACGAAGGATTGGTCGGCAAAGGCGATCTGCTGGTGATCGACTGCTGCCCGCTGATCGGCGTACTGTCGCTGAATGCCCTGTTCGCCTGCGACTGCCTGATCGTGCCGATCTCGGCGGACTATCTGTCTCTGAAGGGGGCGCTACGCGTTGAGAATGCCCTGAAGGCGCTGGAACAGGTCTGGAAAAAACGGCTGCCGCGCCGCTATCTGCTGAACCGCTTCGACAGCCGCCGCAAAATGGCGTGGGAAATCTTGCGCCAACTGGAAGAGAAGTTCAGCGGCGAGGTCTGCCAGACCCGCATCGCAGAAAATGTGAGCCTGGCGGAAAGCCCGGCCCTGAACAAGGATGTTTTCGCACATGCCCCCAGCAGCCGGGGGGCGCAGGATTATGAAGCGTTGCTGGATGAAATACTGGGAGACGGATTTATCGAGTAATGGCGCTTTCTCTGGCGATCATGGAAAGCAGGTCTTCCACCTCGACCCCCTGATGGCCACGACGTATGTCCATCGGGGCCGTTGAGCACCGAAGAACCTGGCAATTCAAATACATCTGACGCAACTTCCTCTCGGCGTCAACCTGGTTCTGGCCCGCGATAAACAGGCTTTCCACCGTTTGCCCATCCCGAGTCTTAATTGCAAATCCAAATTTCTGCATGGTCAACTCCTGCACAGTCAGCCGTAGAAGACACTTCGAATACCGTGTCCACCCCTTCCAAGGGTATTTTCCAGGCTGAAACCACCTTTCAGTGGTGCCGTAAGTCCGCAAGTTAGGCGCCAAACTTACGGCGCTAAGTTTGAAAAATACCATAATTCACTATTTTATCAAGCATTTTTTATTTCATCCCGGCTAATTTCCTGCGCGAGTTGTGGCATGAGTGTCCCGCGCGCTACAATCTACGGCCCACCTTCGTTCCAGAACAGGTATGCGATGATCCTGATCCTCTCCCCCAATACCCCCACCGAGAACAGTGAATATCAGCAGTTGCTGGCTTATCTCGGGCGGCTCCCCAGAATCGGCTTTCGCGTTCACCAAGAGGCCGGCGCCCAGCAGATTCTGACCGAGATTTACCTGATCGGCGATACTGCATCCCTGTCGCTGGAAGACATGGAAAGCCTGCCTTGCGTCGAGCGCGTGGTGCGGGTATCCGAGGAATACCGGATACTGGGGCGGCACAAGGACGACCATCGCCCCACCCATTTCGAATACAACGGCGT
>CAYGNO010000200.1:0-4154 GCA_964351305.1 uncultured Sulfuricella sp.
TGGATTTGCCTTCAGGGGTTTTGGGGCCGGAGGAGTGGGTGACCCCCTCTCTGCGTTCGGGGTTGGAGGGGGCTGAGGCGGCCGGAGCGGGATCGGGGGATCCCGCGCGGACCTGGGGGTCCGCCCTCCGAGGGGTTGGGTTGGAGGAGTTCGAGTTGTTCATAGGTGTTCCTTTCGGTGGCGGATGGAGACCGGCCAACTTGCGAAAGTATGGGGGTGGAATTTGGGATGGGCGCTTGGATTTGACGGAAGTGGTTGATTCCATGGGGACGATTTTGTTCTTAGGGCTGTGACTCGCGACGGGCGGGGGGTCGATTCGTGGGATGGCGCTCGGTCGAGAAGAGCGCAGCGCAACCCGCTCCCCTGAAAATGGCCATTCTCATGGCTTGTTGCGGCCGGCAACGGCCATGGGGAACTCCGTCGAAAATGCGGTTAGGTACCCGCTCTCTCTCCATTAGGCACTTACGTAACTCCTGTGTTTTCAGCAAAGCTACCTGCGAGCGCCTCATGGTTCTCATGACGCGCGCAGCGCGTTGAGGACTGCGTTCGCGGTTCCCGCGAGTGGGGCGTGTGCCTGGTCATTCGGCGGTCAGCATGTTCATTCACTTGGGCGGCCCTAGCGGGGCCATATGGACTCTTTAGCAGCGGGCCGGCATCTTCAACCGGATGAAATGCGAATGGTCCGACGCGCAGTAGCGGGGCCGCCTGCCCGCAGATACGTCCGCCTGTTCGGCGCAAGATTTTCAGGTCTGTTTTGCTGTGTGTGGGTCTACAATAGGGCAGGCACTCAGAGAGCGCTGGATCGCACGAGGTGCTTTATGGTTGCGCACTGGACTGCCAGCGGGAAGAGAGTCCGGCCCTACGGGCACAGGGAGGTCGCGCTTTCCGTCACGCGGTATTCGAGAAACGGCCGGACCTGCATGAGGCTGATGGCTGTCGAAAACGACCGTGAAACCGAGCCTTGCGCGGTATGCACGGTCAACCTCCCCAACGTGCCCATGGCCGAAAACGAGGTCGCCATCAAGACCTGGTTCGAAAACGCCGGCATGCTGGGCTGGCTGATGGATCAGGGCATCGTCTCCGCACCGCTGCACTATGCCTACTTCGCGGGCGTCTTCATCCCCATCTGCTGTTTGCTGATGGGGAATGACGACGTCTCTTGAGGGATGATCCTCGAACGAAGAAAGGGTGGACTGGCTCAAGCCAGCCGGGTGTGGCGAGACTGGTTTGGCCATCCAGAAACCTGTCTCTGCTCCAGGCTGTAGTGATCCCGCGGGCGTGGAAGAAGCAGCGGCGATTGATGGAGGCGCGATAGGGATCGACGGTGGAGATTTCGACGGGGCCGGAGGGTGTCAACACGAAGCATTGACGGTGCGAGGGAAGAGGACCCTGGCGAGGGCGTAGCGCCGGCGGAGGCGCTCGATGAGCGCGCCTGAATCGCTGGCGATGGTGATGTCGAAATCCAGGTCGCTGTAGGGGAGGACCGCGTCACCGGAGGCGACACTCCGGCGGACACAGACGGCAAGGATTGAAGGGTCGTTGAAGACGGTGTGGGCGAGCAGGCGCGCGGCAAGGCGGCAGATTGTAGTGCCGCGGGCCACCGCTGATTATATAAACGGCTGTTGTGTAGATTCAAGGCGAAAGGGCCGGCCTTAACAGCCCGTGGCAGAAGTCCCGCGAGCCGCGTTGCGAGCGCCGCCGGGCCGGGATGCGAATATCGGCGACGAAGGCGATGCCATCCATCGGCGAGGAGCCGATGTGAAGCAGACCGCCCGGCGCCGCCGCAACCCGAAGGGCAGCAATGATTTGCCGCGATAGCTTCGTTGGCCGTCGTCGTGGATGAATAGCATCGACTTCCTCCTCCCGCCTCGCTCTCGCGGCAAATCCTCAAGCTGCGCGGCCGCACGCGACTTCTACCACGGGCTGTTAGGGCTTTTCTTGCTGCTTGCGCCCCCTCGGCCACGAAAAGGGACAACAGACAACTGCAATGTGTTTCGCGTTGCGGGGACCGCCTTGCTTGCAGAGCGAGACCTCTCCGATGTCGTCCGGCGCAACCGGCTTGGCTGAAATTCAGGCCTTCGCGGAAGAAAAACCCGCCGCCGGAGTTTCGCGCAAGGAGGCATCGCATGAAGCTGACAGGCACGGGTTGCCGGGTCACCCGCGGAGCCGGACCGAGGGGTCCGGCGCGGACGAGGGCGTCCGCCTTCCGGGAATATGCCTGTGCGATCGTGACCGGGTTTGGAAGCTGGGAGCTGCGATTCATTGATGTTCGGGCATTGGGGTCCGGATCAGCGGCGGGTGTATTCTTACCTTGAAGGAGACGGGCATGTCTGATATTTCTCGCCGCGGGTTTGTGGGGGCATCGCTGGCTCCGGTTGTTTATGGGGGAGCTGCCCAGGCGGCTCGGGTGGCACCCAGCGACAAGGTCCGGATTGGGTTGGTGGGGTGCGGCGGGATCTCCAAAGCCGACACGAACGCTTTCCTGGCGCATCCGGAGTGCGAGATTGTCTCGATCAGCGATGTGGACGACGCCATGATGGCGAAGACACTCACTCGACTGAGCGAACTTCAACGTCCTCGCCCCGAGACGGCGAAAGACTACCGGCGCGTTGTCGAGCGCAAGGACGTGGATGTGGTGCTGGTCTGCACGCCCGACCACTGGCATGCATTGCCGGCGATCGAGGCCATGCGGGCGGGCAAGGATGTGTATGTAGAAAAGCCGCTGGCCACGTCGGTTTTGGAGAGCAAAGCCGTGCGCGACGCGGCTCGCGAGACGAAGCGGATTGTCCAGATGGGCACGCACTGGCGCAGCGGCGAGCACTATGGGGAGGCGGTGGAGATGGTGCGGTCGGGCAAGATCGGGAAGGTGCGTCAGGTGCGGTGTTTCGCGTATCTGGACTGGGTGACCGACTGCGGCGCGCCAGCCGATGGACCCGTGCCGGCGGGGGTGGATTACGAGATGTGGCTGGGTCCGGCGCCGAAGCGGCCGTTTAATGCGAACCGGTTCCATTTCAACTTCAGGTGGTTCTGGGATTACGGCGGCGGGTTGATGACGGATTGGGGCGTGCATCTGATCAACATCGCGCTGTGGGCGATGGGTCCGGAGTGGCCGAAGAGCGTGATTTCGTCGGGCGGGAAGTATGTTCTGCAAGACAACACGGAGACGCCGGATACGCAGATCACGGTTTACGATTTCCCGAGTTACACGATGATCTGGGAGCACCAGGTGCAGTGCGGGTTGGGTCCGGACAGGCGCGAACATGGGGTGGTGTTCACGGGCAGCGATGCGACGCTGATTGTGGACACGAGCGGGTGGGAGGTGATCGCGGAGCCGAAGAAACGGACGTCGGTGGTGGAGATGAAGAGGCGGTATGTGGCGGATGAGAGGGTGAGGGTGGCTCATGCGCGCAATTTCCTGGATTGCGTGAAGTCGCGGCAACAGCCGGTGGAGAATCTGGAGGTGGGGCACCATGTGACGGCGGTGTCGCAGTTGGGCAATGTGGCGTTGCGGTCGAAGAGCCGGATCGAGTGGGACGCGAAGGCGGAGAGGGTGGCGGGCAATGATGAGGCGAACCGGCTGTTGTTCAGGCCGTACCGGGCGCCGTGGAAATTGGGGTGATGATGGCCCTGCAAAGGGATGGCGCGCCCGGACCGATTGGGACAGCCGAGGCGGCGTTGGCGCAGGCGGGTCTGGTTGAGCGGCGGCTCAATCCCGCCAGGAGACAGATCGAGCAGGCCATCGAAGTGGAAGTGCGGAACTCGATGCAGGGACTGGCCACGGCAAGACAACGAATCCAGGCGGCAAGGGCGAGCGAACGCGCGGCCCAAGAGAAACTGGAGAGCGAAATCCGGCTGTTCCAAACCGGGGAGTCGACGAACTTCCTGGTGCTGATGCGGCAGAACGAGTTGATCGACTCGAAGCGGAGAGCCGTGACGGCGACGCTGCTGCTGAACCGGGCGGTGGCACAGGCGCAGAAAGCGATCGGGACGGCGCTCACTGCGCACAGCATCCGCCTGGATTAGAGACTCGTACCCGAAGAACTCGTGGACGCCCCGGGCCTCGGTATGGGAAGGCCGATTGGGCCTCATTCTGGATTCAATCGTGTTCTTGGGCCGCAATCAGGGATATGATCATACTGGGAGTATGAAATGTC
>CAYGNO010000201.1:0-4142 GCA_964351305.1 uncultured Sulfuricella sp.
GATCTAATAAGGTTAGTTTAACAGAAACAACAGTACAACTGCGCCCCATCATCAGAGTCAACCCGGATCATTGCGCAACCCGGAAGAGTCATGAAAGGGTAAAATAGCATTTTATCCGCTCGACCGCCCATGCCCGCCTCTTCAGCCCAGCAAATCCTCCACGACGTTTTCGGCTACAGCGCTTTCCGCGGCGAGCAGCAGTCCATCGTCGAACACGTCACGGCGGGCGGAGACGCGCTGGTGCTGATGCCGACCGGAGGCGGAAAATCCCTGTGCTACCAGCTCCCCGCCCTGTTGCGGCAAGGCGTCGGTATCGTGGTGTCGCCGCTGATCGCGCTGATGCAGGACCAGGTGGACGCCCTCAAGCAACTCGGCGTGAAGGCCGCTTTCCTCAACTCCAGCCTGAACGCCGATGCTGCCCGCGACGTGTTTGGCCGCCTGATGCGCGGCGACCTGGACATCCTCTACGTGGCCCCGGAGCGCCTGCTGATGGCCAACTTCCTGAGCGCGCTGGAGCAAGTGCAGGCCGGCCCGGGGCTGGCGCTGTTCGCCATCGACGAGGCCCACTGCGTGTCGCAGTGGGGCCACGACTTTCGCCCCGAATACCGGGAATTGACGGTACTCCACGAGCGTTTTCCTGCGGTGCCGCGCATCGCGCTCACCGCCACGGCAGACGCCCCGACCCGGCGCGAGATCGTCGAGCGCCTGGCGCTGGAACAGGCCCGCCAGTTCGTCTCCAGCTTCGACCGCCCGAACATCCGCTACCGGGTGGCGCTGAAGGACAATGCGCGCAACCAGTTGCAGGCGTTTCTGGAAGCCGAACACGCCGACGATGCCGGCATCGTCTACTGCCTGTCGCGCAAGAAAGTGGATGAAACCGCCGCCTGGCTCAAGGAAAAAGGCTGGGACGCCCTGCCCTACCACGCCGGACTCGACGCCGCCACGCGCAACGCCAACCAGCGCCGCTTCCTGCGCGAAGAAGGCGTGATCATGGTCGCCACCGTCGCTTTCGGCATGGGCATCGACAAGCCCAACGTGCGCTTCGTTGCCCATCTCGACTTGCCCAAGAGCATGGAGGGCTACTACCAGGAAACCGGTCGCGCCGGCCGCGACGGACTTCCCGCGAATGCCTGGATGACCTACGGCCTGGGCGATGTGGTCTCGATGCGCCAGATGCTGCTTTCGGGCGACGCCCCGGAAGATCGCAAGCGGGTCGAACTGCAGAAACTCGACGCCCTGCTCGGCTTCTGCGAAGCCACCGCCTGCCGCCACCAGACCATCCTGCGCTATTTCGGCGAGGAGCATCCCGGCGACTGCGGCCAGTGCGACAACTGCCTCGAACCCGTCGATACCTGGAATGCCACCCAGGCCGCTCAGATAGCGCTATCCTGCGTCTACCGTACCGGCCAGCGCTTTGGCGTGGCACACCTGATCGATGTGCTGCTCGGCAATACCACTGCCAAAATCGAACAGTTCAACCACCAGCAGCTCAGCACCTTCGGCATTGGCAAGGATTTAGGAAAATCGCAATGGAGCAGCGTCTACCGCCAGCTCGTCGCCGCCGGCCTGCTCAACGTGGATATCGAGGCCTACGGCGGCCTGCGCCTGACCGAGGAAGCCCGACCGGTGCTGCGCGGCGAGCAGGAAGTCTGGCTGCGGCGCGATGCCGAACCTGCCAAGAAGAGCCGGACCAGCAAAGCCGAACGCGGCGCCCGCGCCCGCGAAGCCTTCGCCGGCGCCAATGAAGACCCGCTGTGGCTAGCCCTCAAGGCCAAACGCACCGAACTCGCCCGCGAACAAGGCGTGCCGCCCTACGTCATCTTCCACGACAGCACCCTGCTGGAAATCCTCAACCGCCGTCCCGGCAGCCTGAGGGAAATGGGTGAAATCAGCGGGGTCGGCCAGGCCAAACTAGCGAAATACGGTGATGAGTTTTTACAGGTGCTGGAGCATGAGGCAAACGGGGCCTTCCCCACATGAATGCACGCCACTTTACGCTAGC
The DNA here is from genome assembly GCA_964351305.1 of uncultured Sulfuricella sp. Classification (GTDB taxonomy): domain Bacteria; phylum Pseudomonadota; class Gammaproteobacteria; order Burkholderiales; family Sulfuricellaceae; genus Sulfuricella. The sequence goes on from CAYGNO010000201.1 coordinate 2,003, forward strand.
TGCTACCCTGATTTTTTCCAGCCTCGGACCCATCGCCCAGGCTGAAACGCTCACCGGATGGGTTACTCAAATTACGGATGGCGACACCATTACCGTTAAGGATTACTCAAACCAGCAACACAAGGTTTGGTTAATTGGCACAGACGCACCAGAGAAGTATCAAGCGTTCGGAAATCGCTCACATCAAATGCTGGGGGCTTTGCTAAACGGTCGTGACGTGGCGATCGAATGGAGCAAACGAGATCGCTATGGGCGCATTATCGGCAAAGTCATGGTCGCCCCGTTTGATTCGCCCTGCCATAACCAGCGTGACTGCCCCAAGACACTTGATGTCGGCCTGGAGCAAATCAAGACCGGACAGGCCTGGTGGTACAGGGGCCATGCCAAAGAGCAAACCCCGGAAGATCAATCAAAGTACGAGCGGGCAGAGTTCGAAGCGAAGATTCACCGCAATGGGTTGTGGGCAGATTCCAACCCGGTGCCGCCGTGGGAACTCCAGCGAAAATAAGTGCTATTTCTCAGGCGGTGGGCAAGTTGCCCATTGCCCGACTCACCGTCATAACGCCCCCGCCTTTTGCAGCATGTCATCCAGCCCGTCCGGAGAGAAGCCGACCATTTTCTGCTTGCCAACCAGGATGACGGGAACGCCTTTGGCGCCCAGCTCCCTCATTTTTGAGCGCGCATAGTCGGACTGGTCGATATCCCATTCCTCGAAGGCGATCTTGTGGCTGCTCATATAAGCCTTGGCCTGCTGGCAGACACCGCACCATTGAGCTGACAGAATCGTCACTTTTTTGACTGAACCGTTGAACGAGGAAACCGAGGGGGTGCCGGAATAGGTCTGGACCTTTAACTTCTCGGTTTTGGCAGTGGCGGACTGAGAGGGCTTGTCGGCATACGACACCTTGCCGTCGGCACCGATGATTTTGTAGATTTCTGCCTGCACTTGCTGTGCGGCGAAGGCGAAGAACAACAGAAAGAAAATGGACCACTTGTTCATGTGTCACTCCAGCCAGGCAAAGAACGTCGAGAGGCCCTATTCAGGTGCGCAGATCATGAAAGACCCATTACTCCGGCACCGTCCATTCCAGACGAACTTTGCCGGTTTTATCCGCGCCCAACGCGGCCAGCAATTCCGGCAACAGTTCACCCAGTTGCGTGTCGAGTTTCCAGGGTGGATTGATGATCGTCATGCCGCTGCCGTTGAGCTGAAAGTTGTTTAGCGGGGCGAGGTGGATTTCCGTGGTAAGTATCGGTTTCATCCCGCTGGCAGCCAGTTGACGGTGAAAATGGCGTACCGGTTCCGGGCTTTTGATCGGGTACCAGATGGCATAGGTGCCGGTGGGAAAACGTTTGTAAGCTTCTTTCAGGGCGGTCAACTGGCGGCGGAACTCGTCCGGTTCTTCGTACGGCGGATCGAGCAGCACCAGGGCACGCCTGCTTTCCGGCGGTAACTGCGACTTCAGCGCCAGCGCGGCGTCGAGCGCCTGGATACGCACCTGGCGGTCGTCGCGGAACAACCTCTCCAGCGCACTCAACGCATCAGGGTGGATGTCGCTCAACAGCAGCTTGTCCTGAGGCCTCAGCAGCGCGCGCGCCAATCGCGGCGAGCCGGGGTAGCTGGTCAGCCTGCCCTCGGCGTCCGGCAAACCCAGGCGGCGCACCAGGCTGAGAAAATCGGCAAGAACCGGCGAAGGATGGGCAAATCCCAGCACCCGCAAAATACCTGCTTCCGCCTCGCCCGTCTTGGCCGCCAGATCGCCGCGCAGGCTGTAGGAGCCGTCGCCGGCATGTGCGTCAAGCACGCTAAAGCCTTTTTCCTTATGCTTGAAATGCTCGATCAGCAGCGTCAGGATGAGGTGTTTGAATACGTCGCAAAAGTTGCCGGCATGGTAGCCGTGGCGGTAATTCATCAGAGGGTGTCCCGGTCATGGAGATTGCGGGGATTATATGCCTAAGCCGAATGAGCCGGAACCAAACAGTATGGGTAGGATGGGTGGAGCGTAGCAGATCAGAACAAGCGCCCTTCACCATTGCCCCCTCTCCCGCTTGCGGGAGAGGGTTGGGGAGAGGGCAACCCATCAATCATCACCGCAAAACGATGGGTATCGGCGCAAAGCGCCTCCACCCATCCTACGCC
>CAYGNO010000202.1:0-4132 GCA_964351305.1 uncultured Sulfuricella sp.
GTCTGGAACAGGCGCAGCAGCACGCGGCCGAAGGAAATGTCCTTCAGCGGCCGGTCGAAGAACGGTTCGCACACCGCGCGGATCGATGCTTCGAACTCGTCGACGCGGGTGTCGGCGGGGGCCCAGCCGGACTCGATATGCACCTCGGCGACGCGCTTGTAGTCGCGCCGGAAGAAGGCGAGGAAATTGTGCGCCAGGTAATTCTTGTCGATGTCGGTGAGCGTGCCGACGATGCCGAAATCCAGCGCGATGTACTGCCCGGCCGGCGTCACGAAGATGTTGCCGGGATGCATGTCGGCGTGGAAAAAACCGTCGCGGAACACCTGGGTGAAGAAGATCTCCACGCCGTTGCGCGACAAGGCCTTGAGATCGACGCCCTGCTCGCGCAGCGCATCGATCTGGCCGACCGGTGTGCCGTGCATGCGCTCCATCACCATCACCGAGTGGTCGCACCAGTCCCAATGCACCTCGGGCACGCGCAGCAGCGGCGAGTCCTTGAAGTTGCGCCCGAGCAGCGAGCAGTTGGCGGCCTCGCGCATCAGGTCGAGTTCGTCGTGCAGGTATTTCTCGAACTCGGCCACCACTTCGCGCGGCTTGAGGCGCTTTCCGTCCGGCCACAATTTCTCCAGCAAGCCGGCCGCGACATGCAGCAAGCCGATGTCATGGCCGATGATGGGCGCAATGCCGGGCCGCAGGATTTTCACCGCCACTTCATGGCCGCCGTCTTCCGCCCGCAGGACGGCGAAATGCACCTGGGCGACCGAGGCGGACGCCACCGGCTCGCGCTCGAAGCTGGCGAACACCTGGTCGACGGGCTTGCCATAGACTCTTTCGAGTTCAGCGAAAGCCTGCTCCGAAGGGAAGGGCGGCACCTGGTCCTGCAGCTTGGCGAGTTCGTCGGCGATGTCCTGCGGTAGCAAATCGCGACGCGTCGACAGCACCTGGCCGAACTTGACGAAGATCGGACCCAGCGCCTCCAGGGCTTCGCGCAGCCGCACCGCGCGCGGCGCCTGCAATTGCTTGCCGAAGCCGCGCCAGAATTGCAGAGCACCGGCCAGGCGCATCAGCCGGCGGGTTCTGGGCGAGCCGGGCTCGTGCTCCAGGACCATCTGGTCGAGGCCGTAGCGGCTGGCAACGCGGACGATCATGAAAAGGCGCAGGAGGCGCATGAACGGCTCGGGCGGGGTGGTGTCAGGGTGGGAGGCGTGGAAGTGTAACTGAAAACCGGAACCGGCGATCATCCGCGCGGCCCGAATCGCGCTGCGCCATGCTTATTTGAGCGCCGGGAGATCCTCGGATCCGGTGTGCATGCGGATCAGGCCGACGAAACCGATCGCCGCTAAAGTCGTGGCAATCGCCAGATACCCCACCTGATCGTAGCGCACGATGTTGCCCGCCGCGTCGACGGCGATGATGAGGCCGCCAATATATGTGGCCATGCCTGCGGCAAGCTGCTGCACCGACCCGATCATCGCCAGGAAGGTGCCGCGCAGCCTGGGCTGCGCCGCCGAGGTCACGATGGCCATGGCCGGCACCATGCGCCCCGGCACCAGAATGAAAAACAGCGTCGAGACGGCCACCATCAGCCACAGCGGCACCGGCCCCAGATGGGTCTGGATGAACAGGGGCAGGATCGAGCACAGCGCGATCAGCCGGTAGGTCATCACCTTGCCGCGGGCATCGGCCAGGCGGCCGATCAGGCGCGAAGTGAAAAAGGTGGCCGCGCCGCCAGCGAGGTAGATCATGAAGATATCCTCCTGCGCGATGCCGACATTGCCCACCGCGTAGATGGTGATGTAGGGAATCACCGAAAACCCGGAGAAGATGACCAGCGCCATGAAGGCCAGGGAGCGCAAATGATTGGCATCGCGCAGCACTTCCAGCATGGCGGTGAAGGGATGCACCCGCTCCGATTCGGTGACGATGGACGCGCGCAGGTGGCCGCGCAGCGAGGGCAGCTTTTTCCAGCCGAGCAGGAAAAAGCCGCAGGACAGCACGGCGATGAAAATGAACGGGAAACGCCAGCCGAAATGGTTGGCCAGGTACAGCGATACCGGCACGCCGGCGATGGTCGACAGGGAGAACGCCGACATGATGGTGCCGCTGGCGCGGCCGCGCCGCTCGAAGGGAATCAGGTCGCCGACCATGGTCTGCACCATGGCGCCCAGCACCCCACCGAAGGCGCCCGCCGCGCAGCGCGCCAAGAGCAGGGACCAAAAGCCGAACGCCAGCCCGCAGGCCAGCGTCGCCACGGCGAACAGCGCGAACATGGCGAGCAGCAATCGTTTCCGCTCGAAGCGGTCGACGAATATCGCCGCCAGCATGCCCGAAAATCCCGCCGTGAAAGTGTAGGCGGACACCAGCAGCCCGAATTCATGCGTGTCTATGCCCAGTGCCCGGATCAGGATCGGTCCGAGCGGCATCATGATCATGAAGTCGAGGATATGGCAAAACTGAATGCCTGCCAGCGTCAGCAGCAGCGCGCGTTCGCGCAGGGGATCCAGCGGCAGCGCGGCGGGAGTGGGAGCTTCAGGACGGGTGGGGGACGACAAGTGCGTACTCAATTCCGGGAACATGGTTGCAGGCCGGCTCGCCCCGCCAGACGCGGACAGACGAAAATCCGCTCCGATGAAGCTGGGGATTATCGCACTGCCGGCAAGCCAATACGCAAAGGCATTTTCGATTCAGCGCACTTTTCAATCGAGGGCAACATACCTGGCTGATCGTGAGGCGGCTCCCGGTCTTTGCTTCATCTGCAACACTCTTTCGGATTACTAAGTTTCTAGTGTGTTGCATCCACAGGTTGAATCCAAGGCCAGGAGCCAACATTGAGAATTGCTCCTGAGAGCAGACACTCAGTCTCGATCGCAAGGGTGACAGCCAGCGGGGTTGCTTTACATTTGCTCTTCACAAAGTGGAATGATTGGAGTTAAGGCATTCCCGGTTGCTTTAAGCGACTATTCCGGCCATTCGCTCCGACATTTTCCATAGGCGGTTCCTGAGTACCAAATTGTCCGCTTCAGGATTATGCGGAATGGGATTCTTGAAATGGAAGAATTTTCCGGTTACCCCCTCCACATCTTGCGAAGATGCGAGGTATATGGTGGTCTCCGCTCCCTTTTCAGCGGATATACCTTTAAACGCAACCATGATGGTCCCGACAATGGCATATAACCCAGAAGAGTTTTTCATAAAATTGGTCTTCACCACTCCCGGATGCAGGGCGTTCACCGTCACACCCTTATCTTTCCATTTATCTGCCAGCTCCAAGGTGAACATCACTAAAGCCAGCTTTGCCTGGCAATATGCATCAGTACCGTTGTAATATTTTTCTCCCATCAGATTTTCAAAATCCATATGCCCCACTGAGTGGGCACCAGAACTTACGTTGACGACGCGGGAAGACGTAGATTTTATCAATACGTCCCTGAGTAACAGGGTGAGTAAAAACGGTGCCAAGTAGTGTACGGAAAAAGTCTGCTCGTATCCGTCCGCGGTGATCGTACGTTTTCCATATCTGGCGCCTGCATTGTTGATCAGTACATCCAGCCTGTCGAATTGTGCCTTGAAATCAAGAGCGAGTCTGCGAACGGATTCCAATGAGCTCATATCTGCCAGCATCAAATCCACTGACGGATTGCCAGAAAGAGAACGAATTTCCTCCACCGCCCTCCTGCCTTTGGACGCATTCCTGCAGACAGCCACTATATGAGCTCCTTTGGCCGCTAGTCGAATGGCGGCCTCCCTTCCGATACCTGAGTTTGCGCCGGTAATCATCACGATTTTTCCATGCATAAAGCCTCTCTCAATTGCAGGAAGGATTAAGATAAATCTAAACCTATCATTGCCAATCCGTAGCTATACGTAGCTATACATTGTAATTAAAGTCCTTAGCAGTGAATAAAAAGGGGCTCTTCTTTTCGTTCCAGTGAATTGCCTCAGACACCCGCTGAACTTAAACTATTTTTGTCCTCTTTCTGAAAGACGAACCGTCCGCACCTGGCGTTTCCCCAAAACCCCCGCTGGTTTCGATGCGATGATAGTCTCCTCGGGAAATCGTATTCGCGTAGCAGTATGGTTAGCAGGCTGTTGAAATTCGACCCAGCGTCAACGAACTGACCGTGGTATGCGT
>CAYGNO010000203.1:0-4130 GCA_964351305.1 uncultured Sulfuricella sp.
TTCTCGGCCTTGTCTAACAGGTCGGGATCGCCATCCTTCGGAAAGGCCCAAGCCAACTGCTCCGGCTGGCCCAGGTTGAAGGCAACGCCCAGATCCGGAAAGAGGTTCTGTGTCATGGAAACGAAGTGGGAGTCGGCAATGGAATAGTCCGCCTCGCCATTCGCCACTTTCTCCAGCAATTCCTCGATTTCCATGGAGGTGACTTCGTGCCACTCCAGCTTGGGGTTTTTTCCCCTGGCCTGTTTGAGCCTTTCCACATAGCTGCTGCTGGCGATGACCTCGATTCTTTTTCCGGTCAGGTCCCCAATGCTACGGGGTTTCAAGTTGAGGCTGTTGTAAACGATCTGCTGCTGAACGGTTTGATAGGCGGGGCCGAAACGGATGATTTTTTTCCGTTCCGGAGTGATGGTCAGTCCCGCGGCAACCAGATGTGCCTGCTTCCTGGTCAGGGCGGGGATGATTTTGCCGAACTCGGTGGCGACGACAAACCGGACATTGACGCCGAGCTCTTTCGCGAACAGGCTGACCAGGTCGTATTCGAGCCCGACGTAATTGCCATACGCATCCTCGTAATAAGTGGTCGGGCTGTTGCGGGTCAGGACCACCAATTCGTGGCTTTCCTGCACCGGCGGGATGGGGGTCTCTGGAATGCTGCACGACCCCATTCCCAACACAAGGATGAGCGGAATAAACAGGCGCATGGCAAAAGTTTGACCTTCTTTGGCGACTTTGTCCATGTTTCAGGTTCAACTATCCTCCCTGAACTGGTAGAATGCAGCGCTTGCGGAGAGGTGGCAGAGTGGTCGAATGTACCTGACTCGAAATCAGGCGTAGGTTCAAACCTACCGTGGGTTCGAATCCCACCCTCTCCGCCATCTTACAAACCCCCTCCATCGTTTGCCCGTTCGGCCGCCAGCATCGGGCAGTTCGCCCAATTGTTTGTCGAAATATCCCTCAAGCGCCCCGAGAGTGAAATGAACTCACTCACACCACGCTCAACCACGCCGCAAACAGCGCGTCCGGCCTACCCTCCATCATGGCGGTAATGCCCCGATCGCCGAAAACCTCCCGCCCCTGAAAATATCGGGCGAGCAGGGCATTCGGCATCTGCCGGAAAAGTCCTTGGTGGAGTAGTGTCGGGCCATGCGCTCCCTCCTCCTGAGAGCTGGTTTCAGTCATTTGGCTTATGCCGGACATTACGGTACATTACAGCACATTCGCATTACAAGCGCCGCTTGAGGGCGAACGATGTCCACCGCCGAAACCTCCGCGCTGGCCTTCCGCATCGATCCGGGACTGAAAGAAGCGTTATCCAGCTTTGCATCGTCCATCTGGTACGCTACAGCTTGAACTACGTGAGCTGGAAACTGCGCAAGGCGGTAGCCGCCGATTTGCGGGCCATCTACACGTCGGCAACCGTCGAGGAAGCCCTGCAACGACTGGCCGAGTTCGAGGAGAAATGGGGAGAGGCCTATCCTTCGATTGTCCAGTCCTGGCGGCGCAACTGGGAGCGCATCATCCCATTCTTCGACTGCCCGCCGGAAATCAGAAAGGTGATTTACACCACCAACGCCATCGAATCGGTCAACATGAGCCTGCGCAAAATCACCAAGAACCGCGGCTCGTTCCCGAGCGATGAATCGCTGCTGAAACTGTTCTACCTGGCACTCAGAAACATTAGCCAGAAGTGGACCATGCCGATCCGGGATTGGAAAGCGGTGTTAAACCGGTTTACTATCCAGTTCGATGACCGGATGCCACAACATTAAACGAAATTCCGTTTACACAAAATTCAGGACACCCCCTTGCAGGCTGGGTTGCCGCTGCTGGATTTTTCGGGGATTCGGGGTAAGAAACGGGAAGCTTATTTTGCCGCCGTTCAGGCGGGCATGGGTAGAAACTATGTGCCCATGGAAACGATATTCCGCGCCGTGCTTGCAAAAACCCTGCGCAGCTAGGCGGCTTTGGCGGTCTTCTTGCCGGAAGCAGGCAGCGCCTTTTCCGCTGCTTTCTTGACGCCTTCAATCGCCATCGAGGAAACGACATTAAGCCGCAACGCCTCGCGATAAGACTTTGAGTTACGCAGATGTGGGTTTTGCTGAAAAAGAGAATTTTTCATAATGGCAAGTATAGTCTCGGGGGCGGTCAGTTTCAACTATCCAAACCGCAGCCCATTTCGCGCTGCCATTGGGGTCTTCGAGCTGCAACGCCTGGGCGTGGCGCGCATCATCGAAGGGCGGGAATGCGCATTCAGCATGGGAGTACAGGCCATGGGCAAGATAGCCCAAACCACTGAACCGGCTAATCGTATTGCCGTTTTTCAGGAAACAGCGATCCGTCGTGCTTGGCACACGGAAGAGTGGTGGTTCTCGATCATCGACGTGGTGGGCGTTCTTTCCGAGAGCAACAACCCGAATCGTTACTGGTCAGACCTGAAGCGGAAACTGGCTCAGGAGGCGGCTTCCGGGCAACCTTACGAAAAAATCGTAAGGTTGAAACTCACCGCTCCCGACGGAAAGCAGCGGGATACCGATTGTGCCAATACGGAAACCTTGTTCCGTGTCATTCAGTCTATCCCCTCGCCCCGCGCGGAACCCTTCAAACGCTGGCTGGCGCAGGTGGGTTACGAGCGGGTGAAGGAAATCGAAAACCCGGAACTGGCCAGCGCTCGCGCCCGCGAGCTTTATCAGGCCAAGGGCTATCCGCAGGCGTGGATCGAAAAGCGGCTGCGTTCGATTGCCGTGCGCGGCGAGCTGACCGCGAGTGGAAAACGCGCGGCGTTCAGGAAGGCAAGGAATATTCCATCCTCACCGCCGAAATCGCTCGCGCCACCTTCGGCGTAACGTCCGGTGCGCACAGCCGCCTTAAGGGCCTGGGCAAGGTCAAGACCGGTAACAACCTGCGCGACCACATGACCGATCTGGAGCTGATCTTCACCATGCTGGGCGAGGCTGGCACCACGGAAATCGCCCGGCGCAAGGATGCCAAAGGCTTTGCCGACAACCGCATGGCAGCGAAGGAGGGCGGCACCATTGCAGGCGATGCGCGCAAGGCGCTGGAAGCCAAGAGCGGCAAACCGGTGGTGAGCAAAAAGAACTATCTGGCACCGTCCATCGCGGCGGCGCTGGAAGATGCCGATGCAGCGCCGCCGACAGCTAAACGCAAGGCTGCCACTCGCCCGAAGAAAGCGAATTAAACCCGGATTGTCCATTGGAATGCTCGTGCATGTAGGAGCGCCGCCCCCGGCGCGAATGCAGTTGAAAATCGCGGCGAGGGCGCCGCTCCCACAGCGGTGTTTTGGCTGTAATGGATAATCCGGGGTAAAGGCAAGGCGTAACGGCGATATGGCCAATGTTTGGCATACATAGGGTTATCTGAGCATGTTGTTAATGACACTTTCCCTCCATCGTTTGTCCGTTCGGGCGCCGCCGAATTTTGATACGGTAGGTGTATTTAGACCGTGTCAATATACTTATATGCATATAAGTAAATGTGAACAAATTGAGCTCATAATGTCTGTAAAATCAGTCTAGATAGTCACATTAATTTGTACCCTGAGTAAGCTGGGACTCACCGGCTTGGCGAGAAAATAATCATGCAGCAATCAGTCGGTCATACGGAAAATTCAAAGGATCGTGTCGAGGTCAAGAATACGACCTGCTATATGTGCGCCTGCCGCTGCGGTATTCGCGTGACGGTCAAAAACGGAGAGGTGCGCTACATCGAGGGCAACCCCGAGCACCCCTTGAACCAGGGCGTGATCTGCGCCAAAGGTTCTTCCGGCATCATGAAGCAGTATTCCCCCGCACGCCTGACCCAACCGTTGCGACGTAAGCCGGGTTCGGAGAGGGGGGCGGGCGAGTTTGAGCCGATTTCCTGGGAGGAGGCGTTTGCCCTGATGGCGGAGAGGCTCGCCAAAATACGCGCCACCGACCCGAAAAAATTCGCGCTCTTCACCGGCCGCGACCAGATGCAGGCGCTGACCGGGCTGTTCGCCAAGCAGTTTGGCACCCCCAACTACGCTGCCCACGGCGGCTTCTGCTCGGTGAATATGGCCGCGGGCATGATCTACACTATCGGCGGCTCGTTCTGGGAATTCGGCGGGCCCGATCTGGATCGTGCCAAGCTGT
>CAYGNO010000204.1:0-4101 GCA_964351305.1 uncultured Sulfuricella sp.
GCGTCACAGTCAAGTAGGGTGGGCACGTTTTTGTGCCCACCCTACCCGGCTGTTAATGGCGCTATGCACCGGCAAATTCTCGATGGAACTTTTCTTGTTTTTCTCTGTGACTCTGTGTCTCTGTGGTTCAGGAATTGCTGTTTTTACTTGTCGCTGTTAAGGGCAAAGCCGGCGAAGTCGCTGCCTACGGCCGCCTTGTCAGGTGAGCCGCCGGGGGGAAGGGTGCCGGATGCGTCGCGCTTGTCGTTGTTGATCAGCCAGGACAGATTGGTGCGGGAATCGGCATTGGCGAGCGCTTCTTCCAGGCTGATTTTGCCCTCCCGGTAAAGGACGAACAACGCCTGTTCGAAAGTTTGCGAGCCGGGCGTGAGACTTTGCTCCATCGCCTCCTTGATTTTTTCCGTTTCCCCGCTCTTGATCAGCTCCGCGACGTAGGGCGAATTCACCAGAATCTCCATCGCCGGCACACGTTTGCCGTTTACCCCGCGCACCAAGCGTTGTGAAATCACCGCCTTCAGGCTGATCGAGAGATCGTGCAGCAGATGGTTGCGCGCTTCGTGGGGGAACAGGTTGATGATGCGGTTCAGGGTGTGGTAGCTGTTGTTGGCGTGCAGGGTGGACAGCATCAGGTGCCCGGTTTCCGCGTAGATCATCGCCTGCTGCATGGTGTCGCGGTCGCGGATTTCACCGATCATCAGCACGTCCGGCGCCTCGCGCACGGCGTTGAGCAGGGCCGTGGTGTAGGAGCGGGTGTCGAGCCCCACCTCGCGCTGGTTGACGATGGATTTCTTGTAAGCATGCAGGTACTCGATGGGGTCTTCGATCAGCAGGATGTGCCCGGTCCTGTTGGTGTTGCGGTAATCGATCATCGATGCCAGGGTGGTGGACTTGCCCGACCCTGCCTGGCCCACCACCAGGATCAGGCCGCGTTTTTCCATCACCAGCTCTTTCAGGATCGGCGGCAGGCCGAGCGATTCGATCGAGGGAATCTGGTTGCGGACAAAGCGCGCCACCAGGGCGACATCGCCGCGCTGGCGAAAGACATTGATGCGGAACTTGCCGGTGTTTTCCACCAGGAAGCCGAAATTCATCTCGTGCTCGGCTTCGAACGTCTTGATTTCCTCCGGGGTCATCAGTGAATAGGCGATTTTCTTGACGGTTTCCCCATCCAGTGCCTGGTTGTTGAGCGGCAGGGTTTCGCCCTCGATCTTCATCAGCACCGGCGCCCCGGCGGAAATGTACATGTCGGAGGCCTGCTTGTCCGCCATGAATTTGAACAGCTGCGTCAAATCCATTATTGCCCTGTCTTTTGCCAGCCGAAAATATCGCGAGCGGTTTCGAATGCCGGCTTCTCGCGTATGAATTGCGCCAGCGCGAAGGCGGCGGTGGGCTGCATGTGGATGCAGACCATCTCGACGTTGATGGCCCGGATGGTGCGCGCCAGCGCATCGAGCCAGGCATAGTAAACCGGATCGATCAACGCCTGCTCGGAGAGGTCGTAATACAGGCGCGACGCCCGAGCCTGCTGCAGGCGCGAGGCGATGCCTTCGAGGAGCCGGTCCTGATCGCGGATGTTCAGGCTGCGCGTCGCTTCCAGCAGGAAGTCGCCGCTGCCGATCCGGGTCAGGTGCAGACCAGGGATGGACATGCCGGGGGTCAGGTGGCTTTGCTGCTGACCTGGATGCCCATGCGGCGGAATGCTTCCTTCAGCCCGTCGGACAGGCTGGCGCGGGTGGTGACGTTGCTCATGTCGATGTTCAGGCTGATCAGGGCGCGGGCGATTTCCGGGCGGATGCCGGTGATGATCGCATCGGAGCCCATCAACTGCACTGCCCGCACCATCTGGATGAGGTGGTGGGAAACCTGCGAGTCGATATTTTTCACCCCGGTCAGGTCTATCACCACGGCACTGGCGTGATCCTTGGCGATGCGGTTGAGCAGCGCCTCCATCACCAGCATGGTGCGGCTGGAATCGAGGGTGCCGATGATCGGCAGGGTGAGCACGCCGTCCCAGATTTCGGTGATCGGGGTGGCGGTCTCGCGCAGTTCCGCTTCCTGGGCGTAGACGGTGCGCTCCTTTTCGTCGAGATAGGCCTGGAATACCGCCAGGATCAGCTCGTTGAAAAGGCTGGAGAGGAACAGCAGCATGGCGCGCGCATCCTCGACCGTGCTCCGCTTGTCGTTGCCCAGCGCATCGATCAGGGTGCGCTGCATGAACTGGATGTAGCGCACCAGGTCCTCAACCCGGCCGCCGCGCACCAGGATCTGCTTCGACAGGTTGTTGAAATACATTTCCAGCGCATGGAACTGCGGGGAGGCGTCGTCGTGCGGGTCCCTGGATTCGAGCAGGGCGACCAGGAGCTGGAGGAACTCGAGGCAGAAATCGTTGATCTCGTCGGTGCCGAGCAGGTTGTTGCTGCCGCCGAAAAGGGTCTGCCCTTCTTTTTCGATGGTTTCCGAAATGCTGCCGACCTGAAGCTTGAGCAGTTCCGTCAATTTAGAGCTGGCGGTTTCTGGTTTATTCTGTTGTGCCATGATTCTCCCTTCCATCCTTAAGATTGATATTAATCGATGCTGGCGATGCACAGCGACTGGTCGTCCGATATCCTGCCCATGATATTCCCCAGCGCGTAGGCAATCAACTGGGGGTGCTGGTGGAACAGGCCGGGGAAGTTGGAAATGTCCCAGTTCCTGCGGATGCCGTCGCTGGCGGTGATGACCAGGCAGCGCTGGCCGAAGCCGAGCCGGAACGAGGTCGGTTGATGATGTTCCTTGCCCAGCACGCCGGGAGCAAAGGCGACGCTTTGCATTTCCTCGTTGTCCATGACGTGGGCGTGCATGTCGCCGACACCGAGGATGTTCAGTGCCTTGCCGGTCAGGCCGAGCTCGCCGATAATCGCGACCGCGCCGCGCGTGCCCTTGAGCTGGCGATCCACCGCGGCCAGCACCGAGGCCGGCGTATCGCAATGGGAGAGGTGGGAGGCGAGATTGGCGGTGGCCGCCTGGGCATGTTCGCCATGGCCCAGGCCGTCGAGATGCAGCCAGCGCAGGGTGTCGCCGGTTTTCTGGAAATAGATACGGTCGCCGTTGTAGCGATCGTCCGACAGGGAGCGGGAGAACAGGCCGATTTCCAGCGCGACCGGGCAGTTTCTGGCGGCGCTCGCGCCTTTATCGTAATCGATATTCTTGCCGCCGGGGCGGAAGCGCGCGAGAAAAACGGTTCCGCTCCATTTTTTCGATTTGCCGGAAGCGTCCTGCTGGGTGTAGATATACGATTCATCGCTGAGGCGGCGGATGCTGCCCAGCCCCTTGCCCAGCGTGTTTGCGCTCGAATAGCCGTCTTCCTCGGCCCGGGAAAGGTCGGCGATGCCCGGGCCGTAATCCAGCGCGAGAATGTCCAGCACCGGCCCCGGCTGCTGCCAGATCTGGATCAGGCCGCGCCCGCCGGCGTGCTTGACCTGGTTGCTGACCAGTTCCGAGGCGACCAGCAGCATGTTCTCCCGTTTCTGGTCGGAAAGGCCGATGCGGTGGGCGATCGCCGACAGCTTCGAGCGCAGCAGGATGCGCGCGCTTTCATTTTGCACCGGGCTGTTGTACAGCAGCTTGCAGTCTGTGGCGCTGTCGAAAATCTTAGTCATTGTCGGGGTTGGCTATTTGCCCCGAAGGGCTCCGATCCGCTATGAGATGAAGTTCTTGCGGGCCCGTATGCGGGCAGGGGAATTGGCAGTCGCTGCTGTCCGGCAATGCGCAGAACTCGACTACGACCCGACCGCGACCGTTACGCTTCGCTTCATATAATGCGTTGTCGGCGTGGTGGATAAATTCTTCCACGGTGAGGTCGTTCGGAGTGCTCGGGTTGATGGTGCTGATGCCGATGCTGACCTTGGTTTCCATCAAGCGCAGCACTTGCATCGCCTTGTTGCAGGCCAGGCGGTGGTCGGCGAATATCACCATGGCGAACTCGTCCCCGCCGAAGCGGAAGGCGAAATCGACGTCTTCGCGGATGGCGCAGCGCAGGGCGTGGGCCATCTTGTTGAGATAGGCGTCGCCGAACTGGTGGCCGAATTCGTCGTTGATTTGCTTGAAATGATCCAGGTCGAA
>CAYGNO010000205.1:0-4056 GCA_964351305.1 uncultured Sulfuricella sp.
GTGGCGGAATGGGCGGCGGTGGCGGAATGGGCGGCGGGACGGGTCAGATGGGCAGCCAGAATTCTGGCAATTCAGGCGCCACCGAGAACACCCAGCGCAAGCAGGATCGCATGCAACAGCGCGAGGAGGAGCGCGCCCAGAATCAAAACCAGGAACAGACCAGGACGCGCACCCGCGAACACCAGCCGCAAACCGGTACGACCGTGGCACCCCAGTAACAGACTTAAACCAGCCCTGCCTGCACCGCGTTCAGGGCTGGAGCATCCTTCCTCCCCTTTGCTCGGCCTCGCGCCGAGCTTTTTTCGTCCGGCGCAATCGCAACACCATCCCTTGCAAGTTGTTCAATAAAAAAACCGGGGTCACCATGCCGCAAAACCAAAATTCTGCTGGGCGAAACTAAAATTCCCATCCACTGGCACAACATCGTCGCCGACATGCCCAATCCGCCGCTATGGACGGACGGCAAGCCGATCGGGCCGGAAGCGCTGGATTCATATCCCCGAGAAAGCACGCGAAATTTATCAGTTATGGCGGCCCTCGCCGATGTTCCGCGCCCACCGGCTTGAAGCGGCGCTCGGCATCCACGCCGGCGGTCTCCCCGCGTTTGGACTTCCCCGCAAAGCGGGTTTATAATGCGCTTAGAAAGCCCGCGCACCGCCAGGCTTGCCGTGCGCGGGGCGAATTGCTGGAAAAACAAACACCTTGGAAGGGAACAATAATATGAAAGCTGGAATCTTGCGGGGCGGCGCTATTCTTACCGCCACATTTTTGCTTGCCGCCTGCGGCCAGAAGGAAATCAGCTACCAAGCCGACGTCCAGCCTATCATCAAGCAGTATTGCATGGAGTGCCACGTTGAGGGCGGGAAGGGACACGAGAAGAGCGGCCTGCTCATGACCAGCCATGAAAGCCTGATGAAAGGCACCCAGTTCGGCCCCATCATCAAGCCCGGCGACAACTTGACCAGCGTCATGATCATGCTGGTCGAGGGCCGTGCCGATCCTTCCATCAAGATGCCCCACGGCAAGGAGTCCCTGCCCAAGGAGAAGATCGACCTGCTGAAGAAATGGGTGGAGCAGGGGGCGAAGAACAACTGACATCCTGAGCGCATTCCGCCAGGAAGCCGCAACAGACGGCGCAAGGCCTGGCGTTTCAATACCGAATGCCCGCAACGTGAGTTGCGGGCATTTTTTTGGTTTCGGCAAAAAACTCCGCTGCCATCGCGCAGGAAGATCCAAATCTCAACCGGCGTCGCCAGCCCGTCCTGATTTTCCCAGCCAGGCCTTGATCGCTTCAAGCCGTGCTGCGTAGACGCGGTCGCGAATCTGCGCCGGATCGTCGCATTGCCGGGCGACCGCGCCGGCGTCCGCTTCCTGCGCGGCCTGGCGTGCCTCGCGCAGAAAATCGGCCTGCACGAACAGCGCGTCCTGATAGCCGAGCCGACCGCAAAAATCCGCCGTGCACGCCAGCAAGAACGCTTCGAAACGCCATGGCTGGCGCAGGGCATCGGTTTCCAGCAGCAGCTTGAGCAGGGTTTCCGGGCGCAGTTCGAAAGCACGCAGGGGGATGCCGTGAAATCGCGCCACTATCGATGCCAGCTCGCGGCAATCGCTGGGAACGCGCAGGCGCTGGCACACCTCTTTCACCAGCTCGAAGCTGCGCGATTCATGGCCGATGTGGCGCGGCCAGGCCTCGCGCGGCGTGGTTCCCTTGCCGAGATCGTGAGTGAGGGCAGCGAAACGGACAGGCAGGCTGTAATTCTGCGCGGCGGCATAGTCCACCACCATCATCACATGCACGCCGGTATCCACCTCGGGATGGTATTGCTCGGTCTGCGGCACCCCGAACAGGGCATCCAGCTCGGGCAGGATGCGGGCCAGCGCGCCGCATTCGCGCAGGGCGCGGAACATGCGCGAAGGAATCTTTTCCATCAGCCCGCGCGACAGCTCCTGCCACACCCGCTCCGGCACCAGCGCATCGACTTCGCCGTTGGCGGCCATTTCCCGCATCAGAGCGAGGGTTTCCGGCGCGATGGCAAAGCCGAAGCGCGCCGCGAAACGCGCCACCCGCAACACCCGCACCGGGTCCTCGACGAAAGCCGGGCTGACGTGGCGCAACACTCCCGCTTGCAGATCGGCCATGCCGCCATAGGGATCGATGAAATTACCGGCCTCATCCTTGGCGATGGCGTTGATGGTGAGGTCGCGTCGCGCAAGATCTTCCTCCAGCGTCACCTCGGGCGCGGCAAAAACCTGGAAGCCCCTGTAGCCGCGCGCCGTCTTGCGCTCGGTGCGGGCCAGGGCGTATTCCTCATGGGTATCCGGGTGGAGAAACACCGGAAAATCCTTGCCGACCGGGCGGAACCCCTGGGCCACCATTTCCTCCGGTGTCGCGCCTACCACCACGTAGTCGCGGTCGGCAACCGGCAAGCCGAGCAACTCGTCGCGCACCGCGCCTCCAACGGCGTAGATTCTCACGAAGTTAGCTTTTCTCGTCGATAAACCGCTGGAAGCGCGGTGGCGCGGTAGCGGCCAGATATTGCGGCGCCTCCGCCTCGAGTGCGGCGGGCCGGATGCCGAACACTTCCGGGAATGGGCAGCCGCACACCGCGTCGGTTTTCAGCGTCAGGTAGTTGTCGTGGGTCAGCATCTTCACCGGCATCAGACCCAGCAATATGGCCTGCAACGAGGACATCTCATCGGACAGCGGCATGACCGTGCGTTTGAGACCCTTGGCCCTGGCGACGTATTCGACCAGCTCCTGCAAGGTGTAAACCGTTGGCCCGCACAGTTCGTAGCGCTGGCCGAAGGTGGCCGGGTTGTTCAGGCTGGCGGCATACGCATGGGCCACGTCGCCGACATAAACCGGCTGGAATTTGGCATTCGGGCTGCCGAGCGGGAAAATGGGCGTCCAATAAAGCAGGCGGGCGAACAGGTTGAGAAAGTGGTCTTCCGGGCCGAAAATCACCGACGGGCGGAACACCGTCACCGCCAGATCCTCGCCCTGGCCCGCCCGCACCAGCGCCTCACCCTCGCCCTTGCTGCGCTGGTAACGGCTCAAGCCGTCCGGATCGCCGCCGAGAGCGCTCATGTGCAGCAACCGCTTCACCCCCGTCGCACGGCAGGCTTCCACCACCTTGCGCGGCAGTTCAACGTGCGCGCGCTGGAAAGCGCCGCGCTTTCCTTCATGGAGAATGCCGACCAGGTTGATCACCGCATCCACGCCCTGGAACAGCCCCTTGAGCACATCCGGATCATGGACATCCGCCTCCACCAGCGACACCGTCGGCAGCACGGTAAGGTGCTTGGCCCGGTTGATGTTGCGGTAAGGCACGCTCACGCTGTAGCCGCGCTCGTACAACTTGCTCACCAGATGACTGCCGACAAAACCGCTACCGCCCAGAACGCAAACTTTGTTGATTTTCACGCCAACCTCCCCGTTAATCCCAGATTATCCATTAGAGCCAAAACACCACTGTGGGAGCGTCGCCCCCGGCGCGAATACGGTCAAAAAACGCGGCAAGGGCGCCGCTCCTACATGCATGGGCATTCCAATGAATGATCTGGGTTAATTCAATCGCAGGCTGGCGCACGTTCATCTTCGTTGCCGCAATCTGTTTTTCCGCTCCCTCTCGTAATCGTGCCCAGGCGTTGCTTCAATGACTGCAACTGCTGGCCGAAACGGTTGCCGTAGTAGACGGCATTGCTCATCACCTTCTGCGTATAGCCGCGGGTTTCGGTGAAGGGAATGGTTTCGGCGTAAATAGCGCCTTCCATCGGAGCTTCGCTGCGCCACTTGATGGCGCGGCTAGGGCCGGCGTTGTAGGCGGCGGTCGCCAGCAGCGGCTGGCCGTCGAGCTTGTCGAGCACATACTTGAGATAATAGGTGCCGAGCGCCACGTTGGTATCCAGATGGTTGACCAGCGACTGGCTGAAATTCTTCATCCCGATGCGCTTCGCCACCCAGCGTGCAGTCCCCGGCATCAGCTGCATCAACCCCGACGCGCCGACGCCGGAACGCGCCTGCTGGACAAAGCGGCTTTCCTGGCGGATCAGGCC
>CAYGNO010000206.1:0-4050 GCA_964351305.1 uncultured Sulfuricella sp.
CTTGCGCCTGCTGGCCAATAGCGACGACGACCCCGCCTTCATCCGCGCCGTCACCACGCCGAAAAAAGGCATCGGCACGCAAACCCTGGAAAAGCTCGGCAATTATGCCGCCCAGCGCCACCAGAGCCTGTTCGCCGCCGCCTTCGAGGCCGGCGCGGAGAACCAGCTCGGCAGCAAGCAGTACCATGCCCTGATGGAATTTTGCCAGTTCATCAACAATCTGCAATTCCGCGCCGGCCGCGAACCGGCCGCGACGATCATCGAGGACCTGCTCAAGGCGATCGGCTACGAGGCGCACCTGTTCGACAGCGAAGAGCCGCGCGCCGCTGAAACCAAATGGAACAACGTGCAGGAATTCGCCGCCTGGCTGGCGAAAAAAGGCGAGGAGGATAACAAAAGCATCGTCGATCTCACCCAGACCATCGCCCTGATCAACATCCTGGAAAACCGCGACAGCCAGGACCTCGATGCGGTGCGCCTGTCCACCCTGCATGCGGCGAAAGGGCTGGAATATCCCCACGTCTTCCTGGTCGGGGTGGAGGACGGCATCCTGCCGCACCGCGAGTGCATCGACAACGGGCTGGTGGAGGAAGAGCGGCGCCTGATGTATGTCGGCATCACCCGCGCCCAGCGGGGCCTGACCCTGAGCTACTGCTCGAAGCGCAAGCGCGGCCGCGAATGGCAGGCTTGCGAGCCGAGCCGCTTCATCGCCGAACTGGCGCAGGACGACCTGCGCATCAGCGGGCGGGAAAGCGCGCCGGAAGTGCGGAAAGCGGAAGGCGCAGCGGCGATGGCGGCAATGAAGGCAATCCTGAAAAAATAAGGGCAGCCGCAGCCGCCCTTATTAATATTACCCACAAAGAGGCGCAAAAAACACAAAAGCGGGGTTACGGCCCTTTGTGAATTTTGTGCCTTTTCGTGGCCATTCTCTTACTTCGACAGCCCGATCATGTGTTCCACCGCCGCCTTAACTTCAGCGTCGGACAGGGCAGGGTTGCCGCCTTTGGCGGGCATCACGCCGGCCTTGCCGGTGTAGCCGGCGATGGCATGTTTGAACAGGGTGTCCTTGCCTTGCCCGATGCGCGAGCCCCATGCGCCCTTGTCGCCAGTCTTCGGCGCGCCTGCGGCGCCGGTGCCGTGGCAAGCCTGGCAGAGACCTTCGTAGACTTTCTTGCCGTCCACTACGCCGCCGGCATCAGGCTTGGCTTCGCCGATGGCAACTTGGCCCACCGGTTTCAGGCGTTCGGCAATTTCTTCCGCCGCCGCTTTGGTATCTTCAACGTCAACGTGGGTGGCCTGGATGCCCATGACCAGTTTGAACAGCAGGAAAACAACGATCAGCACAGGGATCAAAGCGCCGACCAGAGCGAACAGGAATTGCGTAAGCGTGGTTTTTTCCATTTCGTGGCCACTCATGGGGAAATCCTTGTCTTGTGTAATGTCGAAAACCGGTAATTATAACGGCAATTCAGTCAACTGCAAAAGCCCGGCATGGACGTTGCCGGAAAAAACCGCTATGATTTGCGCCTGATTTTCTCAATGCGCCCGTAGCTCAGATGGATAGAGTATTGGTTTCCGAAGCCAAGGGTCACAGGTTCGAATCCTGTCGGGCGCGCCAATCCTGTATGACTCTGGGCACTCCAATTGGAGTGCCCATTCATTTCTGCCGCCACCTCTTCGAGGCCGGCACCTTTCAGCAGTCTGAATGTTGGATGTTAGACTGACCCTCGACGCCACGGGACTCAAAGCGCCGTATGGCTAGAATGTGCAGATGAATGCTTGAAACGGCTGACACGGCCCTTTGATAAAGGTAAGCTTTGGAGCGTGGAGTACCGGCGCGTTATGCTTTTACAAACAATTTCCCGTGACTCTGGGTTACGCCTAGCTGCTGAAATAACGAACACATGAAGCATAAGCATGATAAAGAAATCTAATCCGGACACCCTCAAAAAGAAGCGTGACTTCCAATCGCTTCATGGAAAGGTGCCTGCTGTAAGTGAGCATGTCGAAGAGTTGCTTGGATATTCCTGCTTCCGGGCGGAAGTTACTTCGACCCTAGCGGATGCCATTCAGACTAAGGCTTTTGACAATGATCGAATCCATCATCTGTTAAATGGTGGCGCATCGAAGGCACTCCAAGAGCACGTCGCTCGTGAGGCACGCTTAAAATTCGGCATGTTCTTTTCCGGGCAACGACTTGCATCGTCCGTTGCGGATATGATCCAACACAAAATATTGCAAGGTGCGGTCTTGGCGGACCCTGCATGCGGCGCGGGCGATTTACTGCTGGCCTGCCTTTCTCGCGCGCCCATCCATGGCGGCCTCCAATCCACACTTACTTCTTGGGGCGAGCGTACACGCGGCCTTGATATTCATGAAGAGCTGGCAGGGACTGCTCGAGTACGAATTTCATCCGGTGCCCGTAAGCATCTTTCCACGGTTTTCTCCGCTGGCGCTGCGAAGAACACATGCTGTGCCGGGAGTATTGTAATCGATCTCAAAACATCGGGTCTCGTCCCGGACATCCAAGTGGCCCGCGTGAATTTCGTCAAAGACTTTGTGCCGACCCCTCTCTGTGGATTCAAAGGCTAAAGGGGTCGAAGGGCTAAAGGGGTCGGGGTGGATTCAAATTTCAACCGCACCACCACTGCTTAAATGTTGAGGAAATAGCGCGGTTTTGGCGGCTTAGATTTTTGGGGTGCGCAATACTAAGTCATTCGGATTTTTCCAGTACAATGCTTTTTTCAAGATTTGGGCAACGATTAATGCTGGAAGGCAAAGACCTCGCCTGTGTAAGAGGCGAGCGCAACTTGTTCGGTCATCTGAACTTCACTCTAAGCGAAGGGGAACTGCTGCTGGTGCAAGGCGCCAACGGCAGCGGCAAAACCAGTCTGCTGCGAATGGTGTGCGGCCTGCTGACGCCGGAGTTCGGTGAAATTCTGTGGCGTGGCGAAGAGATCGGCGCGGCGCGCGAGACCTACCATGCCGAGATGGCCTATTTCGGGCATGCGCCTGCGGTCAAGGAGGATCTGAGCGCCTTCGAGAATCTCGACTTTTCCTGTCGCCTGGCGGGGATTGCGGTGGATAGCGATGAGGTGAAGGGTGCGCTGGGGCACCTCGGTTTGGGCCATTGTTTGAACCTGCCGACGAAATCGCTGTCACAAGGGCAGCGTCGGCGCGTTGCGCTGGCCCGTCTGATGCTGGCCAAGGCCAAATTGTGGATACTCGATGAGCCGTTGACGGCACTCGATCAGGCCGCCCTGCAACTGGTGCAGACTTTGATCGGCGAGCATTTGCGCCAGGGAGGCATGGCTTTGATGACCACGCATCAACCGGTCATGATCACGGGCATAGTGCCCAAAACCTTGCAGTTGACGCCATGAACACGCTGCAAATAGTTTTCGTGCTGCTGCGGCGCGAGTTGACGCTGGCCATGAGGCGGCGCGGGGATGTGCTTACCGTGCTGTTTTTTTTCGTCATCGTCGCCAGCCTGTTTCCGCTGGGCGTGGGGCCCGACCCCAAGCTGCTGCGCCTGATGGGCGGCGGCGTGGTGTGGGTGGCCGCCCTGCTGGCGGCGATGTTGTCTCTCGGCCGGATGTTTGCCAGCGATTACGCCGATGGCACGCTGGAGCAGTTAGTGTTGACGCCGACTCCCCCGGTAGTCTGGATAACCGGTAAAATAGTGTCTCACTGGCTGGTGAGCGGGGTGCCGCTGATTCTCGTGGCGCCGGTGCTGGGCGTTCAGTTCGGCCTGTCGAACGAGGCGCTGGGCGTGCTGGTGTTTTCGCTGCTGCTCGGGACTCCAGTGCTGTCTTTGATCGGTGCGATCGGCGCCGCCCTGACTTTAGGCTTGCGTGGCGGCGGTGTGCTGGTGTCGCTGCTGGTGTTGCCGCTCTACATCCCGGTGCTGATTTTTGGCGCCGGCGCGGTGGATGGTGCGATGTCTGGCCTGGGCTCTGAAGCCCACCTGTCTTTGCTGGGCAGTATTCTGATTTTGTCTTTCATGCTGACGCCGTGGGCGGTGTCGGCGGCGTTGCGGATTTCGATTGA
>CAYGNO010000207.1:0-3323 GCA_964351305.1 uncultured Sulfuricella sp.
CCTCTCACCGCGTGGGCACAAAAACGTGCCCACCCTACGAGCTGATAGCCAAGCGCCAAAGGGACAACGGCATGTCGGAAATTGAAAAAACCAAGATCCAGGAAAGCCTGCAGGAGACACTGCAGCAGGTCATCGAACTGCTGAGCCGGCATCATCTGGTGGAAGGGCTCGTCCATAAACAGGACATGCCGCGCCATGATCTGGTCGAGACGCTGGTGCACAAGCAGCATCTGGCCGAATTGCAGAAAAAGCTCGACGAGCTCCACTCCGCTGATATCGCATACATCCTCGAAGCCTTGCCGCTGGAGCAGCGCCTGCTGGTCTGGAACCTGGTCAAGGTCGAGCGGGACGGCGACATCCTGCTGGAAGTTTCCGATGCGGTGCGCGAATCCCTGATCGCCAGCATGGACAGCGAGGAACTCCTCGCCGCCGCCGAACAGCTCGATACCGACGAGATCGCCGACCTTGCGCCCGACCTGCCGCACGACGTGCTGCATGAGCTGATGGTGTCGATGGACGCCCAGAACCGCGCTCACCTGCAGTCGGCCATGTCCTATCCGGAAGATGCGGTCGGCGCGCTGATGGATTTCGACATGGTTTCCATCCGCGACGATATCAGCCTGGAAGTGGTTTTGCGCTATATGCGCCGACTGGGAGAGCTGCCGGGACACACCGACAAACTGTTCGTGGTGGATCGCGATGATAATTTCAAAGGGGTATTGTCTCTTGAGCGGCTGCTGGTCCATGATCCCGCCGCGAGCGTAGCGGCAGTGATGGCCGAGGACGCAGTGACTTTTTATCCTGATGATGACGCGAACGAGGCCGCCTCGGCGTTCGAACGCTATGACCTGGTTTCCGCCCCGGTGGTGGACAGGAGAAACAAGCTGGTGGGGCGCTTGACGGTGGATGTGATGATGGACTTCATTCGCGAAGAATCCGACAGCGAAATGCTCTCCATGGCCGGCTTGCGCGAAGAAGAGGATCTGTTCGCAACGGTGTGGAAAAGTATCCAGAACCGCTGGACCTGGCTGGCTCTCAATCTGGTGACGGCGTTCATCGCCTCGCGCGTGATCGGCGCATTCGAAGGATCGATTGAGAAAATCGTCGCGCTGGCGGCGCTGATGCCGATCGTTGCCGGGATCGGCGGCAATTCCGGCAACCAGACCACGACCATGATCGTCCGCGCCCTGGCGCTGGGGCAGATTCGCGGCAGAGGCATCCGCAAGCTGTTCCTCAAGGAGCTCGGGGTCAGCCTGGTCAACGGGCTGATCTGGGGCGGCATCATCGGCCTGGTCGCCTGGCTCCTCTACCGCAATGCTGCGTT
Organism: uncultured Sulfuricella sp.; assembly: GCA_964351305.1. Classification (GTDB taxonomy): domain Bacteria; phylum Pseudomonadota; class Gammaproteobacteria; order Burkholderiales; family Sulfuricellaceae; genus Sulfuricella. The sequence goes on from CAYGNO010000207.1 coordinate 1,325, forward strand.
GGGCGCGGTGATGACCGGGGCGATGATGCTCAACCTCGTTCTGGCGGCGCTGATGGGCGTGCTGATTCCGATGCTCATGCACAAGCTCGGGCGCGATCCGGCGGTGGGTTCCAGCGTGATGATCACCGCCGTGACCGACAGCGGCGGTTTTTTCATTTTCCTCGGCCTGGCCACGGTTTTCCTGCTTTAATAAAAGGGTGTTTTGGGTTTTAAAAAAGGCGTTTTACCGCAGAGGACGCGGAGGACGCAGAGGAATTCAGATAGCTAGCGTAACAAGCACGCTTACCCAGCGAGTGACTCAGCACAACTTGCCAACGTCTTGTTTTTCCTCTGCGTCCTCCGCGTCCTCTGCGGTTTAATAGCTTTTTCTTGGTTTAACCGGTAAAGGAAACCATGCCGTTTTCGCCTTTCTATTTCGCGCTGCTTCTGGCCGCGCTCGGTCTGCTGGCAGTTTTTGTCCAGATCGGCGCCCTGACCCTGGCCTTCGACAAGCTCGGCCTGTCGCCAAATTCCGCCACATTGTTGCTGTTCACCTCGCTGCTCGGCAGCCTGATCAACCTGCCGCTGTTCAGCGTCAAGGCAGAGGGGATGCCGCCGCCCATGCCGCAGCCGTTCCGCAGCCTGCTCAGGCTGCCGCCGATGGTGTTTACCGGCAAGACCGTGGTGGCGATCAATGTGGGCGGCTGCCTGGTGCCGCTGGCTTTTTCGGTCTACCTGTTACGGCATAATCCTCTCAACCCGCTGATGGTGATAAGTGCCATCGCGATGGTGGCCGCGGTGTGCAGGCTGACGAGCCGCCCGGTGCCGGGCGTGGGGATCGGTATTCCGATTTTTGTCGCACCGCTGGTTGCGTCTATGGTCTCTCTCATCATCGACCCGCAGCACAGCGCGCCCCTCGCCTACATCAGCGGCACGTTGGGCGTCTTGATCGGTGCCGATCTGTCGCGTCTTGGCGATATTCGAAAAATGGGTGCGCCGTTTGCGTCAATCGGCGGGGCCGGGACGTTCGACGGGATTTTCCTCAGCGGCATCGTCGCGGTGCTGCTGACCTAGCAGCCTGTCGGGCTTAAAGGAGATCGGCTGCAAAATGACCTGGCCGGTGCATATTTCCCCGCTTTCCTGCGCCAATATGAATAACTATTGGCTTGAAAATCGTGAAAATCTGCCCTCGACCAGCTCCTTTTTCGCTTCGATTCTTTAAGTCCGACAGGCTGCTAGCGCATCAGCAGATCTTCACCACGATGTCGTGCAGGGTGTTGGCGCAGTGCGCCATGTTGTGGGCGGCGTTGGAGAGGTGGCGGTATATTTCGCGGCGCTTGAACATGTTGATGTAGTCGTCGCCCTTGAACAGTTCGGCCAGGGCGATGCGATACAGCCTTTCGACCCGCCGCTGCGCCTTGCGCGCCTTGTCGGCATCGTCCGCCGCCGCCAGGGGCTCCGTTCTCAGCTTGCCGAAGCCCGCCACCAGAGCGTCTACGCCTTCCTGCAGCAGCTTGGATTTTTCCACGATGAAAGTATCCGGCGCCACGCCCAGCACGTCCATTTCGCTGACGGTGGTTTTGCAGTAGGTCACGATCCGGTCGAGGTCGGCGATCGCCCGGTAAATGTCCTCGCGGTCGATCGGGGTGGAGAAGGCCTCGTTCAGGGCATGCAGGTTGCGCATTTTGATGAGGTCGGCTTCGTGCTCATCCTGCTTGATTTTTTTCCCCAGCTCCTCGTTTCCGGTTTTCATGAATTCAACCAGATCGTCGACCGAATGGCTGACCTGCTGGCACTGCTCGGTCAGCAGCTTGAAGAAATCCGGCGTTTTGGGAAAAACCCGGGCGAAGAAGGTCGAGAAGAAGGAGGGGGATTGTTCGCGCATGATTTTATCCTATCGATTTCATTGCCAGCCGTACCATGAAAAAACAAGCGATTGCCACCGCCGCGGCGCCGGGAATGGTGACCAGCCAGGTGACCGAGATTTCCTCGGCCTTGACCCAGCGCACCGCCTTGGGAC
>CAYGNO010000207.1:3333-4044 GCA_964351305.1 uncultured Sulfuricella sp.
TGGGACGCTCGGAGGCGCCGATCCCCATGATCGAGGTGGCGACCACATGGGTGGTGGAGACCGGCGCGCCGACCAGGGAGGCGGCGAAAATCACCCCCGCGGAAGCCAGCTGGGAATCCAGCGCATGCAGCGGCCGTACCTTGTAGATGGCGAAGCCCAGGGTGCGCACGATGCGCCAGCCGCCGGTCAGGATGCCCAGCGTGATTGCCGTGGCGCAGGCCAGCATCACCCAGAACGGCACGACGAATTCGTGGATGAAGCCGCCCAGCAGCAGCACCAGAGTGAGGATGCCCATGCTTTTCTGCGCATCGTTGGCGCCGTGAGAAAAGGCCAGGCCGGCGGCGGTGAGGAACTGGACGCGGCGCAGGTTGCGGTTGATGGACGGCTTCGCGCCGCGCAGCAGGAGCAGCATCAAGCGGTGCAAAAGGAATCCGGCCCAGAAGCCGACCAGCGGCGACAGCACCAGGGCCAGCAGCACCTTGGTTATCCCGGTGAAGTGGCCGTGCAGCAGCAGCTCGCCGAAGCCCCATGCGACATGGTCGGCGCCGGCGGAAACCGCCACCGCGCCGGCCAGCCCGCCCACCAGCGCGTGCGAGGAGGAGGAAGGAATGCCGCGCCACCAGGTCAGCAGATTCCAGACGATGGCGCCCACCAGCCCGCACAGGATGATGGCAAGCGATACCGTGGCTTCCAGGTCGCCCAGGGTGATGA
>CAYGNO010000208.1:0-3987 GCA_964351305.1 uncultured Sulfuricella sp.
TCGCCGATGACCACGCCCATGCCGTGGTCGATGAAGACGCGCCGCCCGATTTGCGCGCCCGGATGAATCTCGATGCCGGTCAGCCAGCGCCCCAGATGGGCGACAAAGCGCGCCAGCCACTTCAGGTTCCAGTGCCACAGGCGTTGCGCCAGGCGGTGCACCAGCAGCGCATGCAGGCCCGGATAGGTGGTCAGCACCTCCCAGGCGGAACGCGCAGCCGGATCCCGCTCGAACACGACCGATATATCTTCCCGCAAATGATCGAACATCAGGGTACCTCTAAAAATCCAGATTTCATCCCAACTGCTGCGTTGCGGAAAAAATTTCTTGCTTACATATCATTCATATGCGGCGCGGCGAATTTTTTTCCGCGCCTTGCATTTGGGCGAACTCTAAATTTTTAGAGGCACCCAGCTCTCGATTCCGAAATATAAGGAAAATATTATATTCCAGACTCCGTTAGTCAACTATGGGTTTTTTCATTTATTTGTGAATTTTTCCACCGAAGTCAAAATCCCGCGCAGAATGCTGACCTCCTCCTTTTCCGGGCGCGCCCGTGCAAACAACCTTCTCAACCGCTGCATCAAGCGCCCTGGGCAAGCCGGATCGAGAAAACCGGTGTCTATCATGGTCCGCTCCAGGTGTTGATAGAACCGCTCCACATCCTCGAAGCTGGCAGCTTCCAGCGCCTTTGCCGCAGGCGTTTCGGTAGCACCAAGGAATGCCATGCGCAGTTCGTAAGCCAGGATTTGTACCGCAGAGGCCAGATTCAGCGAGGTAAATTCCGGATTGGCCGGTATGGTGGCGAGCAACTGGCACTTGTCCAGTTCGGCGTTGGACAGCCCCGACATCTCGGTACCGAACAGCAGCGCCACTTCCCCCTGGGGAGCAAGCTTGATCATGCGGGACGCCGCTTGATGCGCGGACAGCATTTCGTGGGAGAGATCGCGCCGCCGGGCGGTTACCGCCACGGCGAGCACCGTACCGGCCAACGCCTCGTCCAGGGTAGCGCAAACCTGTGCATTTTCCAGTACGTCCGACGCCCCGGCAGCGCGCGCATCCGCGACGGGATCGGGAAAAGCCTTGGGGTTGACCAGATAAAGGCGCTCCAATCCCATCGTCTTCATCGCCCGCGCAGCCGCGCCGATATTGCCGGGGTGGCTGGTGTGACTGAGCACGATGCGAATGTTATTCAGAACATTGGGTTTCTTCATCCGTGGTTTCCCATTAAAATAGCGGTGATGCGCTCAGCGTTTTGTTCCTTAACTTTCCCAGGATAACCCATGCATCCCATGCTCAACACCGCGGTCAAGGCCGCGCGCCGTGCCGGTCAGATCATCAACCGCGCCTCCCAAAACCTGGATTCGCTCACGATCAAACACAAGAGCTTTAATGATTTCGTCAGCGAAGTGGATCAAAAAGCGGAAGATGCTATCAAGGAAGTCCTGCTGGATGCCTACCCGAAGCACGCAATTTTAGCAGAAGAAAGCGGCGCGCAGGGCGACTCTGAATTCCAGTGGATCATCGACCCTCTCGACGGCACCACCAACTTTCTCCACGGTTTCCCGCAGTACGCCGTTTCGATCGCCATGCAGCATAAGGGCGTACTGACCCACGCCGTCATCTACGATCCCAGCCGCAACGACCTGTTCACCGCCTCGCGCGGCGCCGGCGCCTTCCTCAACGACCGCCGCCTCCGTGTCAGCCGTTGCGAATACCTGAAGGACGCCCTGATCGGCACCGGCTTCCCGTTCCGCGACTTCACCCATCTTGATTCCTATCTGGGTATTTTCCGCGAGCTGATGCAAAAAACCGCCGGCCTGCGCCGGCCCGGTTCGGCCGCGCTGGACCTGGCCTACACGGCCGCCGGCCGCTTCGACGGCTTCTGGGAGTTCGACCTGAAAGCCTGGGATATCGCCGCCGGCGCGCTGATGGTTCAGGAAGCGGGCGGACTGGTGGGCGATTTCCAGGGCGAGCCGGACTACCTGCAAAGCGGCAACATCGTTGCCGGCAACCCTAAAGTGTTCGTGCAACTACTCCAGACCATCGCACCCCATCTGGCGGCAAAGGCAAAATAAAGCCACGCCCCATGAACGCCCCGGAAGATCTGTCCCGGCACACCCCGATGATGCAGCAGTACCTGCGCATCAAGGCGGAACACCCAGACATGCTGCTGTTCTACCGCATGGGGGACTTCTACGAGCTGTTCTTCGACGATGCGGAGAAGGCTGCGCAGCTGCTGGACATCACCCTCACCACCCGTGGCGCAACCGCAGGACAACCGATCAAGATGGCGGGCGTACCCTACCATGCCGCCGAGCAATATCTCGCCAAGCTGGTCAAGCTCGGAATGACGGTAGCAATCTGCGAACAGATCGGCGACCCGGCCACCGCCAAAGGCCCGGTGGAACGCAAGGTGATGCGTATCATCACGCCCGGTACCTTGACCGACGCGGCGCTGCTCGACGAAAAGCAGGATAAACTGCTGCTCGCGCTGGTTCCGGGGAAGAATATGCTGGGGCTGGCCTGGCTCAACCTCGCCAGCGGGCGCTTCAGCGTCGCAGAAATCCGGCCAGACCGCCTCGACGCGACGCTGGAGCGCCTCAAACCGGCGGAAATCCTGCTCCCTGAAGGCTACGCCAATGCCGCGCTGGAAAACCTGAAATGTACGCGCAGAACCCTGCCCCCGTGGCAGTTCGATTACGACTCGGCTTTGCAACGGCTATGCCGACAATTCGCCACCCTGGATTTGCAGGGCTTCGGTTGCCATGAACTACACTGCGCCATCGAGGCCGCAGGGGCATTGCTGGAATACGCGAAAAATACGCAGTGCGGTGCGCTGCCCCATATCCGCGGCTTGCGGGTCGAACGTGAGGACGGCTACGTCTTGCTCGACGCCGCCGCCCGGCGCAATCTGGAAATTTCCGAAACCCTGCGCGGCGAACCCGCGCCGACGCTTTATTCTCTGCTCGACACCACCGCCGGCAGCATGGGCAGCCGCCTGCTGCGCCACTGGCTGCACCATCCGTTGCGCGCCCCACATAATAGTGCCGAGCTGCGCGCCCGGCTCGACGCCATCACCCGGCTGATCGGCGAATCTGGCGCACCCGCCTACGTACAGGCCCACCAAGACCTGAAGCAGATCGCCGACATCGAGCGCATCACTGCGCGCATCGCGCTCAGGTCCGCGCGCCCCAGGGACCTTGCCGGGCTGCGCAACAGCCTGCTGGCCTTGCCACCCATCGCCGGAGAAACGGCACTGCTCGACAGCCCACGCCTGACGCAGCTGGCAAACCGGCTCCATGCGCCGGAAACACTGGTCACCGAGCTCACTCGTGCAATCCAGCCCGAGCCGGCGGCGGTGTTGCGCGAAGGCGGCGTCATCGCCACCGGCTACGATGCCGAGCTCGACGAACTGCGCGCGATTCAGAGCAACTGCGGCGAATTCCTGCTGGCCCTCGAAGCCAGGGAACGCGAACGCAGCGGCATCGCCAATCTGAAAGTCGAATACAACCGGGTGCACGGCTTTTACATCGAGGTCACGCGCAGCCAGGCCGATGCGGTACCGGACGATTACCGCCGGCGCCAGACGCTGAAGAACGCGGAACGCTTTATCACGCCGGAACTGAAGACTTTCGAGGACAAGGCCCTGTCGGCCTCGGAGCGGGCGCTGGCGCGCGAGAAAATGCTGTATGAGTCGCTACTGGACAATCTGGCGCCACACATTCCGGCACTTCAGGAGATCGCCGCAGCGGTGGCCGAGCTCGACGTGCTGGCTGCGCTTGCCGAGCGGGCCGAAACCCTGGGCTGGATCGCACCTGAATTTACCGACGATGCGATGATCGAAATCGTGGGGGGCCGCCATCCGGTGGTGGAAGCACAAACCACCAACTTCATCGCCAACGATTCTTTGCTTTCCCGCACCCGTCAGATGCTGCTGATCACCGGCCCGAACATGGGCGGAAAATCCACCTACATGCGCCAGAC
>CAYGNO010000209.1:0-3963 GCA_964351305.1 uncultured Sulfuricella sp.
CCGCGAAGGCGGTCGTACCGTCGGCGCCGGCGTCGTGGCAAAGGTTATCGAGTAATTAAACAAGCAGCGGGCCTTGGTCCGTTGCACCGCTCTTTGGATAAAACATGCAAAGTCAAAAAATTCGTATCCGCCTGAAGGCGTTTGATTATCGTCTGATCGATCAGTCTGCGCTGGAAATTGTGGAAACCGCAAAACGTACTGGCGCCGTGGTTAAAGGCCCCGTTCCTTTGCCCACCCGTATCGAGCGTTTTGACATTCTGCGTTCGCCGCATGTCAACAAGACTTCGCGCGACCAGTTGGAAATCCGTACTCACCTGCGTCTGATGGACATTATCGACCCTACCGACAAAACGGTAGATGCGCTGATGAAGCTGGATCTGCCGGCTGGCGTGGATGTGGAAATCAAGCTGTAACCTGGTAAAGAAGTAGTAGAGCAGGCAGAATTGATGCGGTTGTTAAAACGGTGTATACTCCACCGTTTTTTTCAAGCGTGCATTTTGCACCAACTGGTAATCCGACTTTCTATGAGCTGAAGCTCATGAAAGATCGTATGCTGTTAAAACCGCCGGTCAATCGTAACCGGCCTTGTAAGAAGGATAATTGTGATGAGCTTAGGACTTGTCGGTCGCAAGATTGGCATGACCCGCGTGTTTACCGAGGACGGAACTTCCGTGCCGGTGACCGTTGTGGACGTGTCCAACAATCGCGTGACCCAGATTAAAACTCCCGCAACAGATGGTTATACCGCTGTTCAAGTTGCATTCGGTACACGCCGCAAGAACCGCGTCACTCAACCACTGGCTGGGCATTATGCCAAAGCAGGTGTCGAGGCTGGTCGTGTTCTCAGAGAATTCACGGTTGCTGGCGAAGATGCTGCCAAGATGAGTCTGGGCGGCGCGGTTAGTATTGGCCTGTTTCAGGTCGGTCAAATGGTGGATGTAACCGGTACCACGCAAGGTAAAGGTTTCACCGGCGCGATCAAGCGTCACCACTTCAGCTCGAATCGTGCCACTCACGGTAACTCGCGTTCCCATAACAGCGCAGGCTCGATTGGTCAGAACCAGGATCCCGGCCGTGTGTTCCCCGGCAAGCGGATGGCTGGCCACTATGGCGCCGTCAAGCGCACCACTCAAAACCTTGAAATCGTCCGTATCGATACCGAGCGCCAACTGCTCCTGATCAAGGGTGCGGTTCCCGGCTCCAAGGGCGGCGATCTGATTGTGCGCCCGAGCGTAAAGGGAGGTGCATGATGGAATTGAAACTAATTAATGACCAGGGACAATCGACCGCCAGCATCACCGCTTCGGATGATTTGTTCGGTCGCGAATTCAATGAGGCGCTGGTTCACCAGGTTGTAACCGCCTACATGGCTAACGCTCGTAGCGGTAACCGCGCCCAAAAAGACCGTAGCGAAGTTGCCCATAGCACCAAAAAGCCATGGCGTCAAAAGGGTACCGGCCGTGCCCGTGCGGGTATGGCCTCCAGCCCTCTGTGGCGTGGCGGCGGTCAGATTTTCCCGAACAGGCCTGATGAAAACTTCAGCCAGAAGGTCAACAAAAAGATGTTCCGTGCCGGCATCAGCTCGATTCTTTCCGAGCTGGCGCGACTGGGTCGGCTCTCGGTGGTAGAGAGCTTCTCCGTCGATACGCCGAAGACCAAGGCATTGGCGCAAAAGATCAAGAGCATGGGGATGGACAAGGTGCTGATCATCACCGACGAGATGGATGAGAATCTTTACCTTTCGGCCCGGAATCTGCCGCATGTGCTGGTACTGGAAGCGCATCGCGCCGATCCGGTAAGCATGGTGCACTACCCGAATGTGCTGATGACCCGCAGTGCGGTGAAAAAATTTGAGGAGATGTACGCATGAACGCGCCCAAATTTAATCAGGAACGCCTGATGCAGGTCATTCTGGCTCCCCAGATATCCGAGAAGAGCACCATGATTGCGGACAAGCATGAGCAAGTGGCTTTCCGCGTAGTGACTAACGCCACCAAGCCGGAAATCAAGGCCGCAGTGGAGTTGCTGTTCAAGGTTGAAGTGGACAGTGTCCAGGTGGTGAACGTCAAGGGCAAGGTTAAGCGGTTTGGTAAAATTTCAGGCCGTCGCAAGGACTGGAAAAAGGCCTACGTCGCCCTGAAGCCTGGCCAAGAAATCAATTTCGCAGCGGGCGAGTAGGAGAGCAACGATGGCAATTATCAAAGTTAAACCGACATCTGCGGGCCGGCGCGCTGTAGTAAAAATCGTCACGCCGGAACTGCACAAGGGCAAGCCTCACGCACCGCTGCTGGAAAGCCAGTCGCGCAATGCCGGCCGTAACCATCATGGCCGGATTACCGTTCGGCATCAGGGTGGCGGACACAAGCAGCACTACCGCGTGGTTGATTTTAAACGCGACAAGGATGGTGTTCCGGCTAAGGTCGAACGTCTGGAATACGATCCGAACCGCACCGCCCATCTGGCCTTGCTGTGCTACGCCGACGGTGAGCGTCGCTATATTATTGCGGCCAAGGGTGTGAGCGTGGGCACGCAGGTGGTGAGCGGCTCGGATTCTCCGATCAAGCCGGGCAATACGCTGCCCCTGCGTAACATTCCGGTGGGCACCATCATTCACTGTATCGAAATGCAACCCGGCAAGGGTGCTCAGATGGCTCGCTCTGCCGGCGCTTCCGTGCAGCTGATGGCCCGTGAGGGAGCTTACGCCCAGGTGCGTTTACGTTCCGGCGAGGTGCGCAAGGTGCATGTAGATTGCAAGGCGACCATCGGTGAAGTCGGTAATTCCGAGCATAACCTGCGTTCCATCGGCAAGGCCGGCGCGATGCGCTGGCGCGGTGTTCGCCCGACAGTGCGCGGCGTTGCGATGAACCCTGTTGACCACCCGCACGGTGGCGGCGAAGGCAAGACTGCCGCGGGCCGTCATCCGGTCAGTCCGTGGGGCACGCCGACCAAGGGCTACCGTACGCGGAGCAACAAGCGCACATCCGGCATGATTGTGAATCGCCGTCCGTCGAATAAGAGGTAACAGATATGGCACGTTCTATTAAAAAAGGTCCATTTGTTGACGCGCACTTGATCACCAAGGTGGATGCGGCACGCGCAACCCATGACAAGCGCCCGATCAAGACCTGGTCGCGTCGCTCCACGGTGATGCCGGATTTCGTTGGTTTGACGATCGCTGTACACAACGGCAAGCTGCATATCCCCGTGTACATTTCGGAAAACATGGTCGGCCACAAGCTGGGTGAATTTTCGCTGACACGTACCTTCAAAGGGCATGCGGCGGATAAGAAAGCCAAGAGATAAGAGAGGCTATGATGAGAGTTAGTGCTGTATTACGCGGTACCAGGCTGTCGGCGCAAAAAGGCCGACTGGTTGCCGATCAGATTCGCGGACTGCCCGTTGACCGCGCGTTGAACATCCTGACCTTCAGCCCGAAGAAGGGCGCGGTGATTATCAAGAAAGTGCTGGAGTCTGCGATTGCCAACGCCGAGCATAATGAGGGCGCTGACATTGATGAACTCAAGGTTGCGACCATTCTTGTGGACGAGGGTTCGACGATGAAGCGTTTCCGTGCACGTGCGAAAGGTCGAGGCGCGAGGATACTCAAGCCTACCTGCCATATCACAGTCACTGTCGGAAACTAAGAGGAAAGAACATGGGACAGAAGATTAATCCAATCGGTTTTCGGCTTAGTGTGCTCAAGAACTGGACATCGAAGTGGTATGCCAACAGTAAGAATTTTGCAGGAATGCTGGCTGACGACATCAAGGTCCGCGACTTTCTCAAAAAGAAGCTGGCGCATGCCTCAGTAGGAAAAATCATTATTGAACGTCCGGCGCGTAACGCCAGAATATCGATTTACAGCGCCCGTCCGGGTGTGGTGATCGGCAAGAAGGGCGAGGATATCGAAGCATTGAAATCCCAGCTGCAGAAGTTGATGGGCGTGCCGGTGCACCTCAATAT
>CAYGNO010000210.1:0-3948 GCA_964351305.1 uncultured Sulfuricella sp.
CAATAGTGCAATATCGTAGGGGCGTGATTTATCGCGCCCTTCTTCTGATACATGAATAGATCAGGGCGCGATAAATCACGCCCCTACCGAGTTATTTGACCTTTGAAATAGAATTGGAATAACAACATGCTCGAGAAAGATCGGGCAACCCGATGCACGAATTGCCAGGCATCTCAGCACGGCTATTGAATGTTTGCTTCAGAGTAGATCGATTGGCTGGTTTGGGTCGCCCGTCACCAGTGTCTGCTACTGGGTGACTTGAATAAATTGACCTGAACGTAAAGCCCCACTGTCCGCTTTCAAGATGGCTATAAACATAGCTCGACGGGCAAGTCCGTGTCAGGAAGAGACCGTGAGCGTTTCGCACTATGTGCGCTGGCGCACTGTTTAACCGCGCTTGAAAGCTTATGGTGATGTGCCATGACGTTCGGTCAATTCTGCGTCATGCACGTTGGATTTCAATTCATCAGCATTTTCTAAGAAGGGAACATACATCATGTCAAATACCAATGAAGCTAGCGGTCTCCATAAACAGGCTGCAAGCGATCATGAAGAAGCAGCCAAACACCATCGCAAAGCAGCGGAATGTCACGATCAGAACAAGCTGAGTGATGCTAAGGTCAGTTCCAAGAGCGCAATGGATTGTTGCAATAAGGCACAAAAACATTCGGCAACTGCATGCGAGTGTTCGGCCAAGTAATAACTGCGTGAAAACGGCTGCTGGTTTTAGGACGACTCAGATTTTGATTAGTAATTTTAAAGCTGATATCAACTGGAACCAGCGCCTACAAAATGTGCGTACGGTTGACGCCTGACGTGAAGCCGTACCAGTGCGACAACCGATTCAACAGAGGAGAGACTTATGGCTAAATGCGATGGATGCGGAAATGAGTACGATAAATCTTTTCAGGTGATGGCTCTGGGTAAAACCTATATTTTTGATAGCTTCGAATGCGCGATCCACGCACTTGCGCCCACCTGTGCACATTGCGGTGTACGCATCGTCGGGCATGGCTTGGAGAACGGCGGCCGGATGTTTTGCTGTAATCACTGTGCGACGAAGGAGGGCGTGACGGAACTGCGCGATCGTTCGTAAATCGCGTTTTTTATTGATGTTTGAGACAAGGAGATAGACATGCAAAAGCTTAAAGATTTGATGAGCCGTGATGTGCAGATTATTAGCCCGGATGGAACGATCAAGGAAGCTGCGCAACATATGCGCAAGGGTAATTTCGGAATGATGCCCGTGGGAGAAAACGATCGCATGATCGGAACGATATCAGATCGCGACATTGTCATTCGCGCCGTGGCCGAGGGCAAGGATCCGAGCACCAAGGTGCGCGAGATCATGTCCGAAGGTATCGTCTGGGCATACGAGGAAGATTCCGTGGACGATGCGGCAAAGCTCATGGGCGATCGTCAGATTCGACGCTTGCCGATTGTGAACGCCGATAAGCGACTCGTGGGAATCGTGGCGCTGGGCGATTTTGCCGTTGTGAGCGCCGATATCGAGGTCGCCGGTGAAGCGCTTTCGGAGATATCGAGACCCTCTTGATTTAGTCCGGCTGCCGCCATGAACAAAGGCGACACTGGTTTGGGCTTGACATTTCTCGCACTGGCTTTCGCGCTGACGCTCGATCGCATCATGAACGGCATATGCTGACCTTTCTTCGGTTGGGTGTCGGGTGGCATCGGCCGCGAGTTGACCATGTTCATTTTGCGGCCGATGCGAAAGCGCATGCTGGCGATGCAGGCCGCTGTTCGGCAAGATACGGCGCGGCCGATACTCATGCCAAAAGAAGCGCACCGAGCATGACGCATGAACAGCAAGGGTTAGAAACTTGTGCGAGAAGCCGTCATGCGATAACGACGACTTCCGCATTTCCTTCCTTGCGCAACCAGCCGGAAGTGATGATCAATGCGTCGAAAAACTTCGACGATCAGGGCAACCTGACCGACTAGCAGACCAAGGACCTGATCGGCGAACTGCTCGCGAACCTTGTCAAGAAGGCAGGCAAGCGCAAGGCTTGAAGCGGCAGGACGTAGCCGGCACCTCACCTCGTTGTGCGCTGAAGCCGGAATGAAGCTGGAGACCAGCGTCCAGTCGCCGTGCAGTCCGGGCAAATAGATGAGCGTGGGCGAATCATTTACGCCATGAACACGCATTTGGATTCGTTCGGGCTCGTTCACTCCGATGAAGCGCGGACTGCTGAGTCCGTGCGGACATTTCTCCATCAACTCGTGGACTCGGCGATCCGCGCTACGGTCAAATCATCTTATCCAGTTCGCGATAGTTCACCTTGCCGGTGCCGAGCCTGGGAATCTCGTGGATGAACTTCACTTCGCGCGGGACGGCGATGTTAGGCAAACCTTTCGCTTTGATCGCGGCGCGTATCTCATCGAGCGTCAGCTTCGCTTCATTGGAAATCGCGATGAGTTTCTCGCCTTTATCTTCGTCAGGGCGAGAAACCACCGCTGTCTGGCAACGCAATCCGTAATGCGGAAATGCCCCGTCCAGCGCGTCTTCGACCGCAGTGAGGCTCACCATTTCACCGCTGATTTTGGCGAAGCGCTTCAGTCGGCCTAGAATGAACAAGTAGCCTTCTTGATCCACGCGTACGATATCGCCAGTGTCGTACCAGCCGCCGAGCGATTGGAACTTCGCGTTCGCCTCCGCGTTGAGATAGCCCTTCATCACGTTGGGACCGCGCACGAACAAGCGCCCGCCTTCCGCGACGCCTTCGACGCCTTCGAGTTTATATTCCATGCCCGGCATGAGCCGCCCCGCCGAGCCATACTTTGCTTGCAGCGGCGTGTTCCCGCTCACGCACGCAGCGCACTCGGTCGTGCCGTAGCCTTCGAGGACGCGTATACCGAAACGGTGTACCCACGTCGTTGCGGTCGTTTCCTGCAACTTCTCCGCCGCAGAGAACATGTAGCGCAGGCTGCGGAAGTCATAAGGGTTGGCCTTGCGCGCGTAACCGTTCAGGGATGTGTTGGTGCCAAGCATAATGGTGCAATCGGCGTCGTAAAACATCGTTGGCACCATGCGGTAGTGCAACGGCGATGGATAAATGAACACGAACAACCCGCGCACGAGCGGCAGCAACGTTCCGACCGTTAGCGCGAAGCTGTGGAAGAGTGGCATGGCATTGAAGATCCGGTCGTTGTCCGCGAGGTCGGTCACGGCGAGCATCTGTCGTACGTTCGCGAGAATGTTGCGGTGCGTCAGCTCAACGCCTTTCGGCACGCCTTCGGAACCGCTCGTGAACAAAACGACTGCGGCTGAATTTGTGTCCACCCGCGCGCATGGCAGTCCGGCCGAAAAATTTTGCTTTAATAACGCGCGCAGTTTTGCGCTGCCGGAGATTCGCGCGCGAATGTCTTCGAGATAAACGAAGTCAATGCCTGCTTCGCTTAAAGCGCTCACATCGAGCTTCGCGCGCTCGAGAAATGCGCGTGACGTGATGATTTGCTTCACAGTTGCGAGTTGCGCGCACGAAAGCAGGATCGTCGGCCCTGTGGAGTAGTTAAAAATCGCCGCCTCCTTGCCGAGCGTCCACAGACTCAGCAACACGACCGGCGTGGCGTTCTCGTTCGGCAGCAAAACGCCCACCCTCTTCACGTCTCTCGACAACGCCTTGTCGAGTTGTCGGGCCATCAAGTCCGCGCTCACGAGCAGTTTCTTGTAAGTGAGCGCCGCATTCACGTCCTGTAACACGACGTGTCCCGGAAAACGCGCGGCGGCCTCGACCACAGCTTCGGCCAGTGTTTGCGGGCCGAACTGCATCTCAACTTCGAACTGCTGCCGCACCATCTGATCGCGCAGCCAGTTTGTGAACAGCGCGCGCGTTTGCGAAGTGCTGAGGTGCTCGACATGCGGCGCGATAAGCACATCGCTGAAGTGCGCGGTGATGCGCGGGAACCATTTCTTCCGATTGGGATTCG
>CAYGNO010000211.1:0-1724 GCA_964351305.1 uncultured Sulfuricella sp.
GTGATTACGGTGAACGACTACCTGGCCAAGCGCGATGCCGAGTGGATGGGCCGCATCCACAATTTCCTCGGACTCACCGTCGGCGTCAACCTGTCGCAGATGGACCACGAGGAGAAGCAGGCCGCCTACGCCGCCGACATCACCTACGGTACCAACAATGAATTCGGGTTCGACTACCTGCGCGACAATATGGTGTACCAGCCCGCGGAGCGGGTGCAGCGCAGCCTGAATTACGCTATTGTCGACGAGGTGGATTCGATCCTGATTGACGAGGCACGTACCCCGCTGATCATTTCCGGCCAGGCCGAGGACAACGTCGATCTGTACCATCGTATCAACGAACTTGCGCCGAAGCTGGTCAAGCAGGAACTGGAAGATGGGCCTGGCGATTACAGCGTGGATGAGAAGTCGCACCAGGTGCTGCTCAGCGAAGAGGGGCACGAGCACGCCGAGCAGATGTTGACGCAGGCCGGCCTGCTGCTGCCCGGCTCCAGCCTGTACGATGCCGCCAACATCAGCCTGGTCCATCACCTCTACGCGGCGCTGCGCGCCCACGCCCTGTACCATCGCGACCAGCACTATGTGGTGCAGGATGGCGAAGTGGTCATCGTCGACGAATTTACCGGCCGCCTGATGTCCGGGCGGCGCTGGTCGGATGGCCTGCATCAGGCGGTGGAGGCGAAGGAAGGCGTGGCGATCCAGAAGGAAAACCAGACCCTGGCGTCGATTACCTTCCAGAACTATTTCCGCATGTATCTGAAGCTCTCCGGCATGACCGGCACGGCTGACACCGAAGCTTACGAATTCCAGCAGATCTACGGCTTGGAAACCGTGGTGATTCCGCCCCACCGGCCCATGATCCGCGAGGATCGCATGGATCAGGTTTACCGCACCGCCAAAGAAAAATACCAGGCGGTGATCAACGATATCAAGGAGTGCCAGAGCCGGGGCCAGCCCGTTCTGGTCGGTACGACCTCAATCGAAACTTCGGAATATATTTCCAACCTTCTGGAGAAGGAAAAGCTTGCGCATCAGGTGCTCAACGCCAAGCAACACGCGCGCGAGGCCGAGATCGTGGCGCAGGCAGGTAGGCCGAATGCGATCACCATCGCCACCAATATGGCCGGCCGCGGTACCGACATCGTGCTGGGCGGCAGCATCGAGGGTGATTTCGAGAAGGTTCGCCACGACGAGAGCCTGAGCGAAGAGGAAAAAATCAAGCGCCACGATGCGGTCAAGGGCGAATGGCAGCCAGTGCATGACCAGGTTCTGGCTGCGGGCGGTTTGCACATCATCGGCACCGAGCGCCATGAGTCGCGCCGCGTCGACAACCAGTTGCGCGGCCGCGCCGGGCGTCAGGGCGATGATGGTTCCAGCCGTTTTTACCTGTCGCTGGAAGATCCGCTGCTGCGCATCTTCGCCTCCGACCGCGTGGCGGCCATCATGGACCGCCTGAAGATGCCGGAAGGCGAGGCGATCGAGCATCCCTGGGTGACCCGCGCCATCGAAAACGCCCAGCGCAAGGTCGAAGCGCGCAACTTCGACATCCGCAAACAGTTGCTGGAGTACGACGATGTCTCCAACGACCAGCGCAAGGTGATCTACGCCCAGCGCAACGAGTTGCTGGAGGCCGCCGATATTTCCGAAACCATCCAGGCGATGCGCGAGGATGTGGTCAACGACCACATCAGCCAGTACATCATGCCGGAAAGCATGGAAGAGCA